>CAZEWP010000001.1:0-4680 GCA_964516285.1 uncultured Saccharimonas sp. (SeqCode)
CATGAATAGTACAAGTCTGACCAGTTTTAAAGATCTGCTTGCTTTCCTCAGTTTGCAGTGTTCCTGGTGTAGTGGCTGGAGCGTTCACAACTTTTATAAAGTCCTTGTGTTGACTGGCATTATAATCTGCATAAGAAATCAACCAAGCTTCTTTAGGGGCTGTGGTACATTCTACCTTATAATAACCCTGTTTAGCGCCACTTACAGAGAACATAATTTTACCAGTGTTAACAACGTTGCCACCACTGAAGACAGGGTTAACTATTGTAGCCTGGTTAAACCCTATTTTTTGTTCAGGACCAAAATCATAATCCCCTAATCTTCCAGAACTTCCGTTCTCATGAGCCACCACAACCCCTCTAGCCGCCACAATAGTTGGTTGGCTTGCTGATGAAACCGAAGCAAGGCTCTTTGACGTGTAAATACCAGTTTTACTATCATAAAGAAAGTTTATTTGAGACTTTATATTTCCTTGTACGAGAAAAAATGTTGTTGGAGTGACAGTGTTAGCATCCATTATTAAATTAATTTTGGCCTCCCAGCTAGTAACACCTGGAGCAATATGAACATCTTCGTCGTACCATGCACCTTTAATTTTTAGATTGGCAACATTTACTGCACCTAACACTGGCTTATCTTTAGTGAAGCTCTTTAAAACATTAGGTAGAATAAAAATACCAAGGAAAATAGCAGCGACCACACCTAGACCAACGAACAAAAGACCTTGTTTGTTGATCTTCTTTTGATTTATTTTTTTAGAAGTAATTATTCTAGTAAGAGGTTTCTTAGTAACAGTCCGCTTGACAACTGGTGTTTTAGCAATAGATTTTTTAGCCATAGCTTTTCTTGCCACTGGCTTAATAGTAGCTTTCCTAGTTGCTACTTTTTTAGCCATCACTTTCTTAACAACTGGTTTTTTAGCTATTGTTTTGTAAGCTGTTTTTTTAACAGGCTTGCTAACCCGCTTAGTAGCGATTGTTTTTTTGGTGGTTGGTTTTTTGGGCATTTCCCCTTTTTCCCTTTGTTTTTATTTTTAATTTAGTATTATACATTTAGTATATGCATAAGCGTAATAAAAAAGCAAGCTTTTAATGTAAAAGTGATTCAGTCCAGAGTTGCAACTCTTCTAAGAGAAAGCTTTGTTGGTTCGTTAAATTTGGTTGTGAAGCGAGGGTTTGAAGTGATTTGAGATATTCTGGTAAGGTTTGTTCGAGTCTTTGTGACCTTAATTGACTCCATGTGGAAGCTTCTGTTTTAGTTAATGATTCTGGGTAGTGATGAGCTTTGTAAAAAAACAATAGTTGGTCGAGCCGTTCGTCGATAAATGTAGGTTGGAGATCAACCAATTGAGTGGCATCCATCCCAGATATTTTTTTGATGTATTTTTTGTCTATATCTGTAATAAAGCCTTCATATAATCTTTCCTCGGCATT
This sequence comes from uncultured Saccharimonas sp. (SeqCode), assembly GCA_964516285.1. Lineage (GTDB taxonomy): Bacteria > Patescibacteriota > Saccharimonadia > Saccharimonadales > Saccharimonadaceae > UBA1547. The sequence continues at coordinate 1,434 of CAZEWP010000001.1, forward strand.
ATTTGACGAGGCGTGAGCGGGACGGTTTTCGTAAGCGGTTCGAATATTCTCGGCAAAGTCTGGTCGTTTTAATAATTTATTAAGATTATTTTTAATTTCTTGCTCGGTTAATTTTATTTTTTCCCAACCAGCTTGTTGCGATAAAACACTTAACGGCGCCACTGCTGGGGCGTGGTTATACTGAAACTCTTTGACGGGTAATTTTTTTCTTTCTTCAAAAGGAGTTTCTCGTTGCCCAAATAAGATTTCTTGAATCTCAGCTGGTTTTAAATCAAGATAGGGGGTGGGGTCATAACGCAAGTCATAAACCACTAGGTTATTGTTTGGTGCGGTTGTTAACGGAAAAGCAACTGTGGTTTTTAGAAACTCACTATCTAGTCGTCCACTACTATAGACAAAGAGAACTTTGTGATCAAGATTGACTAATTCTTTAATGGGCTTTTTGTCGCGCATACTTAACAAATAGTTAAAAAGCTGGGGTTGTTTTTCGCGCACCAGTCTTGCCAGTCCGACTAAAGCTTCTACATCACTTAAAGCATCATGGGCTTGGCGTTGTAAAATCTTATTCTGTTGACTTAAAAGCTCTAAAGTATTAGTTGGTTCGCCCTCTTCCGTGAACGGCCATTCTATACCCTCTGGTCGTAAAGCTCGAGCCATCCGAACAACATCCAATAAATCCCATTTTGATCGCCCAAGCGACCAACTCCACTCATAGGGATCATAAAAATTACGCCATAAAAGATTTTGGATAAATCGATCATCAAAACGAATATTGTTATAGCCAACGATAATAGTGTCTGGCAAAAATATCTCAGTCATTAAAAGTTTAGCGAACTCTGGCTCGCTATAGCCTTCCTCGATGGTTTTTTGGGGTGTGATACCAGTGGTTAAAATAGCTTCTGGACTAGGCAAGATATCATCAGTTAACTTCACTAAAAGATTAAATTGCCGACCAGTTGGTTGGAGATCAGTATCAGTTTCAACCCCAGCGAATTGCATAATCCGATCGGTGAGTGGGTTTAATCCACTAGTTTCTAGGTCGTAAAATAAAAACTTTTTCACCTTAAATTATTTCCTAGTTTATAGGATCTTTAATTTTAATAGGCAAAAGACTCTCATTGGTCGTCCCATCGCCTAGCTCACCATAAACATTCCGTCCCCAACAATAAATATCACCATCAGCAATCGCGCAAGTATGATTCATCCCAGCCGAAATTCCACTAACCACTTTATTAGCAATCTCACCTTGAACAGCCACAGGTGATTGGCTAATAGTTTTTGTGTTATTACCTAATTGACCATAATTATTATATCCCCAGCAATAGGCTTTGTTGTTAAGGCTAATGGCACAGGTATAACGATTCCCGGTCGATATGTCTTTAACTTGGTCACTATTGCTTTCATCCTTAAGGCTAATCTGGCGAATTCCACCCACTGAAACCCCATTGCCTAATTGACCATAATCATTAGATCCCCAACAATAGGCTTTGTTGTCTTGGCCAATCGCACAACTATGTGGGCCTTGGTCTGTAAAAGAAAGAACTAAGCGTCGTAATTCTACTTCCGCTAGCAGACTATCGTTGGCCAAGGTGGGCAGTTTAACAATGCCTTTCTCATCATTAGTTTTAAACCCAAACGGCTGATAGCCACTATTATACCCCCAACAATAGAACTCTCTATCAACAGTTAAGGCGCAACTATAGTAACTACCTGCTAAAACACTATCTATATTTTTCATGGCTAAATCACCCTGCACCGCATGAGGTTTAAATAGGTTACCAACAACACCAGTACCAGCTTGATGGTTGCTATTATCCCCCCAACAATAGGCTTTGTTATCGGAAGCAACTGCGCAGGTGGACCTATTGCTAGCTGAAATCTGCTTAATAGTTTTATCATATAAAACATCTTCTGGTGTGGTAGCTTTAACTTTAACTGGCAGTCTTTTTTCTTGATATGTCCCGTCACCAACCTCCCCCCAGTTATTCCAGCCCCAACAGTAAGCTTGACCGTCTGAGGTTAGGGCGCAGACATGAAACCTACCAGTAGTGACTAACTTAACCCTTTTGTTTGCTAAATCACCTTTTATAGCTGTCGGATTAAATATCTTCGTTTCTGCACTTCCAACTCCCACTTCGCCATAGCCATTATATCCCCAACAATAAACCTTATCGTCATAATAGATACCACAAGAATAATTACCGCCAACACTGACTTGCTTCCAAGCCATTGGAGTTTTAGTGATTTTCCCATCTTGATCGATTTCATCAATAACTTTTTTCTTATCATCTTTAATACCAAACCTAAAACCATCATCATCAGGAATATAAAGGGGACCTTGCTGACCTTCTAGGCAAATATTATCAATTCCAACGGGTTTAGAACAATCAACTGTTTTGGGATATTGACCATAAATAGTTCGATGGGCTTCTAGTTGTTTTTGAGTATTTCTTAGTTTCGTTTCCTTAGCAATTTCTTTTGCTCTATCATTCATACCTAGATAGGCCACTACCCCAATAGAGACCAAAACACTGATGATAACTAAAACAATCACAAGTTCGACAATTGTGAACCCACTAATTTTATTTTTGGATTGGCTAGAAACGATACCCATAATTATCTGCTTATTATTATAGCATCTTTTAAAAAGACTACTAATTACTATTGTTCTAGTAGAGTAAACTGGTTATCACCAATCTGAATTAAACTATCGCCGGTAGCACCTTGTCTAGATAACTCTCTTGCAATACCCATTTTTTTCATAATATCTCGCAAGCGATTAAGACTGTCATAGTTAGCATAATCTGTCCGCCTGGCAAATTTTTCAATTTTATGGCCCGTCACCTTAAATTCACTTGGTGTTTTGTTGGTTACCCTTACAACCCGCCAAGCTTGGTATTGCTCATCACTAGAAAGTGTAATAGTAACTTTATTATTAGCTTGGTCAGTTGATTCAACTATTACTTGACGATTTTCAACAACTTGTTTATATAATTCTCTTAAAAGCTCTTTAATTCCAAGATGGGCGCTGGATGAAATTACAAAAATTGGACTTTTTGAAACTTTCTTTAAAGACGCTTTTTGCATTTCAATAATTTCGCTGTCTAAACCTTCAGTTTTTGTGATAGCGATTATTTCTTGACGATCAGCTAAAACTGGCGAATACTTCTCTAGTTCTTGGCGAATTGTTAAATAATCTTTGGTAATATCGTTTGAATAAGCGTCAATTAGATGAAGTAAAACTGAG
>CAZEWP010000001.1:4690-13261 GCA_964516285.1 uncultured Saccharimonas sp. (SeqCode)
CGTTCAACATGACGCAAAAAAGCATGCCCCAACCCTTTGCCTTCACTCGCCCCTTCAATCAACCCGGGAATATCGGCGATTAAAAAACTATGATCATCAATTTTAGCAACTCCTAAATTCGGTACTAAAGTTGTAAAAGCATAGTCAGCAATTTCTGGCCGAGCGTTACTAACCACCGACAAAAAGGTTGATTTACCGGCGTTTGGTAAACCAATTAAGCCAACATCAGCTAATAGCTTCAGCTCTAGCTCCGCCTCAAAAGACTCCCCAGCTTCACCTTTTTCCGCAATCCGAGGGGTTTGACGAACTGAACTTTTAAAATGAGCGTTGCCGTTACCACCATCGCCACCTTTAGCAATGACAACAGACTGATCTAGCTCGGTTAAGTCAGCGATAACTTGTTTGTCACGCCGAACGATTGTCCCCAGTGGGACCTTAACAATGGTTGGTTCACCCGAAGCTCCAGTCCGATTAGCTTTGGCACCACTTTGTCCATCTTGAGCTTTAATTTCTGGTTGATAACGAAAATCTAATAAAGTATTTAAGCCAGAATCAGCCATAAAAATAATATCACCACCTTTGCCACCATTACCGCCATCCGGACCACCTTTTGGCACATAAATTTCTCGGCGAAAACTAACCACCCCATCACCGCCTTTACCGGCGGTAACTAAAACCTTAGCAACATCTACAAACATAGCTCTATTTTAACACATCACTGGTTACTAAATTAGTGAATATAGCGATAATTACCAACACTAGAAGCCGGAATGGTTCGTAACACCACCCTATAAGTCCCATTATTGTTCATCTCGCTAATCACAATTGAGCCATCATCATTAATTGACTCTACCACTGCCACGTGGCCAGCACTCTCAGCCACGGCTCCAACCGCTGGTTGATTGTTAACAACTCCTCCCATGCTTTGCATACGATAACCCCATTCACCGCCATTACCAAGAAAACCAGCAGGAATTGGCTTACCCATAGCATAACGACGCTCCCAAGCCCACCAAGTACATTGACCAGTATACATTCTATTTCCAGAAGTGTTTGAATACAAACTACTAACATGAGGGATGTAACTCCGAACTGTTTCATTAAAATCCCAAGACCCACCACCTAAAACTGTGATGTCACCACCTTGATAGCCGTAATAATACTGATAGCGGATATAGTCAATGTAACCTGGCCGTTCGTTTTCTGGCATAGTGGCGTCAGGCATAACCAACTGTTGACCAACGACTAAGCTGTCATTGACAAGGTCGTTATAAAGCACTAATCGGTCGCGGTCTACTCGGTACTTATCGGCCAAGCTGTCGATCGTATCGCCAACTTTGACGGTATAAATAACCCCATTGGTTGGTAGAATTTGTAAAGTCTGGCCAGCGTAAAGTCGATTTGAAACTAGATTATTAGCCCAAATAATTGTGTCTTTAGTTAAATTAAACTTACTGGCTATCGTATCGATGGTGTCACCCGTTTCGACAACATAACTAATAACAGCTCGACCATCAACGGTTGAGCCAACTGTTAGCTGTTTGGTGCTGTTAAATTGAGCAAACTCATTAGCTATCTTAGTTGAGACCGCCAAGTTAGCCACGCTAGTTGCCACCGGCAATTTGGCGGCCAAGGCCAACTTAGAGGCAACATCCACCGCTACCACATCATCAACTGAGACTACTTTTTCAGTGGGTAGTTGACTAATATGACGATTAATAATTTCTTCTGGATTATCTGGTTTTTGAAAATTAGCAATTAAAACCACTAAAACCAAAACAAATATCCCAGCGTAAATGGCTAGGTTAGAAAAATTAACTTGCAAAAACTTACTTCGGCGGGCAGATGAAACAGGAGTATTAACTAACTTAATAATCCGTTTTGGCTCCCCAACCCTTGTAATTTTAGTTTTAATTGTCATTCTCCGGTCAGTTATTACTAACTAACTTTACCTTTGGTCTTTCTTCTCGCATTAGAACAGAGATCTATCGACTGATCTCGTGCGACCAATTCGGTAAAGCTCAACGGTGTTTTAGTGGCCACCCTAATTCAGATTAAGTTCACTAAGGCACCTATTGCGCTACTCGTTATTTTAGGCAAAAAGCCCCAAAAAGTCAACTTTTAAGCTAGTAACTAGCGCATTTTACGAGGCAATATTTTTTAACATTATTATTATGTTCTATCTCAGTTCTGGCAAAATAAGTGATATCATCATCACCACTGACAAAGAATAAATCATCCCCCTCAGCTGGCTCAGCCACCGCTTTTAAAGCTCGTAGCCCCGGCACCGCAATCGGACCAGGTGGCAAGCCAGCATAGCGCCTGGTGTTGTAAGGCGAGTCAAGATTGACATCTCGCGCCACACCCAATTTATCGGCTATATACTGATAAGTAACATCTGAACCTAAATTCATCCCCAGCTCTAACCTCTTGTAAAAAACTTGAGCAATTCGAGCATGGTCTTGTGTTCCACCTGCCTCCTTTTCAACAATTGAAGCTAATGTAATCGCTTGATATAAGTTTAATCCTCGTTGTTTAAACTTTTCTATTAGATTATTAGTTTGTAATGTCTTATAAAACTCTTGAAAGGTGGTCATTAAAATATCTTCAACAGAAACCCCATAGTTAAAATAATAAGTTTCTCCAAAAACATAACCCTCCAGATTAGCACTCTCTGGAGAGCTTTCAAATAAAGGGTGTTGGTATTTTTTAGCCAAAGCTTGGGTAACAACTACCTCTGAAAAACCAGCTTTCCTTAAGGCGGTTGAGACATCAAGCTTCTTAGCTGATTCTAAGGTAGTATGATCAGTTAAAGTTGCTCCTGGATAAAAAGTAACCTTAATAGTTTGCACCGACCCCTCGATAATTTTTTTAATAATTTCAGGGGTAGAACTACCAGCCGATAATTCATAACGACCAGCTTTTAGGCTCTTTTGTTGATGAAACAATCTTAAATAAATTCGAAAAGCCTTAGCACTCCGAATAATTTTCTTATTTTGTAAAAACTCGGCAATCTGGCGAGGCGATTGACCAAGATTAATATCTATGACTACCGGTTTTAACTCTTTAGCTAACGGTCGGAGACCTTGTTGGTAGCAAAGATAACCTGAACTTAACCCACCTAGAATAAAGCTTATTAATAATAAACCACTTCGCCAAAGCCATCGGCAAGGAGAAGCTTTAAGCTCTTTAATCTTCATCTACCTTTAACCGATCTAAATAGTCTTGCAAAATAAGCTTAGCTGCCCAGGCATCAATGTCGCCTTTAGTGTAGGGTTTTTTGTGACTTTTTAGTTGTTGCTCAGCTAAGACGCTAGTTAAAGATTCATCCTGAAAAACAAGTTGGCAATCCAAACCATCTAAGCGTTTGGCAAAATCTTCAACCAAACTAGTCTGCTTAGTTGTCTCACCAGCTTGGTTGCGCGGATAACCAATCACTATTTTTTTAATGGCTTGTTCATTAATAATTTTTTGCAAAACTTCAATCTCGTCACCATCAACCAAAATAGTTGTGGCTGGAATAGCTAACCTAACAACCGAATCACCAACCGCCACGCCAATCCGACGCTCGCCAACATCCAAGCCTAGTATTTTAGAAGTGCTCATCTCTTAGACTTTAATTCTATCTCGATTTTATCATCAGACTGTGGAACCCGATTCACCCAGAAATACGAAAATTTAACCTCTACACTATCCACTCCTTCAACCTGGCTTAATAAAGCTTGTATATCTCCAAACTTTTTACCCTTAACTAATTTTCTAACTCCATTAAGGCTAATATTAGGACCGATTTGGCCGACTGTTGAAAGGTGAATTGTTGTTTGCTGGTCAGTCTTTGAGTAATTAGAGAGTTTCACTTGCTCTAAACCATCTTGGTGAATTTTTTGAGATTTTGGTTTAACAATCTGTTTATTAATCACTTCTCTTAAAATGGTTTTTAGCTCTGGTTGAGCAATCGCCATTAAACTATAAGTAGCTTTAGATACTAGTCGGGCCTTACCCGTTACTTCTTCCCCCACGGCCGGCGTTGAGACACCTTCTTTATAGTCAACCAAAAAACTGTCAGCAATCACCATCTCATTATTAGTAAATTGTTTAGCTAGTTGATCACTCATGTGTTTGGTTGGTAAATCAACTAACTCCTGACTAGCTTTTTGAACATCAGATGCCGTTACAATATTAATAATCTTAGTAGTCCCGCCTGTCATCTCAGAAGCACTACTACAAGATACTCCTACTCCTGTTTCGGTAATCTCACAACTTTTTGATGCCGGCTGATTATAGCTTTCGCCTTTTTCTATGGCTACAACCTTAACAGTGACTTGACCCTTACCGGGAATTATTACTTCACTCTGTGTTAGATATTCCTTGTCGCCAATTTTAATTTTTCCGCCAGCAACATAGATTTGAGGATTAGCTAGTCCTGTTGATAAAATAACCGTTCCAGAAGCCTTAGTCCCTTTATCTTGCGTGCCGGTGGCTTCAAAATCAACCGTTAAATCTTTCTCAACTTTTTTAACAACAGTTTTTATCACTTCCTTGATTGAATCAGTTGGTTCAGTTTCACTTAGTTTAACAGCCAAGCTGACCGGCACAGCCGTTAAGTCAGTTGTAATAACAACTTTAGCCGTTGGTGCCAGTTGTGTCGCCCAAACCGAAAAGCCAACTAACCCCAAAATAGCTATCGTTCCTAGAACTATCTTTTTACGAAACTTTTGAAAATTAGGAATCTTGATTTCTTTTTTAGAAGCCTTTGGCACAGCACCATCTTTTTCTTTGTCATTAGTTTCTTCAAGATTAATCTCTTCAATAGCCTCATCAGTTACAGCCTTCATTTCTTTAGGAGTAGTTCTATCTAACTCACCAATCGGTAGTTCTGACCCATTAATAACCTCAACCTCGTCAACATCATAACCCTCTGGGGCCTCCATTAGTTGAGGCTTACTTTGTAAATTTTTAGCCACTGGAATCATTACCAAAGCAGTCAAAGCTTTTAATGAAGCATTGTTAGTAATAATCACTAATTTTTTATTACTATTTTCAGCTACCCTAGCTAGCAGTCGTAAGTTCACTACACTCTGCAAAACACCAATTCTTTTAGGTGGCACCAAAGCTAAAACCTTAACCTTACTGGCTTTAATCTTCCCGACTATTGCGGTAATGTCGTCCTCGGTGTCAATATAAATTACATCTTTCTCTAATACCATATCAAATCCTTAATATTTTATTTATCCTATCAATTACACTTTCACTATTACCACTCCCTAAAATTGTATCATGGCCAACCCTCAGTAGCCCCATGGCCGTCACAAAAGTATGGTCGTTAGCTAAGCCAGTTTTGTCTTCAATATTTAAAACATCTTTTGGCTTAATATGTTGGACAGTTGGTTTTTTAGTAAAAGATAAATCATCATGCCAGTTTTGATGGCGTAAAGTATCAACTAGCCTGATTAGACTAGCTCCACCACCGCATAGTAAAATTCGGTTGGGTAGATGATCAACTGCATCAAACTCACTCAAGGCTAGCTCTACACCGGAAACCCAAACCTCTAAAGTTCGATCCACCGACTCCTCAACTTGTTGTTTAATTTCTGGTTTAAGCTTGTCGTTATCTAAATTAAGTTTTAACTTTTCAGCGTCTATATATGAAACATCTAGGTCACTAGCAATCATCTTAGTAAAACTCCGACCACCCAGTCCAAACATTTTAGTGCCTTCTACGCCACCATCATTAACCACTGCAATATCAGTTGTGCCACCGCCAATGTCAATTAAGATTGCTGTTAAATTATTATCGGCTTCGCTACTCAAAACACTCCGACTAACCGCAAACGGCTCGGCTGTAACCGCTAAAAGTTCTAGAGATAATTCATTAGCCACTTTTTCAAGCGCACCAATATGCACCATCGGCGCAAAAGCTGTATAAATCTGCACCAAAACATCTCGCCCCTGAAAACCAATCGGGTTAGCTACTTTATAACCATCAATATGAATACTAACCAAGGCGCTATTAACCAACTTTATCTCAACATCAGGGTTACCGGTCTCAATCGCAATTTGTTTTTGAGCTTTTTGGTAAGCCTTTTCTTGAACTTTATCAATAATTAATTCCATTTCTAAGGCATCAATCGAACGATCTGGTTGAGGCCGACGATATTTAATATTATTAGTTGTTCCCTTGACTAATTCACCAGCAATTCCAATCACCGCTTTTTTAGGTTGGACTCCAGCCTGCTCTTCAGCTTCGACAAGAGCACTCTCACAATTTTGAACCACCCCAAGAATATCAGCAATCGCCCCAGCATACATATCACTGAGCCGTTGCTTAGATCGCCCCACCCCTATAATCTCTAACCGATCACCATCTAACTTAGCAATTAAGGCTTTAATGTATTCAGTTCCAATATCTAAAGCCACAAGATAATCATCTGGATTTTTTTCTCTACTACCAAAAATTCTAGATAAGCCCATGTTTTTATTATATACCACTCATGCTTTTCCCGCACCTAGTTTTTTAGTTTTACAAGGTTTTACAAGGACAGTCCTTGTAAAACATCTTTTTATTGTATAATATGTTTTTTAACTAATAACTGCTTTAATTCGGCGTACTCCGGCACTAGAAGACTCTTCTTTTATAATCTTAAATCGCTGTCCTGGTTTTAAAATTTCACTAGTATTATTAACATGTGGGCCACCACAAATTTCTAAACTAAAAACTTCACCGGTTTTATTGGCTACTTGATAGACCTTAACTTGATTGCCATATTTATCGCTGAACTCTCCGTGCGCTCCCATTGCTCGAGCTTCTTCTAGCGGGTATTCCTTAAAACTAACTATCAGTTGCTCGTCAATTTTTTGATTAACTAAATCTTCAATCGCCTTTAATTTGTCAGTTGGAACTTTTTCAGGATATTTAAAATCAAAGCGCAAGCGCTCAGTCGTAATGTTAGCGCCACATTGAGAAATCTCGCCACCCAAAATTAACATTAAAGCTTGGTGCAAAAGGTGCGCTGTTGTATGGTAGCGCTTGTGAATCTCTGAGTCACCTTCTAACCCACCCTTAAAAGTCCCTTTGCTAGCTGTTTGACTACGCGCTTTCTGTTCAGCCATCAACTGCTTAAATTGTTTCTGCCAATCACCAGCTATTTTAATCTTCTGTCGCTTAGCCTCCTCCACCGATACTTCTACCGGGAAACCAAAAGTGTCGTAGAGCTTAAAGATTTCTTCACCAGTCAATCCATCAGTCGATAATTGATTGAATTTTCTGAGTCCTTTTTGTAAAGTTTGCCGAAAAACCTTCTCTTCTTTATCGAGCACGGTTCGAATTGTTTCTAAATTGTCTTTTATTTCTGGGTAACTCTCTGCAAAAATCTCTGCGACAACCGGCACGATGCGAGTAATTAAATCTTGTTTAATCTCTAGTTCTAAACCAAAACGAACTGCCCGACGGACTAATCGCCTTAGAACATAGCCTTGTTCTTTATTGCTTGGAACAACTCCATCAACCACCAAAAAAACCGCGGCCCGTAAATGATCAGTAATAACACGCATCGAAGCCACATTTTCTTGGTATTTCTTTTGACTAATCTTTTCTAAAGCGTCAATAATTGGCCATAAAGTGCTAATCCTAAAAATATCTGGCGTATCAAGAGATGCGGCAGAAATCCTCTCTAGCCCACCGCCAAAATCGATATTTTGTTTAACTAGTGGTTCAAAACTTCCATCTGGCAAACGACGATACTGCATAAATACTTGATTACCAATCTCCACAAAACGCCCACTGTCACTAGCTGGATGAGGCTTACCATAATTTTCGTCATGAGCTAAGTCACCAAAATCATAAAAAACCTCGCTGTCTGGACCACACGGCTCACCAATGGGCGTAGTGTTTAGGCCACCATTTCGACTCCACCAATTTTGTTTATCGTCATAAAAGAAAATTCGTTCCCCTGGCTTGATTCCCCGCACATCACCCGTTTTAGCACTCCCAATATTAGCAATCTCTGCCTCAATATTATATTTAGCAAAAACTGTCTGCCAAACCTTGGCCGTTTCGTCATCACGTGGGATATTGTGTTTGCTATCTCCGCCAAAAACACTAACATAAATTCGCTTCGGATCTAAGCCAATCTCATCAACTAGAAATTCAAAAAACCAATTAATTTGTTGTTCCTTAGAATAATCACCTAGACTCCAGTTACCCAGCATCTCAAAAAGTGTAGTATGTCGGTTGTCGCCAATACTATCAATATCTTGAGCTCGAAAACAGACCTGAATATTAGTTAGTCTTGAGCCAGCTGGATGACCTTCACCTAAAAGATAAGGCATCAAAGCTTGCATACCACTACCCGTAAAAAGTGTGGTCGAATCTTCTGGCAAAAATAAGCTAGAGCGTGTTAAAACTTGATGGCCTCGTTTAGTAAAAAAATCAATATATTTTTGACGAATTTGCTGTGTATCCATATCTGATATTTTAACACATTAAACTACAACCCCACCACCCAGACAAACCTGCTGATCATAAATAACCACTGATTGTCCTGGAGCCACCGAACGCATAGGAATGTCTAA
>CAZEWP010000001.1:13271-75958 GCA_964516285.1 uncultured Saccharimonas sp. (SeqCode)
GTCTAATGATAAAATGATCTCTTCACCGTCATATTTTAGTTTTGCATCAACCAAAGGGGCTTGATGCCGAACTCGAATCTGATAATCACCTTCTTTTGGTGCTTGATTTATCCAGTGAACACTAGTTAGGTTAATGGTTTCGCGCCACAAGGCCTCATCATTAAGATCGGTCGTGACATAAACTTCGTTTTTTGTCATATTCTTGCCAGCCACATAATAGGGTAATCCACCCCCCAGATCTAAACCGCGCCGTTGGCCGATGGTAAAAAATAAGGCTCCTTGGTGTCGACCGAGAATTTGCCCAGTTTTTTTGTCAACGATATTACCAGGTGAAGTTTCCACATACAAGCTCAAAAAATCTTTAATATCTACTTGACCAATAAAACAAATCCCTTGCGAATCTTTTTTAAGGGCCGTCTTTAAATGATATTTCTTAGCTAAAACTCGAACCTCTGGTTTAGTTAGCTCGCCCAATGGAAAAATGGTTTTAGCCACCGCTTCACCAGTAATACGATACAAAAAATAAGTCTGATCTTTTTTTACATCAGTGGCTTGAAGTAACAGATTATCTTTAGATTTAGCATAATGACCGGTTGCAATCATCTCTGCCCCTTCTTTTAGGGCGGTTTCTAAAAATAATTTAAACTTAATCTCTTGATTGCACATAATATCTGGATTTGGTGTTAGCCCCAACTGGTATTGTTGAATCATATAATCAACGACCTTATCGCGATATTCTTTCTCAAAATCGAAAACCTGAAAATCAATTCCCAACTGAACTGCAACTCGTTTGGCGTCAGCTAAATCCTCAGCCCAAGGACACTTCATGCCTGGTAAATCCTGACTCCAATTTTTCATATAGACACCTGTCACTTGATGACCAGCTTTAACTAATAGCGTAGCTACTACTGATGAATCAACACCTCCACTTAAGCCAACAAAAACTCGTGCCATTTTAACCGACCACCTTTTGAGTAAGATAGAAAACGACAATTTTGGCCAGTTCACTGGTGGCCAACCACCAACCTCGAGGTGTTAACCACCACAGATAAGGCGACCATTCTTGATCAACAGTTGTAGAATGATTTAAAATCTTAACATCTTTAATTCGTTTTACGAACTCTAAGCTGGCTCGGCGCTGATGGTAACCAGAAGTGACTAAGATAGCTTGTTTGGTGGCTAACTCACGAAAAATAGTCTTGGTGTTTTGAGCGTTCTGTTGAGTGTTATTAGAATATTCATCCAACCAAATTGAAAGAGCCGGCACACCAGCTTGGGTGGCAATTATTTTCATTTCAGCGGCATTGCTCAAACTAGTTTTGTCTTGGGCTGCTCCTGAAAAAATTAGTTTTTTAGCCCAACCATTCTGATAAAGTTTAACGGCTTCCTCAACTCGAGCTTTAGTATTACCACCACTGACCACCACAATGGCATCAACTGCCTGACAACCGGCCGTCGAATCCGGCTTAAGACCACAACTCCTTAAATCATCAATATCTAAATAACAACTAATAGCTAAAACAACTGCCACTAAAATTATAATTAAAAGAATTAGGCGCTTCATAAGCCCAACCTCTTATATTCTTGTTGAATAACTTTAACCATGATTTTTAAAGCTTGCTCGATCTCCAAGGCTGTGCTTGGGCGACCAAGCGTCAAACGCAAACTACCTTGCCAATAGTCAGCTGGTAAACCAAGAGCTTTGGTGATTGGCAAGTCTAACGGCTGATAAGCCGAACAAGCACTACCAGTCGCCACTAAAACACCTTGTTCTTCTAGTAGATAAACTATTCTTTCGCTATCCAACTTAGGTAAAGCTAGATAGATAAAATTCGGTAAACAAAATTTCGGATGACTCGCCACTATTGCCTGTGGAAAAGCTGTGGTTAAGCCAACTAATAATTTATCTTTTAGCTCTTTGATCCGCCTTACTTCAGCCTCTCTTTTCTGAGAAACTAGCTCTAAAGCTTTAGCCAGACCAATTACCCCCGGAACATTTTCTGTCCCTGAGCGCCAATTATTTTCCTGACCACCACCATAAATTAGTGGTTTCAACTTAACCCCGCTTTTAACATAAAGAACCCCCACTTGCTTAGGGCCATAAATTTTACCAGCGTTGATTGTCAATAAATCAACTCCTAGTCGGGCTAAGTTAATTTCTAAATAACCAATCGCCTGTGAAGCATCACAATGTAAGAGTAAAGGTCTATTAATCCCCAATTCTAATCGGCGTTGGCGCTCTTCTTTAATAAGCTGAGTAATTCTTGCTAACGGCTGAATCGTGCCGAGTTCATGATTAGCTAAAGCCACACTAACTATTCCAACTTCTTCGTTTAAATATTTTTTAACTTCTTCTAGTTTTAAGCGACCATATTTATCAACGGCTAAGACTTGAACTTGGTGTTGCTCGGCCGTCCTTAAAACCGCTGGATGCTCAATGACAGTGGTCAAAATTTTTCCAGTCACATGATTGAGAGCTAGGTTGACAGATTCAGTCGCTCCAGCTGTCATCACAATCTCAGAAACTTTAGCTCCTAAAAAACTAGCAATTTGCTGTTTAGCCTGCTGATAAGCTTGTCGCACTTCCACTGCCGGCCAATAAAGGCTGGCTGGATTATAAAAATTATCTGACCAGTAGGGCGTCATCGCCTTAACCACCGCCTGATCTACTGGTGTAGCGGCGGCATAATCTAAAAAGATAGGCCTAGTCTTTGACATCTTAATCTAATTATACCGTTTATGCCGTTTTTTTGTCAGGGCCAAAAGCCTGATAGCCGTCGGTTTGACTAGTCGCCACCGACACAACTGGCTGGGGCGCATAGAGGCGAGAAGTGTAGTGATATTTTTGCGTAATACGGTAATGATAAATTTGTGTAGCTTTATCAAGATTATCTAGCTCGGGTCCATCGCCCAACAACTCTCTTAATTGCATTTCTTTATTAGAAGATTTCAAAACCCCCATCGGCAAGACTTCATAGTGAACTGTCACTGGGGCTAAACCTTGTTTATTGCCACCATGATAAGCCCACCAATTGCGCTCATCAGTATTGAAAAAACGAAAACCTTCAATTCGAAAGATATCAGCTCCAATTAAGCTCTCTTCTTCAATTAAATCTTCCTCAGTCGCCGACTCTAGCAAGCTATTTAACAACTTAAAAGCGACTTTTTTATGCCAAGCACCATTATGAATTTGTTGGCGGTAAGGATTATTAGACAAGAACATATCACGAGCTTCTTTTATCTCTTGACCTCTTCTTGTAACACGATCAATAATCTCTTCATTGATTCGCTCTGCCTGATTATCTAGAAAAACAGCTTCGACCTCTCGGCGAGCTGAAGCTACCTCTTCGGCGTTTTCAAACTGGCTGTCATCAACAACCTCTCTTTCAGAAGCCTCTTGAGCCAACTCTTGACTATAAGAAGCTGACTGAGGAATCTCATAAACACTGGGACTGTTTTCTTTATTGGGTAACATAAAAACTACCTCCTGTTTTTTTAGACAGGATACCTCCTTCTTTTTTTGCCGGGGTTAGTGAAATTTTATTTGAAACAGAGTTTCAATATTTTTAGTCGTGGCCGAAGCAACTGCTTCCTCGGAAAGATTCCGTTGACGACCAAAACACCTAACCACCTCTCTCACATATGTAGGCTCATTTACTTTACCACGAAAGGGGTGAGGGGTCAAGTAGGGAGCGTCTGTTTCTAAGATTAATTTATCAAGAGGAATAGCCTTAAAGGCCTCTTGTTGAGTTTGGTCTTTAGTGAAAGTGACTAGTCCATTAACACCAAGATATAAGCCTCGCTTTAAAGCCATCTCAACATTAGCTTGATTATCCGAAAAAGAATGGAGCACTCCTCTGATTGACTGATAGTTATCAAAAATTGGCCAAAAATCAGCAAAAGCCTCTCGAACATGAAAAACAATTGGTAAATCATATTTTAAGGCTAGCTCAATCTGTTGCTGTAAAACTTTTTGTTGGTTTGCTGGCTCACTATAATTGTAATGGTAATCTAAGCCAATTTCTCCAATCGCTACCAGCTGGGGATTGTCTTTATTCTCTTTAATCAACTGCTCCAAGTCACCTAGGCCTTGATCGGCATAATGCGGATGAACCCCAATTGTCGCAAACAGGTTAGGCTTATTTTTTACAAAAGCCAGCGCTCTTTGCGACTTTTGGTAATCGGTGCCAATACAAATAGCTCCGCCGACGCCATTTTTACGAGCCCGCACCAAAACATCTTTAACTGGTAAAGGATACTCTAATTCATGAATATGACAATGCGCATCAACTATCATTGAGTTTCTTTTAACTTAGGGTCGGGTGTATGTAGATAAATTTTAGGGAACAACACTTGCTCGGACTGTTTAATAACTCCCGTTTCAAAAATAGTCTTAATTTTAGTAGCCGACTCTGGCAAAAAAGGCATTAGTAAGTCTGCAATTTGTAGTAGCGCACTAACCGCATAGCCTAAAATATCAGCTAAATGAGCTGTGGCTTCTGGGTCGGACTCTCGTTTTTTGGCAATTTTCCAGGGTTCGACACTATCAATATACTGGTTAAGATTCCGAATCTTAACCCACACTTCATCTTGAGCCTTATCAAACTCCATCTTATCCATCAACCGATGGTAAGCTTTCATATCATGTTCTTTTTTAGGGATCTCACCAATCACACCAGCCTGATAGCGATTAATCATTCCCGCTAATCTTTGGACTAAATTACCTAAATCGTTAGCTAACTCTCCATTATAGGCTGTCTCAAATTTCTCCCAAGTAAAATCACCATCGTCAAGAGTTGGAATATGACGCGAAAAATAATAACGAAAAGCATCCAAACCGTAATTTTGAATTATCTCAAAAGGATTTACTCCATTACCCAAACTCTTGCTCTGCTTAGAACCTCCAACATTTACCCAACCATGCACTAATAAAGCCTTAGGTAATTCTAATCCTAGCCCCAAAAGAATAATTGGCCAAATTCCTAGATGAAAACGCATAATGTCTTTACCTAAAACTTGAACATCAGCCGGCCAAGTTTGTTGCCAGTCGTCGCCATCCGGAAAACCAATCACAGATAAGTAATTAGACAAAGCATCAAACCAAACATACATCACCTGGCTAGAATCACCTGGCACAGGAATCCCCCAACTTAGGCTCTTAACTGGTCGCGAAACACTAACATCCTGGAGCCCGTCTTTAATCATTTCCAAAAATTCTTTTTTACGAAATTCTGGATAAATCTTAATCCTATCTTCTACTAACGCTTGACGGATTGGCTCAGTAAAGGCACTGGCTCGTAAAAAATAGTTTTCTTCGCTAATCCGCTGGTAAGGAGCTTGGTGGTCAGGACAAGTGCCGTTATTAGCATTGACTTCCTTGTCGGTCACAAAGGCCTCACAACCAGCACAATACCAACCTTCATATTTATCTTTATATAAATAAGGTTGAAGCTTCTGCCAGATATACTGCACAACTTGCATATGTCGCTGGTCGGTGGTTCGGACCACATCAGTGTAGCTAGTACCAATCGCCTTGATTAGCGATTCAAATTCTAAGAAAATCTTATCAACAAAAACCTGAGGTTCAACCCCAGCTTCTGTGGCTTTGGAGGCAATTTTACTACCATGCTCGTCAGTCCCGACGCTTAAACGAACTGCTTGACCATTCTGTTTCTTATAGCGCGCTAAAATATCAGCCAATAAATAATCTATGGTATGGCCAATATGAGGACTACCGTTGAGATACGGAATAGCTGTTGTAATATAATACTTTTTATCCATTATGTTTATTATAACACGAGCAACTGGTAAATCTTTTTCCAGTCTGAAATCGTTAAATTCTCAGCCCGACAATCAGGGTTAATACCTGACTCCAACAACGCTTTAATGATTGTATCTTTAGATAACCCTAAGCCAGTGGCTAAACTAGTTTTAATTTTTTGGCGCTTCTTAGAAAAACCAGCCTTAACTAAGCGAAAAAACCTTTCCTCATCTAGTTCAGCAATCAAGGACTGGCTTCTTGGCCTTAAGATTACCACCTGACTGTCTACTTTAGGTGGAGGGGTAAATAAACCAGCTGGCACCACCACCCCCAATTCCACTTCAGCTCGCACCTGCACGCTGATTGACAGTAAAGAATGCTTCTGTTTAATCGCCACCAACCTTTCGGCGACTTCTTTCTGAACTAATAAAACAACTAGTTGCGGTTGGTCGGGGCTAGTCAACAGTTTTTGAATAATTAGACTAGTTAAATAATAAGGAATATTAGCCACTACTTTATAACCTGTCGGAAGTGTCGTTAAATCAAACTTTAAAATATCCTCATTCACCACCACTAAATCTTTGCCCGGAAATTGTCCAGGTAATTTTTCAGCTAAAGCCTTATCTAGCTCAACCGCCACAACTCGCCGAGCTCTCTTTAACAAACGACTAGTTAAAGTTCCTAGACCAGGACCAATCTCTAAGACGGTTTCATCTTTTTGAAGCTCAGCATAATTAGCAATCTCTTCTAAAATAGCTGGATCTTTTAACCAATGTTGTCCTAAAGCTTTATTATTCTTAAGCGACATCTTATTGATTATGAGTAGCTAAAATATCCCGAGCGTAACCAATCCTGGTTGACTCTCGACAGATACCACATCGTTCAAACTGATTCTGAAAAATCTGAACCACCTCAACTAAACTATTCGAATTCTTAATACCATTTAAAACAGTTGGGTAGCTATTGTTTAATTCAAACATCAAAAAATCAAGTTGGACATAAATATTATCATAATTAGCCCACGACATTAAATTGTCCCGTCGGCCACCTGTCCACTGAGCAATCCCCAACCCTCCCGGAGTATCAGAAGTGTTAAAACGATGCTCTTGTTTTAGGTTGCCCATAATCCCAGCTGTTTGAATTGGCGTGAAACCATGTTCACGCAAATAGTCCCAAGTAATTTTCTCATTTTCTGAAGGTGTGGTGTATTTACCCTTAACTCCAACCGCCTCAATTTGAGAGACTGGCTGTTCTAAAATAACACTCGCGATTTCTCGACGATTAACCTCTATGCCGTTTTCCATTAAAATCTCATATGATACTTGTCTTGAACCTTTAACGCCAGCTTTCTTAATTTCTTGATAGCCAACTGGTCGATCAGCATCTTCAATTTTATCTATCGCAAAATCAACCGCCTCCTCCACTGTCACCACCTGCTTGCCTTCACGCCAAATTTTTAAAGCCTGGCTACTAGACAACGACTCACCTAACTCCATTGAAAGTCGATCGTTACTTTCCAGCTTTAGATTTTTTTCTTTTAAGAAATCAGCCACGGTTGGGGCAAAAGTTCGCACCACACTTTGCCGACCGTAGAGTGTCAAATTAATCACCGACGCTCTTTCTATCTCTACAGTTAGAGCAATCCCATTTTGTAAACTATCATTAGCTTTAATTGTCGCCCGATCTTCTGAAGCCATTTCAAGACCAGCACTAGCAATAATCTGTTTAGCAGTTTGAAAAGCTGTCATCACCCTCAAACGAGTCTTACCATCAATAATGACAACTGGTCGAGCTCGATAAATATTTACCCGATAACTAGAAGCTACTAGTTCTTCATCCAGCGACGGCTCCACTACATCTTGTTGGTCAACAACAAGCCCAACTTTTTCAAAAGCCTGACGCAAAGTCTTAGCGGTGGTTAAAATAGTTGTCTCTGTCCCACGATCATAAATAGTTAAAAGCCGTTCGTTATGCGCCCCTGGGGTGGGATTATTTTTAGCCTTAGCCACTTGAAAGGTTGTCAAAATCGAAAAAACAAACAGCAAAAAAAGGCTAGCTAATAAAACACTCTTAGCCACTAACCTCACAACCCTAATTTGATTATTTATATACTTATTCATATACCTCGCAGAAGATATTACTTATAATTATAGCAAATCTTTTAGAAAAAAGTCACATAATAAACATTATCTTTTTAAGCTAAACAAGGACAGTCCTTGTTTTTATAAAAAATGTGTTGTAATAAGTTTTTTACAACTTCTTTAGGCCAGCGAACTCAGGGTTAACCTTCTTCACTCCACCCCGATCAAATTCAATTTCGACAGCTCCTCCGTCAACATCGATAACAACACCTTCGCCAAAGATAGTGGACTGAACCCTATCCCCAACCGAAAAAGGTAAATCACCAAAAAAATCATCAGACTCATCTAGTTCTACACCATAAACCGGCTGTAAAGACTCTTGGTCATAAACTAGCGAAGGTATTTCATCAAGAAACCTCGAAGAGTGACTGCTTTCGATTGTCCCAAAACGAAAACGAGACAAAGCGTAAGATAAACATAATTTGTCTTTAGCTCGAGTCATCCCCACATAAAAAAGGCGTCTCTCCTCCTCTATGTCATTACCTTCATCAAACAAAGCTCGTGTATGTGGTAAAATTCCATCCTCTAAACCAACAACAAAAACAACCGGAAATTCCAACCCCTTAGAAGCATGCAGTGTCATCAAACTAACCCGGTCTTTTTCACTTTCTGTATCGGCACTAGATAATAAAGAAGCTTCGGTTATAAAATCTTCGAGACTATTAAACCTCTCTGTGTCTAGAAGAAGAGAGTTGATATTAGCAATCCGCTCCTCAGAACTGGGGTCGTTGTCTGTTAAATACTCTATATAACGAGTGGCGTTAAGAAGCTCTCCCATAATCACGGCTGGTAAAACCTTATCTTCTGCTAGCTTTTTCAGTTTCTGAAAAATCTGACCTAACTGCTCTAAGGATTTTCTAGCTCCAGCCGGCAATGTAGGGATATCTGAGGCTGACAAAAGAGCCTCAATAAGATCCAACTTTTGAGCCTTTTTCCAATCCAAAAACTTCTTAAGACTGACTGGCCCCAACTTACGACCAGGCACATTGGCAATTCTTTTAAAACTAATCGTATCACTGGGTTGGAAAACAACTCTTAAATAAGCCAAGACATCTTTAACTTCAGCTCGATCATAAAATCTTAACCCACCAATAATCTTGTAAGGAATACTGTTATGAATTAAAGCTCTTTCTAGACCATAGCTCTGAGCGTTAATTCGATACAAAACAGCCATTTCGTCATAACGATAACGCCCGCTATTCTTTAGGTCTTTAATCTTTTGAGCCACCAGATTAGCCTCTTCGGTTTCATTAAAGGTCTTATAGACTTTAATTGGCTCGCCATCTTGCCTGGCTGTTCGTAATTTTTTACTAGTCCGTTTCTGGTTATGCTGGATTAGTTCTCCAGCCCCATCTAGTATCTGTTGAGTGCTCCGATAGTTTTGCTCTAGTTTAATTATTTTAGCTTTCTTAAAATCTTTTTCAAAATTTAAAATATTATGGAAATCAGCTCCCCGCCAAGAATAAATCGACTGCCAGTCATCACCCACCACACAAATATTTTGCTGATCATTAACCAGCAACTTAACTATTTGGTATTGAGCCGAATTAGTGTCTTGATACTCATCAATTAGAATATATTGAAATAGTTGCCGGTATTTTTCTCGAACTAAAGCAGAAGTTTTGAGTAAACGAACCGTTTCGAGCAATAAATCATCAAAATCTAGCGCCCGATTTTCTTGACGAGCTTGCTCATAATCTAGATAAGCCTGCCTAGTGTCATAAGCGTCTGGGTATGCCCTATCTTCTAGAAACTCATCTGGACCACATAAGCTATTTTTAGCCATAGATAAAACCGAACAAAACCTTTTAGCCTTAGCCTTGTCACCACCCAGCACTTCTTTAGCTAATCGCAAGCGGTCATCTTCATCATAAATCACAAAACTAGGATTAACTCCGATGGCTAATCCGTCATTTCTTAAAATCTTAACGCAAACACTATGGAATGTCCCCATCCAAGGTAGTTTAGAAAAATTGTGGTTAACCGCCAGCAACTTTGCCAACCGATCTTCCATTTCTTTGGCCGCTTTATTAGTAAAAGTCACAGCTAAAATCCGCCGAGGATCAACCTTATGATGCTGAATTAAGTAGGCGATTCGATGCGTCAATGTCCGAGTTTTTCCTGTTCCAGCTCCAGCCAAAATTAAAATTGGCCCAGAGGCTACCCGCACGGCCTCAGCTTGGCTCTCGTTTAAACCTTCTAATAAATCCATTCTAAAAGTATAACTTAAATCAAAGGTAAGATATAGTAATAAGTCAGTAACCCAGAGCTAATACCTAAAACAATTAACCCTATAATCCACAACACCAACCACCAGCCAGATTTTTGGCCACCAACATCCTTGCTAAAAACATTGGTATCATAAATCGGAATAGGTTGAACTTCTTTTGGCTTAGACTCTTTATATTGTGGCACAATATTAGGCGCCAAAGTTGAACTTAAATCTTCTGGTTTATCCGTAACACTAATTGGCTTAAAAACAGCTTCTTTTTCTATTTCCTTGTTGTTTTGTGGAGCAACTAAGTTTTCTCTAGGCGTTTGACTGGTTGGCTCTTGAGGCGCACCAAGTGGCCGTTTCTCTACTCTTGTGTCTGCTAAAAAGATTGACTCAGTTAAATCCAAACTCGGTTTACTAACTGAGGTTTCTTCTTTAGAACTTTCCCCGCTATTATCGGTCTCAACTTTCTTTTTCAGATTAGTAATCGTTGGATGAATGACATCCATAAAACGACCCGAACTCCGCCGGCTAGCGGGCGAAAGCTTCGGTTCTTCTTCAGCCAACTTTTCAACCACTAGGCTACTCGTTTGCTCCACCAAAACTACTGGTTCGGGGGCTGGTGTTACTGGTTCAACAAAAGACTCTTTTGCTTTCACCTTCGGCATAGTTTTCATTTCAACTTCATCTATTTTAAGCGACTGAATAACCTTACTTGGTTTTTTAGCCACAAAAGCACTAATTGCCCTATCTAATTCTTCAAAATCAATATCGCCCATCCCTTTTTCCTCTTTAAGATTCTTTCTTTTTATTAATTTTTAAGCTTTGGTAGGCCTTCTCAACAATCTCACTAAAGACCTTTAGATTCACACTGGACGCCCCTAAGAATAGACCGTCTAATTCTGGAATACATAAGTAAGCGTCAACATTATTGGCATTAATGCTACCACCGTAAAGGACTTTAATGTTTTCCGAAGCAGTTGGCCCGTAAAGCTCTTTAATCACCCGGCGGATAGACTGAATCGCCACGATCACATCAGTTGGCAAGGCGTTTTGGCCAGTCCCGACTGCCCAAACTGGCTCATAAGAAATAATCACTTTATCTAACTCATCACTTGTAATATTAGCTAACCCACTGGTTAGTTGCTCACTTAAAACTTCATTGGTTTCACCATTAGAACGCTCCCAAGCTGTTTCACCAATACATAAAATTGGTGAAATATTGTTACGCACAGCTGAAGCTACCTTATTACGAATATCTTTATCGTTTTCAGCAAAAACATAGCGCCGTTCAGAATGACCGACAAAAGCATATTGGACAATTCCTCTTAGCTGAGTAGCTGAAATTTCACCAGTAAAAGCTCCTTGGTCACGCCAAAAGAAGTTTTGGGCCGCTAATTTAAACTGCCGTAAATTAACTTGCAAGCTTAACGACTGTAAGCTAAGTAGTGTTGGCGCTAAAATTATTTCTAAATTGCGTCGAATTTTAATCTCTTTAGCTAGTTTATCTAAATATAAACTCGATTCTTGCACATTAAAGTGCATTTTCCAGTTCCCGATGATGATTTTCTTTTTATCTTGTGCCATTATTATCCCACTTATGTTTATAATTCTAGTCTACTCTAATTAGCTTCATTCGTCTAGTAATCTCATTTTTTATAATTCAACCACCTTAATCGTATCGGTGGTCCCCACCACACAAGGTTGACGGCCACTGACTATCACAAAAATAGCTGGCTCCTCACCACATAAACCTTGTTCTTTCATTTCTTTAGCCACATCTAAACAAGCCTGATCACTATCCGGTCGAATATAGTTACGGCTAGCATACCTTAAACAAAGTTGTTGTGCCACTTTAGTCTCACTCGTCACACTGACAATCGCTAGATTTGGCCGATTAGCGGAAATAGTCGTAGCTGTCGCCCCGGATTTAGTATCTACCACTAAAGCCGTGGCTTGTAATTTTTCAGCTAATTTAACTGCCGAATAAGCAATCGCATGACGGATTTTATTACTATCTTCCACACTAAAATCCACCGGCACAACTGGTTCATGGTCTTGGGTATGCAAAATCACCTTTTTCATTTCCGCTACCGTTTCGCTAGGATGTTTACCAATCGCTGTCTCCTCTGATAACATTACCACATCTGCCCCTTGAATCACCGCCGTGGCAACATCATTAACTTCGGCTCGAGTCGGAGCAATTTCCTCACACATACTTAACATCATCTGCGTCGCCACAATACTAATTCGGCCATATTTTCGGCACAGTTCAATAATCCGACGCTGTAAAATCGGCACTGCTTCCGCTCCCACCTCAGCCGATAAATCACCTCGCGCCACCATTAAACCATCACTAACTTTAACAATTTCTTCTAAATTAGCCTCTTCAACCGCAGTTTTAGTCTCAATTTTAGCAATAATCTTAGCCTTTGACCCCATATCATCAAGTAGTTGTCTCAACCTTTTAACATCTTGAGCCGTTTGAACGAAACTCAGCGCCACATAATCAATATCATAATTATTAACAAACTTTAAATCTTCTAAATCTTTAGTGGTTAAAATATCACCTGCAAAGTCCGTATCTGGTAAATTAATCCCTTTATTTTTCGCTAAAATTCCAGCATTTTCAATCCGCACTCTAATTGAGGTGTCACTCACCCGTTCCACCAT
Source organism: uncultured Saccharimonas sp. (SeqCode) (assembly GCA_964516285.1). Taxonomy (GTDB): domain Bacteria; phylum Patescibacteriota; class Saccharimonadia; order Saccharimonadales; family Saccharimonadaceae; genus UBA1547. Next base: position 26,062 of record CAZEWP010000001.1, read on the forward strand.
CTCACCTCTGATAGCCCCATCACAAAAGAATAATTTTTCACCAACCTGAACCTTATCAGCTAAATTATACTGAACTGGTAAAGCTAAACCATGATGTTCAGAACCATAACCTAAAATAATTTCATCATCTTTTTGAACTGGCACATTATGGTTCAAATTCCCTAAACGGACCTTAGGCCCCTGTAAATCTTGTAAAATAGCCACTGGTTTATTGAGCTTATTAGAGGCTTGACGAATCCAAGTTGTAAACTCCCTCACTTGAACTTCGTCAGCGTGGCTACAATTAATTCGAATTCCATTAACACCGGCTAGTATTAACTTTTCCACGCCCTCATAAGAGCCGGTGGCTGGACCAATTGTGGCTAAAATTTTGGTTCGTTTAAAGATCACACCCATATAGTTTTTATTATACCATAAGCAAAATACCCACCTATCAGGCGAGTATTACTTGGTGATCTCACCGGGAATCGAACCCGGATTGTCAGGATGAGAACCTGATGTCCTAACCGTTAGACGATGAGACCAACTAATTAAACTATAACAAATAAGCGCCTTTTTGTAAAAACAGCCCCTTGTAACTTAGTGCTTGTGTTTATTGATTGTCTATGGTTTAAAATATTGACATTTTTATCTGTTTATGTTAAACTTAAGCCATCAATCACTACTGGTGTGAGGCTGGAGTGAGCGAGGAACGTTAACAAGTCAGATTATTATAGTGCATGTCTGTTCGCGCCTAGGAACAGCGAATTATGGCTATACTCTCATTTATAGCTATAGTCCGCTGTTCCTGGAGTGTCCCACAGACAGCGAGAATTGGATGAAAGGAGGTGCGCTCAATGCGCATCTCAGAAAAAAAATTGACTGGCAGAAGCCAGTCGATTATGGCCCTCGTGGCCAAAAAAAGACGCCAGATGGCGTCTTTGATCATGGCCCTAGTGGTCGTGGTCGGAATCGGTGGCGGGATTGCTTTATTCAGAAAGACCCCAACCACTACAGCCACCACAACCCAGCCAAGCCCTGCGACAGAGACCGTCACTCCGGATCCCAAGTTCCAAACGGTCCAGCATTTTGTGGCCGGCGCTAAAAACGCTGGCTGGTCACAAGACCAGTTGGCCGTAGAGTTTGTCAACAGCAATGCTGACAACTCCACGCCCGGAAACCAGGCGTTCTTGTCTAGTGGTGCTAAAACCACAACAGAACTTCTGGCGTGGCTCACTGGTAGTAGTCGAAGCGCCGAAGGCACTCGGTTATTAATAACCGAGTACACCGGCGCATCCGCCGGCGAGGTCCAAAACCCAGATTACTGGGTCGTGGCCCAAGCTAAGGCGGACTTCCGTTACACAGAGATGACTCTCTGGCGCAACGGAGCAATCCACACCCAAGCCGGCAAGGCCGGCAATGTTGGAGATATCTTTTTTGCTTTCGTTCCTCCGCGGAATGAGAGCAAAATTGTGTATGTGCGAGGTGGATGTGCAAACCCCACCTTGAACGTTCCGACCCCCAACCAACCGACGCCGACCACGAGGCCGGCAACGACTCAGCCCCCAGTGGATGAGCCAGAGCCGACAACCCGTCCGTCCAAGCCCGGTGAGACGACCACCAGGCCGTCAACCACCAAGCCAGAGCCGACCACAAGGCCAGCCACCACCCCGAAAGCCAAGGACCCCTCAAAAGATATCCTGGCCAATCCGAAGGTGGCGGATTGGAAGAAAAACGGCGGGGAGTTACTCCAAATCCTTTGGGATCTGGACGCTCCCAATGGCTATCAGCCAGCGCCTCGCGAAGAGGCAAAAGCGAAAGCCGACGCCATCAATAGAGCCAACAAGGGGCTCGAGGAACAGCACAGTAGTGCCGTAGCCTCGGCCCCAGTCGTCGACGACAACCAGGGACACGTTGCCGTCACTAAGCCGAGCGACCCAAATTGGTCGCCCTTCGGCTAACCACGCAAGGGGGGTGACTGCATCAGCAGTCACCCCCACACCCCAGACATGCACATTATAATAATCTGACTTGAAAACAACCTTAACAATTCGTTTAACAAACCGTATCTTTTTAATAATTTAAAAAAGGAGGATTTAAAAATGAGTTTATTTTCATATTTTAAAAACAGCCCTAAACGAATTCTTGGTTTCGTAGTTATGCTTTTAGCTAGCATTGCCCTACCAACCACGATTCTAGCTTGGGGACCAATCAGACCAACCTACACCATTGAAAAGCCAGCTCCCCATGTTACTTTTAACTCTATCACTAATAACCCAAATTATGGTGATGAGCGAAACTTTGTAACTATCAAGGACGCTAGCAATCAAAACGCTGGTGGCTGGGTTGACCAAATTACTGTTCAAGACGGCAAAGAATATTATGTTCGCATGTATGTTCACAACAATGCCGCCGAAAATCTAAACCTAGTAGCCAACAATGTAACTGCTAAGTTTAATGTTCCAACCTATAATGCGAAAAAAGTTCAAATTGATGGTTATCTATCCGCTGACAATGCCCAACCCAAAGAGATTTGGGATCAAGCAGTTTTCGTCAGCGATCAAACCTTTAATTTAAGCTATGTAGCTGGTTCTACTACCTACACCAACAATATCTTCACTGACGGCACCGCCTTAACAGATGAGGTTATCGGTAACGGTGTCAAACTAGGTTACGAAAAACTTGACGGTAAAATCCCTGGTTGTTTCCAATTTAGCGGTCTAGTTATCTTTAAGGTTAAAGCCACCACTACTGACTTTAGTCTACAAAAAACTGTCCGCCTAACTGATTCAACCGATCGAGTTTTTAAAGAAAGCGTTAAAGCTAAACCAGGCGATAAGGTAGACTTCCAAATCTACTTTAAAAACACCGGTGGTACTCAACTTAAAAATGTTGTTATTAAAGACAAACTACCAGCTGGTTTAGAATATGTCGCTGGTTCATCTAAGTTATTCAACTCTGATGGACTTAAAGACATAGTAGATGGAATCACCACAACCGGTGTTAACATCGGTGGCTATATGCCAAATGGTGATGCCTATCTAATGTTTACCGCTAAAGTTGTTGCTAACGACAAACTCCCAGTTTGTGGGTTGAATAAACTTACTAACAAAGCCGAAGCTGTCACTAGTAACGGCACCAAAGAAGATACGGCCGAGGTCTTAGTCGATCGCTATTGTGAACCCGACAAAGAACCTGAACCACCAGTTGAACCTGAACCACCAGTAATTCCAGAAGAATTACCTGTCACTGGTCCAAGTGATATTGTTTCAGCCTTCTTAGGCCTTGGGTCTCTTGTTACTAGCGCTGGTTATTACCTTAATAGCCGACGCAACAAGCGTTAAACGAGTCTGACCGCTCCTCACAACTTAACAGTTTGAAGCGATTCAGACAGCGAAACACCCCGCATCTTAGCGGGGTGTTTTGTTTGCTAACTATCTAGCTTATTTAACTGGCAACATAAAACCAAAGGTGCTACCCTTGCCCTCGATTGTTTCAAAAATAATCTTACCATCATGAGCATAAATAACCTTTTTAGCTAAATACAGCCCCACCCCTGAGCCACTCGGCCGTTGTTTTTTAGCGTTACTAGCCCTGTAAAACTTAGTAAACAACTCTTTTTGCTCAACTTTTGGCACACCAATTCCGCTATCTTGAACCGTAAAAGACACCCATTCACTATCACAGGCTAAACCAATTTTTATCTCACTCTTAGGGTGGGAATAAAAAATAGCATTATCTATAAAGTTCATCACCACCTGACGAATCTTATTTTCATCAAGCTCTAACGGCGGCACCTCATCATGACAAGCACAGCTTAATTTAATCTCCTTTTTTTGAGCCACCATCAACAAACCATCAACCTCAGTCTTAACTAGCTCCATTAAATTAACCGTAGTTCGATCAACCACAAACTTACCTGTTTGCAACCTAGAAACATCAAGAAAATCATTAACCAACCGCACCATCTTATCGCTACTGATATAGGCATCAGCTAAAATCTTTTTCTGCTGACTACTTATCTTACCAGCATCACCATCCGCTAACATACTAATATACCCCTTAATACTAGTTAACGGTGTTCTTAGTTGATGTGAAGCCATACTAATAAAATCGTCCTTAGCTTTATCTAGCTTTCTTAACATTGCGTTCTTAACCCTTAATTCTTTAATAGCCTCATCTATGCGCTGACGTAAAGTAATATTAAAATCTTGAATTTCTTCAACAGCTAAAGCATTCTGAATTGCAATTATTAAAGCGTTAGCAATGACGTTTAAAACCTCTAAATCACGGCTAACATAGTTCGACGACATCTTTTCACCAAGACACAAAAAGCCAATTAAACTACCTTTGCTAGTTAGTGGTAAGACTACTCCAATTTTATTTGTTAATAAAATTTGTTTAATTTCGTCTGTTTCTTCTAATGCTATTGTTGCTATAGCCCCAGCTTGCTTAGAAAAATAACCACTAATCTTCTCAATGTCTGAATCTACTAATTTCCTATAATTATCTGATCCCACTAATACATATTCTTTGTTTGGCAAATAAACAACGAAAAAAGCTTGCTCTGCTTTTAGGGTTACTGTTACTTCTTTAACTACTTTTTTTAAGAGCTCCCTCAAATCAGTTGTCACAGCTAAAGCCTGATTAATCCGAGCAAAAAACTCTTCTGTATTATAGTTGTCTCTATAAAATATTTTATTAGTTACTTTATCAAAAAAGCGCTTTAATGGTTGGAATAATAAAACTAAAACCAAGCTAACTATAACATTAGCTATTAACTCTGCTGGGGTTGAACTACCCAGTTTTAAAAAACTAGATAAAACAGCCATAGAGCCAATATAGATTCCAGCCATAGTGGCAAGCGATAATGAATAAGTAGCGCTTCGCACAATCGCCATCCGCACATCAAACAAACCACCCTTAAGGATACCGTAAGAAGTTACCCCAACAAAAATTATAGAAAAAAATGGCGTAATAGTATCTACTATCTTAGCCATATTTCCCTTAAACATAGGAGCGATAAAAATCATTATCGCTATAGAAGCTGCTGTTAACCCAAAACCAAATAATATATAAGAAATATTGTTTTTATTAGTTTTATTTTTTTTCTTGTAATATAAAAACTTAATTATTAATGTAAGGATACCTAAAAAAGCTAATAAATATATAGACCCAAAATACAACCAAGCAATTTCCCCGTGCACCGGTATGGCTGTACCCATAACAACATCAACATTTTTTACTATTTTATCTGTAAAAAATATAACGGGAAAAAGACTTATAATAAAACAGGCTATAAGTAAACAAAATGGTACCAATATTTTTCTAAATAAAAAGACTGGATAAGTTAAAATAAAAACAAAAAATAAAAACATACCTCCAACCCCAAAAATATCAGTTATTTTGACAGCTGTTAATGGCTGTAACACATAATTCGATAAAGCAAATGACACCACCCATCCTGATAAGAAAAAAACTAATATAAAAAAAATTTTATTGTAAAGTTTGCGATGGTTACTTAACAAAACAATAATTGACATAAACAACATAACTATCGCCAAAAGTATACTCATGATTACTATAACATTCATCTGATATGCTCCATAATAAACAGTCGGTTTTGATTAGCTTGTATATCCTCCATATGTATAATCCTTAATTTAGACAACTTTGCAATTTTCTTTATTTCTATAAGACTATCATACTGTATTATCCCTCTTTTCGACATTATATAGATTTTAAATTGACCCCAAAGCATATTAAAATATTTGGGAAGTCTTTTAAACATCTTGAGTATTACACAAATTTTTTGCATTAAGTTTAAACCAGACAAATGAGCATTAATAAATTTCACACTATTTGTTTCTTTATTTGGCTTAGGGTTTACTAGTATAATTTTAGCTTTTTGATCAGATAATAATCTGCGCACAGAAATTAAAAACTTTTTTTTGTCATTAATAAAAAACAATACATTAACAATAATTATTACATCAAATTTTTTATTTATATTTAGATTATTTAAATCCATTTTTATAAAATTAACCCTATCTCCATGAACAGATGAAGCTATTTTTAACATCTCAGAAGATGCATCAACAGCATAAATTCCACCTAAAAAATTATTCTTTAGAATTTCAGCCTCCAACAACCCACTACCACAGCCCAAATCAAGAATATTTCTAGGATTATAACTCAATGCCATTTTAGCAATTTTTGTATATTTTTCTCTATGTGATCTTGAATCTGAAGACACAAAATGAAAAGACCTTGCCATTTTATCCCAAACTGTTTTCTTTATTATTTCTTTATTTCTTTTTCTCATAAAAACTTATTTATTATAGATAACAAATTTTTTATTATAAAAATCCATAAGAGTTACAGCAGGAGCTGCCAATAATTTTTTATCTTTTTTAATATAAAAACTCACTAAATCTTCTAGCAATACTAGGTATATAGCAATCGCATGGCACCAACTAGGAAATACTTTTATTTTTCCCTTTATAACATCCCTGACAATTTTATTATTCGCTTCAACTGGTAAAATTGGAAATTGAATTTTAATAATCTTTTCCATAGAAAATTTACCATCTTCAAAAAATAAATCACCATAATGTGGGCCATCAGGATCTATATTCATCGAACTAAGCATACTACCAGAAATCTGAGCTGTCATAACCCATTTTTTCTGTTTTCTTGCAGCTTCTTGTAATTCTATTGATCTGTCAATAGAAAAAAATTCTATAGCATCTATTACAACATCACAACCCTCTATAAAACTATCCACATTATCTTTATTGATTCCGTAATCCCATACTTTTAATTTTATATTAGGATTTATTCTCATTAATTCATCCGCAACAGCCAACGCCTTGTTTTTTCCAATAGTATCAATATAACAACCAAATTGTCTATTAATATTTGATATCTCAAAAACTTCTGGATCACATATATTAATATTTTCTACACCTAGTCTGACAAGCATGTGCGCCATTGACCCACCTAATCCACCAGCACCTGCAATAGCTACTTTCAGATTTTTTATTCTTTCTTGCTCCTTTTGAGTAAAAATACCAATATTTCTTTGAAACATTTCTTCATATTTATATTTCATATCTTTATTTTTAACCATAGAATTAAACCTTTCTTTCTAAATAAATAATAACATAAATCTATAAAATTTTAATTTTATAGGAACTGTTAAAGATCCTAGGTAATATTTTGTTCCACCAATTCTAATTAAAAAAAGTGATAAAGGCCAATATTTAATCTTTAAACGATTAAAAAGGTTTTCGTCTATACAAGCTACTGTAATTTTTTTGTTTTTAATACAATAGCTAATAACCATTCTATATAGCCCTTTTGCAATTTTTTGACCAGGAAGAGCAGCTAAACTTCCAATCTCAACGACTCTTTCGCCCTCTTTATACAATCTTCTGCTTACTTTATTTTTAATATCAAAATTATTAATAACCGGCAAGCCTAGCTCTGAGTTATTAATTATCCTGATAACTCCAACTATTTTATCTTGCTCCTTAGCAATAAAATATTTTGAATAACGATTAAACTTATCTTTCTGTATGACATCCTTTTGATTCTCAGACAAATATCCGACCTCAACATATCTATTAAAAAGAAAATTTCTAGCTTTCAAAATTTCCTCGCCCCGAGCTTCCTTATAGATAATAGTTTTTTTATAAGCCTTATTGCCCGTCTTCCATATTATTAAAAATGTGGTCACAAACAACCAAACTACAACTAAAACATATAACCACCACGGTAAATTTTTACCAAATATAAAAATATAAAAATAGGGAGCAACCCAGCCAAAACGATTAATCACCAACCCTTTAATAAAACCTTCTTCCGATATAAGTTTAGTTATGTCTATTTTTTTTGTTCTAACATATTCTCTTTTGTAATACTGATATCCACTCTTTATCATTAGGTATTCTCCAAAATAATAAATTGGTATCGTTATTAAATATAAACAAATATAAAATATTGGGTTTACATTATAAACATCTACAGCTTGATTAAAAAGATGACTAATAAAATTCATATATTCTATATTATACATAAGTAGTGTTGTTTTAATATAAAACTTATCTATGTTCTTATTTAACTATAGCTTTAATAATCGCAGGGCTTTCTAAGCATTTATTTATTACTTCACTGAAAGATACTTTACGGCTAATGAGCTCTTCGACTTGATAGGTTTCTTTTTCTTGATAACTACATATTTTATAATATTCACGAATCCTTTTTCCAAACTCATAACCATTATCTATATCTTTTGACACTTCTGGTGGTAGTTGAAGAGGTGAGCTTAAGTTATAAATCCAGTGATCACCGTAAAATATAGATGCACAACAAATTAAATTGTATATTCCATCAATCTTCTTTAAGCCACCCTCTAACCCAATAGCAAATAAAATATTATCTTTATGGACGTCTTTAAAAGCATTTTTTGCTCGATTTTTAGCACCAGTGATAGTTTCTTTCTCTGTAGTTGGCTGATCTGACACACCAGAATCTACATCACATTTTATAATTGAAAATTTATAACCTTTTTTATCTAGACATTCTGCTAAGATATTATATTTATCTTGACTGGTTGACCCAATAGCTGTTTTTAAAATTTCCATAATTAAACTCTCCTTATGTCATACATTCTTTTTTAGTTAAAGTTATAATAGAAAAAATCCCTACCATAAAATACAGTAGGGATAGTTTAGTTTTTAACAGAGAGGTTACTTTAATTTAGTTTGATAATATTATCTTTAACTAGTTTTTATAAATACCACCTTACATTTGTATTGTAATTACACTTTTTCTTTAAAAGAACTACCACAACAATTTTTACCAGACATAAATATAACTTTAGTAATTGATTCACCAGAGGGTAGAGTTTCTTCTTTGCGAACAGGTTCCTGAAGATTTTTTCTCTTAACTCGTGTTTGAAGAACTTTCAATTAAAACTACTCCTTTCTGTAAGATTTTTTATATCATCTAGAATTATTATTCTAGATTTAAACATTTATAATATTTTTGAAGAATATAACTTGTTGTGTCAAATAATATATCAGAACACACCTTCTTGCCAATAAATCTTGCCTTTCGACACCCTCCTTTACAAATTGGTAGAATCTTACAATTCAAACAATCATTATCATTAAACGGATTAGTATTAATAAAACGATTATACCTAGAGAAATCCTTTTGTGATGCAAAACCAAAACGCACATTGCCAACAGCTTCCTCTTTTTTCATGCTTTGAGAACACATAAACAAATCTCCGTCTTGATCAATCATGAAAGATTTATCAAAATCACATTCGCAAAAATTATAAGATATACCTTCATCAAAAGAATTTGTGATAAAACCCATTTCTTCTGCTCTTTGATAAAGAAATGAAATATTAGCTATGGGTGATTGTTTTTTTATCTTTTCAGAGAACATTTTTCCAGGACTTCTTCCGTCAGTATGTTCATAAACCAAACGAAAAATTAAAACACAACGTTCTTTAATAGCATTAGGTATTCTTTCTAACATAGTTGGTATACTGGCATAATTATCATCAGTTATGTTAACTCTAAGGATTGATGCAACATCAGATTTAGTTTTTTTACAATAGTTATTAAAATTTCTAATAATAGTATCAAAAGTCCCATGCCCAGTATTTTTTATAAAGCGGTATGTATTATGAATATCTCTGTCACCATCCAAAGTTACTTGAACACTTTTAATGTGTAGTTTTTCGATCTGATTAACAAAATCTTCATCAAGCAATACTCCATTTGTAACAAGACTAGCCACATATTCAAATTTGTATTTATTACGCAATACATCAATCTTCTTTGTTAGGCGTTGAATAGTATCTTTCGAAAGTAACGGCTCACCACCATACCAAGTTAAATAGAGTGATTTAATGCCAATAAGCTGACTTTCTAACCATATAATATAATCTTCTTCAGTTTGCCGACTCATAAATTTACCTGTTTTGGATTCAAAACAGTAGGGACAATCACAGTTACAAGCAAGATTCGGTAAAATAGTATGTCGTAATATACTTGACGAATACAAACTCCTACTCCATTCAAGTTTAAAAAATTCAAGCTCATCCATACCATCATCAATAATAAATAATTGTTCTTTTAATTGGCTAATCATTTTAAGGCTCTCTGCATCAGACACCACAAAATTTTTTTCTATTAATCGCTGATACAAAACAACTTCTTCAAGAGATAGCTCAACTATATTTTTATATAGGGTGTTATAGATTATTCCACGACCATCGGGTAAATTAACTAGAAAGTTGTAATATGAAAGCTTCAACTTTATCCTCTCCTTTTTGTTAAAAATCAACAAACCTTCTTTCGGGTTTATCTATACTAGTTATACACCTATAACAGTAACCTTGTCAAACATATGTAGAGACTATATAATATATTTTGTTAGATATAACTTTTTTATAAAACACCTAATAGAAAGCGTTAGATAGTGTATGATAACCTTTGACCCTAATAAACAAGCCATTTTTGATCCACCAACTTTAAATTTAGACAGGCAGGTGGATAAAGCAATTTTAGTTTTTGATGATGAAGTTTGGGAAGATTATATTATTCCTAATAAAGATTTAGTTAGTTTTGATGTTAAAAATTTAAAAGGCCGAGTTTTCAATACTTTCCGTTATCTAGAACATCACGGGCAAAACGTTTTATTAGTCTATCCATCGACCGGAGGGCCAGCTTCAGCTGGTGACCTAGAACTTTTGATAGCTAGTGGTGTTAATAAAATAGTTGCTTTTGGAACTTGTGGAGCGATGGATAAAAATATCCCCAAAAACACGATTATTTTACCAACTAGCGCTATTCGAGAAGAAGGAGTTAGCTATCATTATTTAGAACCTACTGATGAGATAGCTCAAGAGCAAAATTCAATTAACGCTATGAAAACAGTTTTTATTAAAAAAGGTGTCGATTATTTAGCTGGTAAAGTTTGGACAACTGATGCAGTTTATCGCGAAACAGTTGGTAAAAAAGAAGCTTTTAAATCAAAGGGCTGTTTAGCAGTTGATATGGAACTGGCTTCTCTATTAGCGGTGGCTAAATTTCGAGCTATTAAATTTGCTCAGTTTTTGATCACGGATGATAATATTGATGGTGTCAATAAAAATAGCAGAGATAGAAATTCTAAAGAATTATTAAATCTTGCACTTGAAATAGTTAAATTATTATAACTGAATTAAAAAACTGTAATTTTTTACATACATCGTGAGATAAAGATTTTGTGCTAAATAATAACTATAAAACACGATTACAGATTTTAAGCCGTGGATTAATTATTGTTTTTTAAATACTTTCCAATAATTGTGATATCCACCATATCAGTATTTAACACTAAAAACTATAGTTAAAGACGCCATAAAAAATCTTTAACTTTTTAAATTAAGTTATAAAATTCAACATTTACCCATGATTGTGTTACTATAAATTTATTACTAAATAAGTATTTATAATGAAAAACCAAAAAACACCGAAACCCCAATCACTTCATCATCTATTTGAACAAAAGCGTAAAGAATTTGGAGATCGCCCCTTTATTTGGGATAAATGGCATAGTGAGGATTTTACCCCGCATAGCTATAAAGAGATTATTACTGATATTCAAATCGTAGCTAATTATTTATTATTAGCAAAATATAAAGACCAAAGAGTTGTTTTGTTCTCTGAGAATAGTTATTACTGGTATGTCTGTAATATGGCGATTACTGGCTATGTTGGAATTTCGGTGGCGGCTAATAAAGATTGGCAAGAATATGATTTAGAAAATGCTTTAAAAGTTGTTGGAGCAAAATTAGTAATTTATTCAGCTAAAAACGCTGAAACAATTGAAGAGCTTCGGCGTAAGTATAAGAATATTGTTTTTATTTCTATGGATAAAATTGCGGATATTATTAAACACAAAAGAGAAGAATCACCAGTGGTCAATAAAAAACTACTAGCCGACAATGCCCAAGCTGGCGATAAGCTATGTCAAATTATATTCACAACTGGATCTAGTGGCCTACCTAAAGCTGTGCCGATTTCCTTTAATAATATGGAACCTTGTTATGACATGATGCTTAGTCGGCTTCCTTTTACGGCTAACGATCGACACTACCTGTTTTTGCCACTATCTCATGTCTTCGGTAATATGGCGGCCTTAGTTTCTTTCCGTCAGGGACATAAACTATATCTCTGCTCAGATACTAAAGCTGTTAAAGAAGAACTTAAAGTTGCCAAGCCAACCATTGTTTGTGGTGTGCCTTTATTTTTAAACAGAATCTATGATGGCCTAAATGAATCAACCGTTCAAACCATTAATCGCTTGGCTAAACTTACCACTCCACTGGCTAAAATTGGAATTAATGTCCGTAAAGTTGTTTTTAAAAAACTCTACAAAGCTTTTGGCGGTAATCTAAAGTATTTCATTTGCGGAGCAGCCCCTTTAAACCCTGATATCAAGCAACTTTTTTTGAATGTCGGGATTGATTTTGTTGAGGCTTACGGTATGAGCGAGACATGTGCTTTTATCACTATGGAAAAAAGAGGTCAACAAATTGCTAATTCAGTGGGAACTCCTTATGATGCTGTTGATTGCAAGATTATTGATAAAGATAAAAATGGGGTTGGCGAAGTAGTTATTAAAGGGCCAAATGTTTTTGCCGGCTATTACAAACAAGGAAAAATTGATAAATCAGCTTTTGATAAAAAAGGCTATTTTCACACTGGTGATTTAGGTTATTTTGATAAGCAAGGCCGACTCTTTTTAACTGGTCGCAAAAAACGCTTAATCCTAACCTCAAATGGAGAAAATGTTTCACCTGATGAATTAGAGGGCTTAATTGCTAAGCACCTAAAAGCTAAAAATATTAAAGTTTTTGCCACTGACGATGGTATTGCCACCATTATTTATCCATTAGAAAATGATGGGCGAGCTAATGATGAGTTTAAAGCTATTATTGATGAACTTAATTTAGATTTGCCAAAATTTAAACAAATTAGAGTAGTTAACATTAATCGCAGTAGCGAGATGAGTGTTAAATAATTAGTAAGCTAAATTTTACATAGGCGGTATGAAATATAGTAAAGTTTACATTAAACAAGCTAGCACACATGTCGCAGGTCATGTTTTTGAGCATGTTGTGGCTAATTTTATACAAGAAAACCTCTTTACTAAAGGGTACTTAAAACTACTAGATTACCGTTTTGGGCTTATACAGATGATGGCATTGTTCAGATCCGCTTCGAAACACAACAACAAGCAATCCTAGCTGAATTTGAAAAGAACATAAAACTAGTTGAAGTCTCTGAAAAACTTGTTAAGGTTGCCCTTGAACAGATTAGTTGTGAATATGAAAAACTGCCAAACTTTAAAATTTCTGAATTATTAGAAGAAATTAAAGAAATAGTTAGAATAAAATGGGTTGAGTGTGACGATTATTATCGCTCGGCACCGATCCATGATCAAGCTAAGACTTTAAAGTCTGAGTCTGGAGAATTTGGACGCAAAACACCACAAAATTTTCAAGAATACGCTTTTATTTACGAGATAGAGGGTTGTCCTTTTGAGCTAAAACCTCTAGCTGTCTATATTGTCTTAGGTCTTGCCTTAAACCAGATTATTAAACTTTATGAGGTGCTTGGTAGTTGTTATGACTTCTCTGATGAATGGGCAGAATACCAAGAACTGGTTGGATATGCTCATTATTTAAGAGTTCCTAAAAAGTCTCAATTAACTTTGGAAGCTTTGCAAAAGATTGAGCTGGCCAACCGCCAAGAAATACTAAATCATGACTTTGCTAAAAAGCTACACAACTATATCCAACACCAATCTCTGTCCGCTCACCATTATTTAACACTATCTGAGATGTATGCTTACTCGCACCAGTATATTGGGAAAGCTGGTTGGGATGAAATTAATACTAGTAAAAATATTGAGAAGATACTGAATTCGCTAAAAATTAGAGTAGAAAAAAGATAGTAAAAAAGTTTAAGATGATTATTCTGGTAAGCTTCTTATGCTTGATACTTCCCTGTTTTTGGGTATGATTAGAGCATCACGTAAATCTTTTCATGCGTGATATGTTCTTTTCAGGAAAGGAGCCTCCGTTATGGACAAATTGTCTGATCTCCGCAAACAGCGCAAAAGACTAGCCTCCAAGCGAGACGAAGTGGAAAAAAGATTAACGCTAAAGAGAAGATGTCTCAAAAAAACTCTAACGATACCAAGAGACAGAATGGAGCGTGAGATTCAAAGAATGTCTAGCCAGATGGCTAACCACTTCAAAAATGCTCAATTGCTGTACGGTAAAGCTGGCGCCCGCGATCATGCACAACGCGCTCAAGATCTAAAACAAAGAGTTAAACACGACCAAGAAGTGCTGGCTGGTGTTAATCGTAAAATCTACTCTCTAGAAAATGATATTACTAAAACCGAGAAAAAATTAGCTAATATCATCGAGGAGTTAGAAGCTTTAGATCGAGCCTATTATCGTTTGCAGTTGTCTCAGACCAACTTGCCGGATGGTATTGCTTTTGCCACTTCCGAATAGAACACCCCTGCCCTGCTTTTTAGCAGGGCTTTTTACTTAACTTTGCCGGGCAACAATAAAATCGGCTAAAGTTAGAAGTAGTTGTCTAAATTCATTATCTGGTAATGTTTTTAAAGCCTGTTTGGCTAGTTTGATGTGCTGACTGGCTAAATCTTGAGCTTTCTTTTTAGCAGTTGTTTGATTAATTAATTTTATAATCTCAGCTACTTTAGCATCTGTCATCTCGACTGAGCTATTTAAAGCTTTTAAGACCACCTGTTTAGCTTGAGTTGGTAATTCAGCAAGCGCTTCTAAAATAACTATGTTACCTTGCTTTTTTTCAATAATGTCTTTGCCAATTTTTTTACCAAATTCTTGTTCATCAGCAAAAATATCTAAAATGTCATCTTGAATCTGAAAAGCTAACCCAATGTTGCGCCCATAGTCAGCGACTTTAGCTATTTGCTTATCACTGGCTTCGGCAACAATCGCTCCAGCTCGACAACAAGCTTCAATTAAACTAGCCGTCTTTTGACTAATCATCAAAAAATAATCGTCTTTAGTAATATCTGAGTAGCGATTAGTAACAGCATAGGGTTCATCTTCACGACCAGAACGCTCAAATAAAATATCTTTAATTTCACCCTCAACCACTACTTTTAAGGTTTGGCTGTAGAGTCGGCTAAGAGCTAAGTGGTGCTTAGATTTAGTTAAACCCAGTGACATGGAAGCCACATAATTAAGCACTTGGCATTCAGCAAAAGATTGCCCGTATTTTTGCCAACAAGTTGGTTGATTGCGCCTAACCACAGAATGATCAATAATGTCGTCAGCTAATAAAGTTGAGTTATGTAAAATCTCAATCGCTGTAGCTGGATAAAAAAGCTCGTCTAGCTTAGCGCCTAATAGTTGCCCAACAGTTATTACTAAAAACGGTCGAATTCGCTTACCACCGATAGCACACTGGTAAACTGCCTGCTCAGCAGTAGAAGGATCTAAACTGTCTGATAGCAATTCTCTCAAGTAAGGTTCGAGTTGTTGATTGGTATTAATTAAAGCTTGTTTTAAATTATCCATAATGTTCCTGCTTAAATGACTAGTAATTATTGTTTTTTTATTATACCATTGAACTATGGTAAAGATTGCAATTATAGAAGATGATGAACTCATCGGCCAAATGTATCGGATGAAATTTGAAGTTGAAAATTTCGATACCGAACTAGCTATTGACGGCGTCTCAGGGCTAGATTTAATAGAAAATTATAATCCAGATTTAGTGCTTCTCGATTTACAGATGCCAGAGATGAATGGTGATGAAGTGTTAAGAAATATGCGCAAAAAAGACTGGGGGAAAGATATTCCGGTTATTATCCTAACCAACACCGGTAAGGAAGAAGCCCCTAAAGGTCTAGATAAATATAATGTTTATAGCTATATTGTCAAAGCAGAGTTAACCCCCCGTGAGGTGGTCGTTAAAGTTAAAGAAGCTTTAAACTTAAAAGATTAAGATAAATCTTTATTCGAAAGATAAATCATTTCTCTGAATACTATTTACTTTCTTAGCGTGGACCACTAATTTTTTTGAAGGAATATCTGAATAACAAGTTGATAAGGTTAAGACTTGATCTCCAGTGGCAACATGGGTGCTAAAATTGTAAATACTTCTCTTTTTAATTAGTTTAATAAAATCATTAAACTCTTCTTTAGAAAAACTGGTGGCAATATAGTCATCTGTATCCAGAATTACATAAATACTAAAAATCTTCCACAAAGCACTTTCTTGTTCTTGGGCTGTCTGAATGATTAAATTATCTTCATTTAAAAACCAGTCTTTCTTTAAAGTGTTTTTTAATGAGCCAAATAAAGTTAAATCCTTCCTGGCATGGGCGTAAAGAATGATATTTTGGTCATTAAAAGAGTTCCGATAATCCATAAAGACCCAACCCGCTTCATTCCTGGTTTTATCAAGAGAATGATTTAAATAGAAAGTATTATTAATGGTTTTAACAAAGGGATAATCAATCTTAGTATTTTTGATTTTAAGATATCCAATTATTTCTTGATTAATTTTCTTTAAATCAGACCAAGAAATCTTTAAGAAATCATTATCTTCTTTTAGGTTAGCAACTTTATGAACTAATTCAATGTCTTGACTGGTACGCGAAGAATCTCTTTGCCAAACAATTATCTTATAAGCGGAAAAGAATAAAACTAAGCTAAGCAACACTATTAGCGCTAAAAATAAAAACCTTTTAGGCCGATTCATCTTCTTCTCTAATAAAATAATTAAGCCCTTTTCTTAAGATAAGTTCTAATAGAAAAAACTAATAAGATAGCGCTAACTACAAAAAGCACTCCATAGAGTAAAACACTATCACTTGTTAAGGGATTAACTGTCCCAGTTTTTGTTACTTTAATAGTTTTAGAGGTAGTGTTTTCACCTTTATAGTCTCCTATTTGAATAGTACACTCACCTTCCAACCCCTCAATCACTGGTAGAACCAGACTAAACTTCCCCCCACTAGCTGTGGTGGTGGTAAAGTAGACCGGTTCTTTATTAACATTAAAAACGACAATTTGAATCTCTCCTTCACCAGTGCCAGCAACTGTAATTCGGCCATCAGCATAGGTCACGCTATCTAAGGTAATTGTGACGGCCCGAGCATTAGGCGCAAACACTAATAAAAGTAAAAGTAGAGATGTTAATAGTTTTTTCATTATTTACCTCCTAGCTCTAACACCACACCAGAGCCGATGCCAAACTCGACTGATGGTAGCTTATCGCCATATTTAATTTTACCGTTTGTCAAAAAAGTAGCGACTTTAGTTGGATTTTTTATGTTTGTATCTAATTTAGCGTCATATAACACAATATTGCCAAAACCAGCAAACATTTCTGCACTTTCATTAGCTTCTAGATTATTAACAAACTCTTCATCATCAATTTGAACTTGTTTATAGCCAATAATCTTATCCCCGTTATAGAAAATAACTTGCAAATAAGCATCAAATATTTCATCATTATGGTTTTGATTCTCGTAAAGATAAGCTTTATTAATAATATAACTAGCTTCAACTATTCCGTGATCTGGATAGTTATGTAGCTTAAAGGCGGTTCTAATAATATTAATGTCTTTTTCTACCTTAGTGTTATCTAAAAGTAAAATCTCAATCGTCACTTTTGTGATTGTTTCCACGCTTAGTGGTGGGAGATTAATATCAACAGTTCCATCAGGATTAACAACACCATTACCTTTTACAAGCTTGGTGATTTTATCAACTTTTCCCCCCATGGCTGTTAAATTAACACTGGTATTACCAAAAAAGATTGAAACATCACCTTCTTGAATGCTATCTGTCAAAAAAGCTTCCGCTGACAATTCAGAACCAACATCAAAAATAAAACTTAGCTCGGCATCAGCCCTAACAACTATTAAATCTTCAGTAGTTAAGTTTATAAAAAAGTTTAAATCGCCATAGTCATCATGCATTAGATGAATTCCAGCTCGACCATAGTCGAAAAACTTACTTTTAATATTTAAAGTAAGTCGATCCTCTGAGGTCGAGAGTGTCTCTCTGGGTTCACCTTTTAAGACAAAACCCTCAATATGCAACGGTTCTAATCTTTCGGTGCCTGGATCACATTCATTAGGTTCTTTATCAGCTATAATGTCGCCATTAAATTCACAAACCTTAACTTTAAAACTAACATCACCGCCATCAAAACCACTTGGTAGCATAATGTTGGCTAAGTGATCAATTGGTACTGGGGATGGAAAACCAGCAAACTCGGCTAATATCTCGAAATCACCGGGATGACCACCGGGATGACCACCACCAGGTTCGCCACCATGGTTAAGCGCTCTAAACTGAACATCAATATGGAAGTTCTCATTATCTTCAACAGTGTAATGAAGAACAAGATCGCCAGGAATATCTTCTACCACCTTTTCGCCATTAATTAAAAAATCTTTTAATTCAAAATTTCCATCAACATTAAAGATAAAATCAAGCTCATAAGGATCAGTAAACTCTGGTAAAATAAATTCTCCATCAGTCGTAGTTAATTTTTCCCCGCCTGATCTAATCTCCATTTCACCCATATATTGCTCTCCATCAAAGAACTGAACAATATCTTCATGATTCACCTCGCCAGTATCTAAAATAATCCTTTGACTAGTGCTAGCTTTAACCGCTCCAAAAAAGCCAAAAGTTAAATTAGCAAACAGCAACCCAAAAATTAACAGGTAAGCTGTTACCCGCTTTGTTATCTTTTTTACTCCCTCCATAACCCCTCCTTTTATCTTTAAAATAGCCTATGTAGACACTTTTGTCAACAAATAACCATAGCTTAATAATCATAGTTAGACCCGGACGGCTTATTATTTAAAAATAAAAGTTATTTTTCTTGACGATTAGCTACTGTCAAAAGATTATCAAACAGAACGGCTACAGTCAGAGGACCAACACCACCTTTTAGTGGTGTTATAGTTAAGTCTTTTCTTAAACGAGCTTCATCAGCCACATCACCTTTTAAAACTCCTTGGTCACTAGCCACCCCGGCGTCAACCACTATCACTTTTTGGGGTAACATTTCCGAAGTAATTAAACCAGGCACACCGGTAGCTGTAACAATAACTTCCGCTTGAGTTAGAACATCCTTTAGGTTTATTGTCTGGCTATCGTAAGCTGCAACCTGATAACCAGATTTTTGCCAAATCTTAAATAGCGGACTACCCACTAGTCGCCCTTTACCAATAATCGCTATTTTTTTATTTACTAGATTAATTCCATAACCAGCTAATAACCAATTAATCGCTGTAGCCGTAGCTGAGTCGTAACTGGCTTGACTACCTAAACCATCAATATCTTTATCTTTATGAATAGAATTAATAATCTTATCTGTTTGGCTTGGATCGGCTAACGGTAGCTGAACCACAATTCCATGAACTGATTGATCTTGATTTAATTCTAATACTTTTTTTAGAAGTTGGTCTTCCGCCAACTGATAAGTGTCAACTTGAACACCGATATCTTGACCATAAGACTGCTTCAAGCGAAGATATAAGTCAACCACTGGCTGATCATTAGATTTTAGAATAACTAACTTTGGTTGGACTTTACGAGCCAACAATGACCTAACTTGTTTTGCTTGCCTAACTTTTATGTAGTCAGCTAAATCACGACCTGATAGTATCTTCATCTTTTAAAATCATAGCAAATAATCCTCTAAACAATAAGTCTTGTTTAAAAAACTTGTCTAAACTACAATAATGGTAAGCGTGAGCTTATTAAAATAATTTTATAAAGGAGAAAAGATGGAAGACGAAATATTTAATTCTGGTGCAGAATATGTTCAAACTAAATACATTATCTCAACACCAACTAGCTCGGCTTTAGGGCCAGTCGCGGTGCTAGCCGGTTTGTTTGTTTGGTTTTTAGTAGTCTTAGGTGGTTACGCTATTAGTTGTTGGCTAATGAGCCGTGTCTTTAAGAAATTCGGTGAAAAACCAATTAAAGCTTGGATCCCTTTTTACAATGTTTGGAAATTCCTAGAACTAGGTGGACAAAAAGGCTTTTGGATGTTTGTACCTGGAGCTAATACTATCTTTATGATTCTCTCTGCCTATAATCTAGGTAAAAAAATTGGTAAAAGCGACGCTTTTGTTTTGCTTTATATTTTTTTACAACCAATTTGGGCCATTATTGTTGGTTCTAAGAGTAGTCCAATTGTGGCTGGCGCACCAACCGCTGTCACACCTGATAACCAGTTTACCCAACAACCAGTAGCTTACCAACCAACTCCTGTTATTCAAGATGTGACTGCCCCGGTTACCCCATCTCAAGAAGCTCCTGCACCAGCAGAAGCAGAACCAGTCACCACGGAAGAACCTCAAGATTTAGATGACACTGATCAGATAGACAACTAAGAAGCAACTACTAAACTAAAACTACTCTTTCTTAGAGTAGTTTTAGTTTGCATTACACTTACGCTTTAAGCTATAATTAGTATTAATATGGTGGACATCAATCTTAATAATTATAAAAAATTTCAAAGAGCGGTAAACTATTTGACGGTCGCTCAAATCTTCTTACAAGATAACTTCTTGCTAGAACGGCCCCTTCAAGCTAGCGACATTAAACCTCGCCTGCTTGGACATTGGGGTTCTTGTCCGGGAGTTTCTCTAATTTATGCTCATCTAAATCGTTTAATTAAAGACTACGGTCAAGAAATGATGTTTATTCTTGGACCAGGCCACGCTTTCCCGGCCTTGCAAGCCAGCTTATTTTTAGAAGGGTCTCTCCAGGAATTTTATCCAAAAGCAACTCTTGATATAGAAGGGATTGCTTATATTTGTCACAACTTTAGTTGGCCTCACGGTTTTCCAAGCCACTCTAATCCTGGCACCCCTGGAGTTATTTTAGAAGGTGGTGAACTAGGTTATTCTTTGTCTACTGCTTACGGAGCAGTCTTGGATAATCCTAATATGATTGTCGCCTGCTTAATGGGTGATGGTGAGGCTGAAACTGGTCCAGCGGCCGCTTCTTGGCATCTTAATAAACTGGTTGACCCAAAAACTAATGGCACCGTTTTACCAATCTTGCACTTAAACGGCTATAAGATTTCTGGGCCAACTGTATTTGGACGAATGAGTGACGATGAACTGAAAGCTCTTTTCTGGGGCTATGGTTATGAACCAAAGATTGTTGACGGTGATGACCTAGATCAAAAAACAGCCGAAGCGTTAGACTGGGCGCATCATCTTATTTGGGATATTAAGCACAGTGAAGCTAAACCCTCGCCTCGCCTGCCAATGATTATTTTACGAACCCCTAAAGGCATGACTGGACCAACCGAACTTGATGGTCAAAAAATTACTGGAAACTGTTTATCACATCAAGTAGTTTTAACTGAAGCTAAAACCAATAAAACCCAACTAAAAATGTTGGAAGATTGGCTAAAGTCTTACCACTTTGAAGAACTCTTTGACAAAAAAACTGGTTTTGGTGACTTCCTTAAGGAAATTATCCCTGAAGGAGTCAGCCGAATGGGCATGAGTCCGCACGCTCATGGCGGAAAACCAGTCTACCAAGCGCTCAACCTGCCTAAAATTGAAGATTTTTGTGAAGACGCTACCAAGCCAGGCACGATTGGTTCTAGCAGTATGGTGCGAGCTGGACTTTACTTAAAAGAAGTTTTTCATCTCAACCAAGCAAACCACAACTTCCGCTTAATGTCCCCTGATGAAACTTACTCCAATAAACTTCATGCTGTTTTTGAGGAAACCGCTCGTGGTTGGGTTTGGCCAATCAAAGATTGGGACAAAGACCTAACTAGAACTGGCCGAGTCATGGAAATGCTATCTGAGCAGACTCTCCAAGGACTAATCCAAGGCTACATTCTAACTGGTCGGCATGGTATTTTTGCTAGTTATGAAGCTTTTATTCAAATCGTAGCTAGTATGATGGATCAATATGCTAAATTTATTAAACACACCGCCGATTATCCTTGGCGAAAAGACTTTCCATCACTCAACTATATCTTAACTAGTTCTGGTTGGCGCCAAGACCACAACGGCTTTAGTCACCAAAATCCTGGTTTTATCGACGGTGTCTTGCAACGCCATGGTGATTTTGTTGATGTCTATTTACCACCTGATGGCAATTCAACCTTAGTTGTTCTAGAAAAAATGCTTTCTTCGGTTCGTAAAATTAATGTTTTAAGTGCCGGTAAAACTCTCGAACCACGCTGGCTAACACCTGAGCTAGCTAGAGACCAAATAGAATCTGGTGTCATGATTTGGGATTTTGCTAGCGACCCCGAGCCAGATGTTGTTTTAACTGCCGCTGGCGACTATTCAACCAAAGAAACCTTAGCTGCGATTAACTTAGCCAAGTCAGAATGGCCTAGCGCTCGTTTCCGCTTTATTAATATCAGTTCCTTAACCAGTAAGGGTCTAGGCACCAGCGAACAACCTATGTCAAGACTAGAGTTTAATCGCTTATTTACTCAGGACAAAGCAGTCATCTGTAATTTTCACGGCTATCCAGAAACTCTTAAATCAATCCTCTTTGATTATATTAAAGATGCCAGTCGTTTTGATGTCAGGGGCTATATTGAATGTGGTAGCACCACCACACCTTTTGACATGCATGTCCGCAATCGCACAAGTCGCTATCATTTAGTTATTGCTATCTTTGACCGCCTAGCTAAAGCTAATGTTCTACCACGAAATATTGCTCAAAATATTATCCTTAAGTACCAAACCAAAATTAGCTTAAATACTGGTTATATTATGAAACATGGGGTTGATATGCCAGAAATTGACGAATGGCAATGGTCAGGTAGCGTCCCAGAAGATAAGGCACTGCTACACTCTATCGCGCTTGATGTTTCTGATATGAAATAAAAGCGCCCGCGGTTAGATGCGAGCGCTTAGTTAATAGGGTGGTCGCCAAGGTAGTTTTTTTGTTTTAGTTGAAGAAACTATTGGTTTATAACCTTCGGCAAAAGCATGGGTTTTCCAAAACTGCCACACTTTTTTTCCGAAGTCATGGTCAGCCAAGGAGAACTCCTTAACAACAGAGCTCTTCCAAGGTTCCACCGGAAATTCTTTTCCGGGTTTAGCCACAACTAGGTTGTAGCCTTTTTTCTTGGCGTAGATTCTCTTATTTAACACAATTGTTAAATAAGTAGTGGGAGACGGCTTTACGCCAGAAATAAACCTGGAATAACCACGCCTGCCAACAATTTGAGCATAATAAATTTGCTCTTTTTGTTGAGGGGTGGCCGATACACAATAATCCAAACCAATTTCTCGGCCAAGATCGACTGTAGCTGAAAGCCGATCTTGTCCATCAGCCTGAATCTGGTCCAAAGCTTCCTTAATGAGAGGAAGCAAGTCAGATTTGGTTTTTGTGTAAGGCTCTTTTGCCCTATCGAAAACCCTTTCACCTGACGCCAGACGCCCCAATAAATAGGACATTTTATCACCACCTTTGCAAAAAACTAATAGCTCCTAACCTTAGCTATTTACGATATTATACCATAAAATAATATTTTTACCAGAATAAATTTAATAAAAAAATTGCTTTTTCAAAAAGCAATCATTGCAAATTATTAAAACATTGGTGGGTCAGGTGGGACTCGAACCCACGACATTCTGCTTAAGAGGCAGACGCTCTAACCGGCTGAGCTACTAACCCATAATAAAACGCCTTTTATTTTAGCATATTATTGAATTAATTTCTATTAAAATAGCGCCGTTCATTAAAGATCGGCGCTGTCGAGGTTGATTTTTGTCCAAGGGCACCTTTTAACAATAGAAAAATCATAAATCTTTCTATATCCCTTAACAAAAGCGTGCTTCTTCCAAAAAGACCAGCTTTTATTAATAATGTCTGGATCGTTTTTTGAAGCCATAAGTAATATATCTTTTTGCCAAGGTTCCGGATAAGACTTATCCCCGGGGTAAAAACCCCTCAAGACATAATAATCATCTACTCTAGAGAGGATAACTACTAACTTATTAGTGGGCTCTGGTTGGCGCTCTCTCACAAAACGCGAATAGCCTGTCCGATCAACCATTTGAGCATAGTAGATACGATCCAACTCTTTCTTAGAGACTTCGACACAGTATTTCATGCCGGTTTGGAAGAAAAAAGGATACTCTTTTGCTAGATGATATTCTCCTTGTGATCGTGTCCTAGCTAATAACTCCGGTAGTAGTTGAGTAATTTCTGGAGGTTTAACCAACATAATTGGGTCCCTTTTTCGGTCAAAAACCTCTTCCCCGGTCGCTAGCTGACCAATCTTAGCAGGTTTCAATTAAATCACCCCTTTTTAAGTAACTACAGTCAAGACCTCACTGACTGTGCCACCTCTTTATAGCTTATTTATAAAGAAAATTCTAGCTCTAATTTAATCTGTCAGCAATTGCCTCGGCAAAACTATCGGTAATTAAGTGTCGTTTACCTTTTAACTCGATAACCTTAACATTGCTTTGCTTACTTAAGCTCCTTATTACCGCCTTGACAAGCAAACCGTCGAGCGACCCATAAATAACAGTAATTGGTTGATTCAGTTGGCTTATTTCTTGATAGGTATTTTGGTCAAGAATAGTATTTTTTAAAGATTGCTCAAAGCTGTGCCAATTTTGCTCAATAATCTCAGCTCCATCTTTAACATTTAAAAACTGTCTAAAAAGCTTCGAGGCTTTAAGCGATAACTTCTTGTTTTTTAATAAATATTCAAATCCCTTAAGAATAAGACTAGTTTCTTTTTTAATTAAATAAGACTGATTAGCTTCATCTTTTTTAAGATACAACGGCGGGCTAACTAGAAACAACCGTTCTATTTTCTTCGGATTTTTTGTGGCGTAGTGAGTCGCAATAATTGACCCCATAGAATGCCCGACAAAAGTGGCTTTTTTTATACCCAAAGAATAAAGTGTTTTCTTAACAGCTCTCATATGATCATTAACTGTAAATCGACAACGCTGAGGTTTAGGTGATTGGCCAAAACCTAATAAGTCTAAAGCTACGAGCCGATACTTTTTAGTATCTAGATTTTTAATAACTGACTCCCAAGTCTTAGCAGTAGCTGCAATGCCATGTAAAAAAACAATCGTCGGCTGGTTAGGTAAACCAGAGTCATGAGCTACATACAAAAAATAGCCTGGCTTTAACCAACCTATTATTTTTCGTAAAAACTTAAACATATATTTAGCTTAATCCTGGTACACCCGGCAGGATTCGAACCTGCGACCACTTGGTTCGAAGCCAAGTACTCTAATCCGCTGAGCTACGGGTGCGCGACAGAGATTATTATAACATAAAAACTACTAATCTTAAAAACAATCTTAATTAACTAATGCTATACTAGATTTATGAAGATTAAACAAAACATCCCTTTAAAAGATTTAACCACGATGCGCCTTGGCGGAATGGCCAATTTTGTCATAGAAGTCACTAGTGAAGACGAAGTAAGACAAGCCCACCAGTTTGCCCTGGATAAAAAACTACCTTTTTTCGTCATTGGAGCCGGCAGTAACTTAATTGCTAAAGACACTGGTTATCCCGGGGTTTTAATTAAAATGTCTATCTTAGGTGTTGAGATTATGGAAGAAACCACCAACTCTTTAACTGTCACTATTGGAGCTGGTGAAACTTGGGATGATATTACAAAACAGTTTAGTGAACAGGGTTGGAGTGGTATCGAAGCCATGTCTGGTATTCCCGGCACAGCTGGCGCGACTGTTATCCAAAATGTTGGCGCTTACGGCCAAGAAATTGTAAACACTCTCCAAACAGTCAGAGTTTATGATACTAAAATTCAAGAATTCACTACCCTGACCGCTAAAGATTGTAAATTATCTTATCGTCATAGTATTTTTCGAGGTGAAGCTACGGGAAGATATATCGTCACTCAAATCACCCTAAAGTTAACTCACACCCAACTCCAACCCCCACTTTATAATTCCTTGCAAAAATATTTTGACAACCAACAATCCAGCGACTACTCGCCATCAGCTATTCGCAAAGCCGTTTTAGCGGTCCGAGCTTCAAAGCTACCAGACCCTAAAAAATTACCGAATAGTGGCTCTTTTTTCAAAAATTCTCTAATCAATAAAGACCAAGCTGATCAACTTAGAGTCATCGACGAACAAGCGCCAATCTTTGTAGCTGACAACCAACTATTCAAAGTTCCTAGTGGTTATTTAATCGAAAAAGCCGGCCTAAAGAATAAATCTCTCTTTGGCTTTAAAGTCCACGATCAAAATGCTGTCGTTCTAGTTAACGAATCAGCAGACTCCTACCATGATCTTATTAAAGCCCGTCAAACTATTATCCAAACAGTAGCGGATAAGTTTCAAATTACGCTTGAACAAGAACCCCTCGAAATTGGCTAGCTTGCGATTTTTAGTAAAAAAACTTATGCTTATACTATGAGAAAGCTAGGTTTTACGATCATTGAAGTTTCGGTAGCCATCACTCTTTTAGGCATCTTCCTTGCCATTGGCACCTTGGGGCTACAAAATTACCTAGCCGGAGCTAGAGATCGAGAAAGAAAAGACGATCTCCAGAGCATTGCCACTCATCTTGAAAATTACTACCGAGACCATGGCCAATACCCTTCAATCGCACAATTCACTAAAGATGATGACACCCCTGAAGATCCCCGAGAAACCTTAAACAGATTAGCGATTGATGACGTTACAGCACCTAATCAAGAAGAGATTTCTTTTAAAGCTAGCACCACTCAAGATAACTTAGACATTAATACCTACATCTATACTCCCACTTGCACTGAAACTGGAAAGATTTGTCATAGTTTTATTTTAGCCACTAAATTAGAAAATAATAACGAAGCTTTTACGATAGAAAGTAAACACCAATGATTTTAAAATTAAATCGTAAAACTTCTGGATTCAGCACAGCTGAATTAGTTGTCACTCTTTTTGTGGCCACCACTTACATTTTTGCTGGCTACGAAACTTTTAAATTAGCCACAAAAGATAGTGGTCTAGTAAAAAACCTAAATGAAACTCACCAAAACATTACTAATAAACTAGAAGAAATCAAACTAAACCCACCTGACTTCTGCCCTCCTCCAGGCCCAACGGAAGATAATGGTTTAACTATAACCTGTCAGACTATTACATTAGATGACACTAACCATTTTTATTTTAAAATAACTGCTAAACAATCACTCCTTGAGAAAGATCAATTTTTAGAGCAAACTATCTATGTCAAACAAAATTAGAAAAAATCTCCAACAAGGCTTTACGGTGAGCGAAATTATTATTGTGGCCCCAATTGTTTTAGCCACTTTGACCGGCTTAGTTACCTCAATTGTGTTCATAACAACGACGATCTTGCAACTTAGTAAAGCCAACTACCAACGACAAGAAATCTTATCTGCTCTTGATACTATAGCCGAGGACTTAAGTGTCAATGCCGAGGTGGTAGACAAAAGCTTCACCCCTATAACTCCGCAAGGCAAAAATGACGATGAAACTAAGTTTGAAACTAACTCTCTAGTGCTTGTCATAAAAAGACCGCTACTTTCAAGTCACTTGAAAAATAAGCATAAAGATTTAATTTTAACAAACTCCGTTGAAAATGACTGCTCTGGACCCCTTGACCCAGCTATGATTAATGTTGTTTATTTTCTAAAAGACAAGACACTTTGGCGCCGAGTTTTATTGCCTAATGAACCAACCGAAAAAACTTATTGTCTTAATAGTAATAAAATTGAAATAAACAACTTAAAAGACCGACCAAGTTGCTCCGCCACTGATAATCCCATCTGTTTGGCTAAAGATAGTAAAATCTTAACTGAAGTAGCTGATTTCAAAATTAAAGCTTTAAATAAAAAATTACCTGAAATTACTATAAAAGTTAAAGATCAGGCTATCACGAAAAAAGTTTTTGTTGACTATCCAGCTCATCCTTAAAGAAAATTAACTTTTTTGCGCTTGTGTTTAATTTTAAAACCCTCTATAATATGTTTGTATTAAAATCATAACTCAAGAAGGAAAATTATATGAAAATTAAGCGCCACAACAATCAAGGTTTCACTATTGTAGAGCTGGTAATTGTGATTGTTATTATCGGTATCCTAACCGCAATTGGTCTAGTTACCTATAATGGCTTAACTGATCGGGCTAAAAAAGCTCAGGTTGATTCTGCTGTTAGTAACCTTAGTAATTTTTTAGATGTTTATTATGCTGAAGAAGGGGTTTATCCTAATACTTCTGCGCAAGCTAGCAGTTTTAAATTTGCTAAACTCCCTGGAGGGATTGAAACTACTGGTGCTAATGAAGATGCTGGGTGGGCAACAGATGATAACACTAAAGTCAATTTACGCTACTTTGACTGTGACGACAAAGGCTATGTCATTAAATATAAGTATCCTGGTAAGAGTTGGGATAAAAAAACTGTTGGCACAACGCCAGATGGCTGCTATAACGCTACTGATTCGGCTATAAATCTTTACCAAAACTAACAACTCTATCTGCTTGACCATATCTCATTTGTGAGATAAGCTATAGTTATGAAACTAAATTATAAACAAAAAATTGGGTATTTAATTCAAAATGCCCGACAATCTCGCAATTTAACTCAAAAACAATTAGCCGAAGCTCTTGGTACCAGCCAAAGTGCGATTAATCGGATTGAAAAAGGTGGGCAAAACATCAGCCTGGAAATGCTGGCCAAGATTAGCGATGTCTTATCTAGTGAATTAATTAGTTTAAACCTTTCTGGAAAACTCGCTTTTAAAATTAATGGTGGCAAAAGATTAGCTGGTTCTATTGATGTTAAAACTAGTAAAAACGCGGCCGTTGGGCTACTTTGTGCCAGTTTACTAAATCACGGCACCACTATTATTCGCCGAGTAGCTAAAATTGAAGAAGTTAACCGCATTATTGAAGTTCTTAATAGCCTTGGCGTTAAAACCCGATGGCTGAATCAACAAAATGACTTAGAGATTAAACCACCAGCTCGACTAAAATTAACCGAAATTGATGAAGAGGCTGCTAAAAAAACGCGCTCGGTTTTAATGTTTCTTGGCCCTCTGCTCAACCAATATAAAAAATTTACAATTCCTTTTGCTGGAGGTTGCAACCTAGGCACCCGCACAGTAGAGCCTCATTTGGCGGGACTCCGAGCGTTTGGCTTGAATATTGAAGTCGCTAATAATCACTATCATATGACTGTTAAAAAAACCACTAAAGAACCTAACACTAGATACATTCTTTTAACTGAGCGCAGTGATACGGCTACCGAAAATGTTATTATGGCTTCCGCTTTAAGCGAAGGCACAACTATTATTCGCAACGCTAGCCCTAACTATATGGTGCAAGATGTTTGTTTCTTCTTGCAAAAGCTAGGGGTTAAGATTGAAGGGATTGGCACAACTATTCTTAAAATTACCGGCAAAAAAAATATTAACAAAAATATCGATTATTATCCCAGCGAAGACCCTATTGAAGCTATGAGTTTTATTGCAGCTGGGGTGGTAACTAATTCCGAAATTACTATCAAGCGGGTGCCAATTGAATTCGTCGAAATTGAACTAGCTATTTTAGCTTCGATGGGCCTAAAATATGAAATAAGTTCTGAATACAAAGCTCGCAATAATGAAACTCGATTAGTCAACCTAAAAATTTTTAGATCTAAACTGGTCGCTCCAAAAGATAAACTCCACTGTATGCCCTTCCCAGGTGTTAACATGGATAATCTACCCTTCTTAGGCTTGATTGCCACTGTGGCTAAAGGTCGCACGCTAGTTCATGATTGGTCTTACGATAACCGGGCCATTTATTTTACTGAACTTCAAAAATTAAATGCCCATATTGAATTAGTTGATCCACACCGAGTCTATATTACCGGGCCAACTAAATGGCAACCAGCTGATATTATCTCTCCACCAGCCCTTAGACCATCGGCTGTCATTATGTTAGCCATGCTAGCAGTCCCCGGTACTTCAACACTCCAAAATGTCTATTCTATTAACCGTGGTTATGAAGATTTTGCTAATCGCTTAAACTTATTAGGGGCAGATATTCAGACGCTTAGAGAGGTCTAGGCCCTGCTGGTGGCCGAGAAACACCACCGCTACTTTTAGCTGATGACTGGGTCGCCCCAGGATAACTAGTTGGCGAGACCGCACTACGACTACTTCCCATGTTAGAAAACTGGTAACCACTAACTATTCGGCGACTAGCTTCGCGTTTTTTACGAGAAGAAAATGAATCTTGAGTTACAACACTCTCTCGAGAAGCCACCGCTCTAGCAAAAGCGTTACTTTGAAGTAGGTTAATATCGTTGTCTTGTGAGTTATCTGTGTTATTATCCATAACCATATTCTACCATAATTAAAATAATCTTAAATTAATAAGCTTTAGAGAAAGAAGCCACACATTTAGCCGGACGACCACACCAAACACAAGTCCCACTAGTTTTATGTTGTTGATCGATTGGCATATTACGCGACATCGCTCCAGTCGCTTCTTTGATTGACAATTCACAATCTGTTTCCCCGCACCAATTAATTTGAGCTAGACCTGCTTGATCTTTGATAATTTTTTCAAACCTAGACTTATCATTCGTTTCAAAAATTCTCTGCTTGAGACTAGCTTCTGCTTTAGCAAGCATTTCTTGTTGGATTGTATCTAACAACTGTTCAACTTCCGTTACTAAGGTGGCACGCTTGAACTGACCCTTAGTAGAGTTATATCGCACAGCATAAGTTATTTGCTGACTAGACATTTCTTGTTCCCCAATTTCTAGCCGAATTGGCACTCCTCGAACCTCGTGATCATAGTATTTAGCCCCTGGTCGCAAATCATCACGATCATCCAATTCAGTGGCTATTCCCGCCGTATTTAAATCTACTTGGAGAGCTTTGGCATAATCTAAAACTTGCTCACTAATCGGAATAATAACAACTTTGGTTGGTGCGACTTTAGGTGGTATCACCAAACCTTTTTCGTCACCATGAGCCATAATTAAAGCGCCAATCAATCTAGTTGAAACCCCCCAACTCGTCATCTGAACGAACTTTGTTTTTTCATCTTTATCTAAAAAACTAACACCTGCCATTTTTGAGAAATTATCACCTAAATAGTGAGATGTGCCCATTTGCAAGGCTCGACCATCAGGCATCAAACCTTCAATACTATAAGAATCAACCGCTCCAGCAAATTTCTCTTTCTCGGATTTTTGACCAACGACTACTGGAATAGCTAGTGTCTCTCGAGCAAAATCTGCATAAACCTGCGTCATAATTGCCACTTCTTGTCTGGCCTCTTCTTCGGTTTGATGAGCAGTATGCCCTTCTTGCCACTGAAATTCGGTTGTCCTTAAAAATAAGCGAGGGTGTTTTTCCCAACGCACAACATTACACCATTGATTGACCTTGAGTGGCAAATCCCGATAAGATCGAATCCATCGTTTCATACTTTCATGAATAATTGTTTCAGAAGTAGGACGAATAATTAAATTTTCTGCCAACTCAGCGCCACCAGCATAGGTTACCACGGCAATTTCTGGACTGAACCCTTCAATATGATCTTTCTCACGCGCCAAGAAAGATTCTGGAATAAACAGAGGGAACAAAGCATTTTTAGCACCGTGCTGTTTAATTCTAGCATCTAAATCATCTCGCATATTCTCCCATAAAGCATAGCCATAAGGTCGAATTGTCATACACCCCTTAACAGGAGCGTGTTCAGCTAATTCTGCACGATAAATAACCTCCTGGTACCAATCTGAGAAGTTATCGGTAAATGATGGTAGTTTTTTATTCTTGGCCACAACACTCCTTAATTTCTTAAAAATGGGGCGAACGATGGGGTTCGAACCCACGACCTTCGGATCCACAGACCGACGCTCTAACCAACTGAGCTACGTTCGCCATATTTTGATGCTGGTGCCCTTTTGGTGGAAGTATAACAACCACTAGGCATAAATTTATAGGCAGTAATAACTACTAACTAGTTAAATTATACTACATTTTTTATATTTTGCGTTAAAAATTTACTATTTTTTGTATAAAAAGATAAAAATTAAAAATTTTATGTTACAATAGTTATGAAAGAAGGTAGATAAATATGACTTATGAAGAAAGACTGAAAAAATTATTAGGAAATAATGACCCGTTTTGGTATACCACAATAGATAATTTTGTTAGAACAACATACGAAGATAAAGAACAAGCAATTAGTGATTTAGAAAATCTTGCAAAAGATAATGCTAAATTTAATGAATTTACAAAACAAATCATTCAGAGAAAAGATAATTTAAAAAGTGTAAAGGAAGAGTTTTTAAATTTCCAAAATCAAGATATACAACGTGCAACAATTGATATGGCAAGAATGATGAATTATAAAATGCATGCTGAACAATTATATATTCCTATTTTAAATGGTTTTCAAGTTCAAAATGACAATAACCCACAAACTATATTATTGGCTTCAGGACATGGCTTTATGGAGCAATTAACATCTGATGGGTACATAGAAGATGGACAATTTGAAAAAAGAATTGATTTAGTAATAAATAATACTAAACAATTTATGAAAAATAATGGTTGTGAAAATGTAGAAAATAGTTTTATATATTATAAAGACTATAATAACGGAACATTTAATTTTAAATTATATGTTCAAGATATGGTTGTAAATATTGAAAATCAAAAGAAAGTAATTAGAGCATTCATCGCATATTTTGTTGAACCACGAATGCACGATTTCTATCAATTAAGTTTAAGTGTCGGTCCATTTACTATGCCAACAGAGCAATTAAAAATTGGCATTATCGACTTAGAGCAAGACCAAATTACTATTTCACTTGACAATTTAATGAATACAATAATGGATAATTTAAAATATAAAAATTAAATTATCAAATAAAAGCCGTGGCACGTTTTGTTGCGTAAGCAATGAAAGTGGCGATAGGCTTTCTCTTTTATTTTCATTACGAAGTTTTGAAAATAAAAACATAATTTTGCTTGGCTTTATGCCTTGCTAAAATTATGCTTTAAAGGGTTTAAAAAGGGAAATTCCCTTTTTCACACCGTTATTGGCTTTGCCAATAGCGTAGTGTGTTACCATTTCGACAAAATGGTCTTTTACGACGAGTTGTAGCTCGTTTTTTTAAATATCAAAATCTCGTTCATCATATTCATAATTTTTTGTGTATAAATAATCATTTATTTCTTCTTCTCTTGTTGTGTTATCTGCTATGTCGTGTAAATCCTCATTATCATAAAGATTATTATTGTGATATTCTTTTATTTCATCAACAACATCATCTTTATCTTTTTCAGTTCCTATTTTTAATAATCGTTTAAAGAATTTTTTTAGTGTTTGTAAGATAGTTTTAAGTAAGTTAAATAAATTATCGTAATCTTGTTGTAATTTCTCATTTTGTTTTTCTAATAATTTTACTTCAACCTTAATATTATCTCTTTCTTGTTCTATATCTTTATATGTTTGTGTGTAGTCTGTTAGTTCTTTAAATAATGCTTGACTTCTAGGCATTTCTTTAATAACTCTTTTTGATGTATGCATAAAGTTGTTTAGTGTATCGTAGGTATCTTTATCAATTTTAACCTCTTTACCACTTATTGTTGGTTTAGCAGTTTTTAATTTTTCTTCTAGTAGTTCATAATCTCTTGTCATAAGGTAATTTTGTTTTTCCATACGAGTATCTAACTTTTTTGTAATCTTCTTAAATTCTTTTATTGAAATGTGCTCGTTGTCGCTGTTTTTAATGCCTCTTTTTAGGTCAAAACCTTTGTCTACTAGTCTTTGGTGGTATTTGTCTTGAAGTTCGCTTAAATGGGAGTTAGATTTAATATATTCCTTTTTAGAAATAGTATATTTTTCAGTATTAGTTCTTTTATCATATTTTCTAACTAAAGGAACGACTACACAATGAATATGTGGTGTTTTTTCATCCATATGTAAAGTGGCATGTAATACTTGTTCTTTTGTATAACCTAAATCTTCATAAACAAATTCCATACAAGTATCAGCCCATTTTTTAATTTGTCTTTTATTCATATCTTTAAAGAAATCACTATCACTAGTAAATAGTAATTCATCTGCAACTACATTATTTGCGTCATCTACCATTTGTTTAAATGTTTTCTTTCTATCATCTCTCATTGTTTCCATTCGTTTATCGTGCTCTTTTTTATACTCTTTTGTTAGGTTATAAAATTCTTTAATGTATTTCCCTGAAAGTGGGACTAGTTCAATATTATTTTTAGTTTTTGTAATATCTATATCTGGGTTAGATTTATATGCTTTTTTTTCTCGTTTGTTGTGCGATCCGATTTGTGCGAGGTCTGCTATTTTATATATTGGCTCAACTCTAAATATCGCATAACTCATTATCACACATCTCCTTAAACTTCTCAAAGAAGCCTTTGTATATTTGCTCTCCATTTATATTTTTAATATCACTTAAATCAATAGTTATAATTCCAAGTTTTAATTTTTCATCTTTATATTTCTTTTTATCGTTAATAGCAATAATTCTAACTATTTTTTCAATATCTACATTTGAAGTAAAACTTATATCGTTTAAATCATCATCTGGCTCAACAAAGTAATAATTTAATTTATAATCGCTACCTAGTGTTTCTACTAGTTTATTAAAGTAATTTTGTGCTTGTTCTGTTGTTTTTAATTCTTTATTCATAGGTAGTGAATAACCATAGTTATCTTCAAATAGAAACCAATTTAAAGGTAGTCCATAATCTTGATTATAGTTAATCATATCAAGTAAGAAACTAGTTCTAAAATGTGTTTCTTTAACTATCGTTTTATCTTCTTTTCTTTCTACTACTAAATTATCAATGTAAGTAGATATTATTCTTTGTTTTTCTTCTCTTGATTTATTTAACCAACCATAGATATTAGCAAAAAACTTCTCGGGTTTAACAAATGTATTAATGTTATGTTTATCTTGCAAGATAAGTAAATCATCAACAGTAAAACTTAAATTTTCATATTGTTTTTGTTCTTGCATCTTTTTAGTAAAATCATTCTTTTGAAATTCAATATGCTTAATCTCTTTATCAAAATCTTCTAATTTTATAACACCTTTAATATATGCTGTTTTAATTCTATCTAATTGCTTATCTAAATCTTTAATTTGTTTGTCATAATCAATTTGTTTATTATCAAATTTTGATTTAATAAATGGTGTGTAGTAGTCATTTATAAGTTCATCAGTTTTAGTAAGTTCAATAACTGCTGCTAACATATTTTCTTCTATTTCTTGCTCTTTAAAGTTAGTTTTACAATGTTCGCATTTGTAGTAATAATATTTATTTCCATTCTTTTTAGTTGTAGCACTTCCACCTAAAAATCTACCACATTTAGAACATACTAATTTATTTGTGAATAAGTAAGTTGCTGTTCTTTCATAATGTCTTGCATTTCTTAATTTTTGACTTTGACAATTATCCCATTTTTCTTTTGATACTATTGGCTCAACAACGTTTTCATAATATGTAGGGTGTTTTGTTCTTTTACCATTTACAAAATCGCCTTTATAAAGTTCATTTGACAATATTTTTTGAATGGTAGAATCATACCAATTTGTTTTACCTAATACTTTTTCTTTGTTAAATACATTAGCAATAGTTTGATGACTTTTTCCCTCTAAATATAAATCAAATACTCTAACAATAACATTTTTTGTTAAAGGGTCAGGTACTAACTTTTTATTATCTCTTGTAAAACCTAATGGAGCACGATTTGGAATGTGTCCTGATTTAATCGCACCTACCATACCAAATTTAGTTCTTTCGCTACATTTCTCAATTTCATTTTGAGATACACTAGTCATTATTCTCATAACCATTCTACCATTTGAAGTAGTGGTGTTTGATTCATCAGCAATGCAATCAATATCACAATCATAATCATTAACGAACTTCATTAATTTTTCAATATCATAAACTGAACGAGTTAATCTATCTAACTTAAAAGCAACTATAACATTAATCTTTTTATCTTTCACATCTTGCATCATTTCTTGATATGCTGGTCTTTTATCATTTTTCGCACTTATACCTGCATCTTCATAAACTTTATAAATCTCATAACCTTTAAATTTGCAAAACTCTCTTAATTTTTCTTCTTGTTCAGGTAAACTAAATCCCTCTCGTTTTTGGTCGAGTGTAGAAACTCTTTTATAAATACCTGCAATTTTCTTTTCTTCATTCATACTTTATCAACCTCACTTTCTATCAAAAAAGAGGGGTCAAAAATACTAGATAACTAATACCTTTGACTCCTCTTTAAAATCAAGTATAAACTTTTAAATATGTTATATGTGCTTTTAATCATAGAAGTACCTCTCTTTCCCCTTAAAAAGCGATACTGCTTGCTTTTATTAGTTCTATACTATAAACTTTTATTCTTGATTTGTCAAGGTTTTAGTGGGATTTGATATATTCTTCAAAGTCTTTAAACTTAATTTTTTCTTTATAACCATTTATAAAAATGTCATCATAATTATCAAATATTAAATAATCAATACCTTTAATTTTAACTATATGAGGTCTAACCATAGCAATATTTGTATTTTTAATACTTTTAACATTTCCATTTGTGATAGTGTAGTCAACATAAGCAAACCTACAAATCATTTCAACCTTTCTTTTTAATTCTTCACTTATTACAAGTTCTTTAGTTTCTATTGTCATACTCAATCACTTTCCTTTCTTAAATAACAAAAAAACTAACTATTTCTAGTTAGCATTTATTACTTAAACTCGAAAAGTTCGAGTTTCCTATCAATCTGGTGCGGGTGAGGAGAATCGAACTCCTCGCTCTTGCTTGGAAGGCAAGTATATTAGCCACTATACGACACCCGCCCAACTGGTAACAGTATATCACTCTAGTAGTTTTTCTGTCTAGTTGCTAAACAAATTAAACAAGTTTTAAACAAGGACAGTCCTTAAGGACTGTCCTTGTTTTCTTTTTGACTTGTTTTATGGTGTAGCATGTTTTTTTGGGGCTGAGATGTGGAAGAAAATTTGCTAATATCTCTCTTTTGTGATATAATCTTGACCATATTAGGGTGTAAACTCTAATAAATATTTTTGGGAGGTGATTTCCTTGTTGAAAGACAGGAGGTCAAGGTGGGGTAATTATAAACCCCAAAGCATTGCCGCTGTTTGCGACAACATCCGTAACAATAGCATCGACGAACTATGCGCCTACGAGCATATACT
Organism: uncultured Saccharimonas sp. (SeqCode); assembly: GCA_964516285.1. Lineage (GTDB taxonomy): Bacteria > Patescibacteriota > Saccharimonadia > Saccharimonadales > Saccharimonadaceae > UBA1547. Next base: position 63,387 of record CAZEWP010000001.1, read on the forward strand.
CCTAGGCAACCACCTGGCGCGTCAAATCTGCGACTATTATTCTGGAGTTGAAAAACTCCGAATCACAGTTGTGACGTATTTGGACCGGGTCACATATGTCAGGCAAGGTGTTTCTGGTCCACTTTCTTGGGGAAAGTATCCGGTACAGATTGTGGGTAGCTCGCGCTACTGGATCCAAGAAAGAAGAGCACAATCGAAAAGAGAAAAAACGGATATAACAATCTTCGTTTCTCTCTATCCCCTACTGGATGAGGAGAGAAAAAGAATTGTTAAGCTCAAAGACCGAGACGAAAAAATCCTTTTTGCCTCAGTCTTCAGGCCAGCAAAAGAGACCTCCGTTCTTAATAGCTTCTACGCTATTAAGTAACACAAATTTAAAGCGGTGTTGTCCTACAACAATACCGCTTTTTTCTTTGCTTAATTATTTACTGATGATGCTCTTCTTCTTCAGCCAAGTCAGCTTCAGCACGGGTGGCGTGAACAGTCCCAGATGGATGGTGAGCTGGTCCATAGATAGAGTAGATTTTTAACTCATCGTCGCCGATATTCTCAACATTATGCCAATAGCCAGATGGGATGAAAATAGCAAAATCTGCTTCGGCTTCCCAGGTTTGCATCTCGTCTTGAGTCTTGCCCATACTAACTTTGGCCTTGCCTTGCTCTAAACGCAAGAACTGGTCATTGTCATTGTGGATTTCTAAGCCGATATCTCCGCCAACCTCAATAGACATTAGAGTTAATTGTATGTCTTTGCCGGTCCAAAGAGCGGTTCGAAAAGTGTTATTATTTAAAGTTTCCTCTTCGATGTTAACGACAGCTGGAAATGGTCCTTGATCTTTGTTCATAATAATTCCTCCTTTTTATACTCTTCTTATTATACTACACCTACCAAGACTATGGTTAATTTGCTATAATATTTTTGCGTGCCCTGGTAGCTCAGTTGGATAGAGCAGAGGACTTCTAAGCCTAAGGTCGCAGGTTCGAATCCTGCCCGGGGCGCCATAATCTTAGAGAAAGGATATAAATGGCCACACTGAAAGATTTCCGTAACGAACGATTAAAAAAGCTTGAAAGACTTCAAGCTCTTGGAATTAACCCTTTTCCTGCCCGTTCCACTAGAACTATTATAATTCAAGAAATTATTGACAATTTTTCTGAACTGGAAAACACCACTCAAACGATTGTTGGCAGAATTAAGTCTATTAGAACTTTTGGCAAACTAGCTTTTATTGTGATTCAAGACGCTTCTGGTAAAATCCAACTCTTTATTAAAGATGGTGAATTAGGACCTTTAACTCCGGTTAATGGTGAATTGGGAATAAAAGAAATCCCTCTACTTGACACTGGCGACTTCGTTGAAGCTACCGGCCAAGTCATTAAGACTAAAACTGGCGAAATTTCCTTAAACACTCAAAAGCTCCGTCTCCTAACTAAATCACTCCGACCAATGCCCCTCGCTCACGAAGAGTTCAGTGACAAAGAAGAGCGCTTGCGCCGACGCTACATTGATATTAATATTAATCAAGCTGTGCGTGATCGATTTCTTAGGCGAGCTAAATTTTGGCAAGCTAATCGAGACTTTCTGCGCGATCACGGTTTTATAGAAATGAGCACACCAGTTCTCGAACAAACCACTGGTGGAGCTGATGCTAATCCTTTTGTTACCCACATGGATGCCTTGGATCAAGATTTTTATCTAAGAATCAGCCATGAACTACCCCTTAAAAGATTGATTGGGGCTGGTTATGAAAAAATCTATGATATTGGTCCTCGTTTTCGGAATGAGGGCGTAACAGAAGAGCACTTACCAGAACATAACGCTCTAGAGTGGTATTGGGCTTATGCCGATTGGCAAGACGGTATGAATTTAACTGAAAAAATGGTCCGATATCTCGCCGATCAAGTTTGGGGGAAGAGGCAATTCACCCTCCTTAATGGCCAATCTATTGACCTTGGTGAGGATAATGAACCTTTCCCAAAAGTCAGCTTCCCAAAAATAATCAAAGAACATTATGGAATTGATGTCTTTGACGCTACTATCGAAGAAATCTCTCAAAAGCTGAAAGAGAATAAACTTGAAGTTGAAAAGACAGACAGTGTAGCCAGGGGGATTGATAAACTTTGGAAGAAAATTCGTAAAGAGCTTTCTGGTCCAGCTTTTCTAGTTGATATACCTGTTTATCTCCAACCTTTAGCTAAAAAGCAAACTGCTGATGCGCGCTTAACTGAACAATTCAATCTTATTCTTGGTGGCACCGAAGCTTGCAAATCTTATAGCGAATTAAACGATCCAATTGATCAATTAAATCGGTTTATCGAGCAACAAAAATTAAGAGATTCAGGTGATAATGAGGCTATGATGATGGATATTGATTTTGTAGAAATGCTAGAATATGGCATACCCCCAACTTGTGGCTACGGTCACTCTGAGCGTCTCTTTTGGATGCTAGAAGGTGTCACCGCCAAAGAAGGTGTGATTTTTCCTCAAATGCGCCGAGAGATTAGTTCAGTTACTAAATCAATTTACCCAGATCTCAATCTCGAGTAATCTTAATCGCTTTACCATTGGTTAAAGCATCAGCAATTTTTTGATAAGCTGAATAAAGAATCCTTTGATAGGTACTTTGTGAAGTTACCATGTGTTTGGCTGCTTCCATCTGTTCTAAATTACTACTGTGACGCAATCGGTAAGCCTCAAACTCTTCAGCCGTTAATTCGACCACTTCTAAAAATCGGAGTGGCACGCCTTGTGGTTTAAAATAAGTTACTTGCGGATTAAAAGAAATCCGCCGATACAATCGTGGTCTAGGCATAAAAATTATTTGCTATCTTTATTAACTAATTGCTTTAGAGACTTTTTTTCTTCTTGCAAGGCAATTAATTCTTCTTTTAGTAATGCCTCTTCATCTTCAAGATAAGCTAACTTTTCTTGATCCGACAAACGACGCCAGTAATTAAATTGGTATGGGCAACCACCCCAACCAAAACGCCCCATACCACAGCCTAAGCCTAAACCTTGACCTTGACCACAAGGACCTAGTCCTCGACCACTTCTTGGACCTTGACCTAGAGGCCCTGTTCCATCTAACTTTGGCATAATCTGCTCCTTTCTTGTTAGTTATATTATGAGTATATACCCATAATTATTAGTTGTCAAATCTTTCAAGAAAAATAGCCACTATTTTTAATAAGGGCTATTTTTTACTTTTAAAAAATCTTGGTAATTAATCATCTGCCAACATACCCTTAATCTGATTAAGGGTAACTTGAATGGTATCGCCTGGCTTAACATCACCCGATAAAACCTGTTTGGCCACCACATTCTCAACCGTGCGCTGAATCATTCGACGCATTGGTCGGGCGCCTAATCGTGGGTCATAGCCCTTTTCGATTAATAATTTTTTGGCTTCCAATTCAACTTCAACTGAAACTTTTTGATTGGCCAAAGTTTCATTAACTGATTTAATCATTAAGTCAACTACCTGCAGTAATTCTTCTTTAGTTAATGGCCTAAACATCACCACTTCGTCAAAACGGTTAACAAATTCTGGTCGGAACTGGTTGGTTTTAATGAGCTCGTCAACAAAAAAAGCTTCCATCCGTTCAATATCAAGACCTCGCTCAATCAGTTCCCTGATTCGATCAGCCCCCGCGTTACTGGTGCCGATAATAATCGTATCTTTAAAGCTCACTTCTCGATTTTTAACATCTCTTAAAATACCCTCGTCCAGTAATTGCAATAATGTCACTAAAACTTTATCATGAGCTTTTTCAATTTCATCTAGTAGCACCACACTAAACGGCTGTTTCATAACCTGAGCAGTTAAACTTTCTGGATAATCTGCTCCGTCGGCTAATAACCTTTGAACATCTTGCTCGGTAACGAAGCTGTTCATATCTAAGCGAATCATCTGATTCTCCCCGCCAAAATAAGTTCTAGCTAGGGCTTTAGCTAACTCAGTTTTTCCAACCCCAGTTGGCCCCAAGAAAAGAAAGGTGCCGATTGGTCGATTTTGGTTACGAACACCAGACCGAGCTCGCCGTAAGGCATCGCTAACTACCGAAACAGCTCGGTTTTGATTAATCATCTTCTGATGAATTAATTCTTCTAGGTTTAATAAAACTTGTCGCTCATCAGTTTCATGCGCCACCCCAACCTTGACATCTAAAGTTTTTTCAACTGCTTGATGAACCGATTGAGTCGTCACTAAACCATTAGGTTCGCTATATTGTGAAGCTGCTTCCATAATCTTTAACCCCCGACCAGGCATCACAATGTCATAGATATAACGATCAGCCAACTGGTAAGATTCAACTAAAGCTTGGTAAGTATAAGTTGTTTGGTTTTGGCTTTCAATTAAGACGGCTCGATCTTGCATAATAGCAATGGTTTCTTCTTTGGTCGCTGGCGCCACTACAATTTTATTTAAAGCATTGGCTAATTCTGGATGGCGCTGATTAATCTGTAAAAATCTCTGTTCATCGACTGCTAAAATAATTCTCAAGCGACCAGATTGAATAATCGGTAACAAAATATTAGAAATATCTACTGAACCAACGCCGTCTTCAAAAAACAAATGTGAATCGTCTAAACAAAGAATTATATTCTTAGCACTATAGGCTTCCATTAACACTCTCGGAATAATTCTTTCTAGATCACCCCTCTCACGCGAGACAGCTAGTAAAGAAGCGGCATTCAAAAGAAATACTTGACGATACTTCAGGTTGTTCGGCACCTTAGAATAACCATCGATCAATCGAGCGGCAAAAGAATGGACCACTCGAGTCTTACCAGAACCAGACCCCCCAACCAATAAAGCGTTTTGTCGACCATTCTTACTGAAAATGCCAATCAAACGATTAACAGCCTCATCGTGTGACTCCAAAGTTAAAAGTGAGACAGCATCTATTTGGGTGCTAATATTTTGGGCTAATTTTTTTAAAAGTGGAGTCCAGCCAAAAGCCCAATCTCTAGCTACCCCCCCATTACGGGCTGGTTTACGATAATTTTCAGTTAATTGTCTTAAGTGGTTATACCAATAAATACCCTGGTATAGATCTTTAACCCCTAAATGAACTGGCGCTAATAATTGTTGAGACAGAGGACTAACCTCGGCAACCGCCACGATTAAAACCACGGCTGAAATGTTTTTATTTTTTGTTTGCCCCTGAATTTCTAAAGCTTTTTGCCAAATTTTAGCTAGATCAACTTCTGGTGGTTCAACTAAAGTGGCCAGTAAATTCGGACCAACCCCAAACCGAATCGCAAAAAATTGACCAGCCAACAAATTACTTAGTATCGCCACCAACTCTTTTGGCGTTGGATTTTTCGACAATCTCCCTAAAACTTCGGCCGACAAAATGTCATCGATATTTTTAATTTCTTTATTTGACTTTAAATGCCGTAAGTCACCGTTGTACCAAGCTCCTAGCATAAATAACAAGCAAGCCAAACTTAATATTAACCACCCTAAAGCACTATGTAAAACAAAGATTAACAACCCAGCTAAAACGAAAAAGCCGACTGTCAAAATTTGAATCAAGAGATAAATGCTTTTATTAATCTTAACACTTAAACGAGCCTTGGTACTTCTAAGACTACGGTAGTTAAAGCCTAAGTTGTTATCCATTAAAACCTAACCCCCGCGATAAAAAGCAACAGACCGATAATTGGCAAAAACGGCACCACTAGCCAAAACCCTAGAAAAATAAAATTAATAACTACAAGCAGTCCAGTTGTTAGTAAACCAAATATAATCATAAAAGTCCGCACAACAGCACCAACAGCTCTTGAAATTAAGTTGTCAAACATGTGACGAATCTGGATAGCAAAGCTATTGTCTGACTGTTCTATGGAAGCTGAAATCTGCTTATATGGCGCCAACCAAGTTTTAACTAGAGAACGAATCGAAAACATATCGATAACAGATTCAACCCTAAAAACTAAGAGTCTTATTTGTCGCTTAAATCCAGCGTTATACCACCACTCTAGAATGCCCACTAGTAACATATGTCTATTGTAGCTTATTTTAGCTATTTACGAAATACAACTGCTAGTGGAGTTTGTTGGCGAGCTTGTCCTAAAGGATTGTCAGCAAAAACAGCTTCTAAGGTTTCATCTTTAACCGCCACATTTTTACCAAGAATATTGCGACCAAGGTCATTAGCATCAATAATCACGACTCCCTGTAAAGATTCAGCTAAAAATTTTGGTAGATTATCTTTTAAGATTTTGGTTAAATCTTGAGCCACCTTATCGGGTGCTTCCGGACTTAACTTGGCTGAAACATTAGCTGGATAGACACTGTGAGCGGTCGGCCCATCAATCGCTCGGACACTATGTCCAGCTAAATTGTAAAAGACTCCTCTTTTACCAATGACCTTACCTAAAATTCCACCAAGAGAAGCTAATAAGATTCTTAGTCCCCCAGCCTCTCTGATGGCTAATTCCATCGTGCATGGGTGGGCTAAACCAATACCATAGGCACTTTTTGTCACAAACCGACTTAAAATTTTTGCTAGTAACCGTGGCTTAATATCCCAGATAAAATAAGCTCGTTGTTGGGTAATCGCCACAATCTTCTCACTAATAAAAAGCATCCAACCATGCTTAGTAATAGCCTGGTAGTCTGGTGACCGCTGGCTTAACTGCTTAGCAAAGTTTTTAAGATAATCTAAAACTAGACTAGATAACTGATCGTCAGCTTGCACAACCTTAGTTCTGATTGGCAACCGACGATAACTATTTTTACCAACTTTTATATCTAAACTTTTTTCTTCATTTGGCTGAAATTCAACTTGTTGCGCTTCTGTTTCGGCTATCGGCTCATCAATAAACTCCCTCAACCACAACTCCGTATTAAGAATCCGCCAAAAAGTCATACTTGAAACACTGTTTTTATTAACTAGATAATCTTTAAAGGCTTCAACTACGGCTAATTGATTAAAATAAGGTCGCGAAGCAAATTTTTCAGAAGTAAAAATCGTTAAAACCTCTTTATTTAAGCGCTTTAACCATTCAACTTCCGGGGTGCTAAAGCCAACCTTCTTGCGCCGACGACTAATCTCAATTGGTAAGACATCCCCAAAAGCTTCTCTTAAAATCCGTTTATTCCAACTACGTTTAATAATCGCTTGATCCTCCAAACTAAACACTAGTTCAACTAATTTTTTATCCAAAAAAGGCACCCGTCCCTTAATGTTAAAACGATTAGTGTTTTTAGCTTCATAGCGTAATAAAGCTGGTAAACTATCTCGAAAAATATCGTCCACTAACCTTAACCGTAAATTATTAGTCACCTTACTAAATGCTGTCGCTTGGTTGGTTTTTAGAAAATCTGAGCTAAGAAAATTATCAGATGGCAAGTCTTTCTTAAAACTTAAAGCACTAAAAATTTTAAACCGCACCAATTGAAAAATAATATCCAGCGAAGAGACCACCTCAACCACTAATCGCCCCCAACAATGTTGTTCCCAAAGTTGCTTAAAATAAACAAAATATGCTGGCAAATAACCGGCCATAACTTCATCAGCCCCTTGCCCATCAAGCATAATCTCTACTTTTTGGCTAGCTTGTTTCATAACACAATATTGAGCGTACGGTCCAGTACTAATTGTTGGTTCCTCTTGGACTCTAACAAAATCAGTCACTTCTTGCCAAAAGCCTTTTTCATTAGGATAAACTTTATTGACTTTAACTCTTGGAAATTTCTGTCGCCAACTATCAACATACTTTTCCTCATCATTAATCTCACCAGGAAAAACTGCTGAAAAAACCTTAGCTTGTTTACCCTGAGTTGAACCAATCAAGGTGCGTTGGGTAACGCTCGTAATAACCGAAGAATCTAATCCACCCGATAAAGCCATACCAATTGCTTGATCACCCGTTGTTCGTCGCTCAATTGCCGAAGTCAATAACTGTCGGTATTGCTCTTGAATCGCTGGAGTGTATTTTTGTAACTTACCTTGTAAAACCTGTTCCTTGAAGCGACTTTCTAGTTTAGAAAATTGTTTTTTCTTAATACCCGATGCATTAACCACCACCATTTCACCAACTCTAACTTTTTTAATCTGCGCAAAAAAAGTCTCAGCCGTATCATCATGGGCCCGAAAACGAAGATAACGGGCTAAAACTGTTTCGTTGACTTCAGCTTGAAATAACTCGCTTTGCAATAAAGACTTGAGATCTGAGCTAAATAAAATTTGAGGATTTTTCTTGCTTCGTAATTCCACATAATAGAGTGGTTGGACACCAAAATGATCCCGTGCTAACACTAATTCTCTTTTTGTGGAATTATAAAGTGCCACCCCAAAAGAGCCATCAAGCCGATCCAAAAAAAGATCTTCGTCAACTGAATAATTATAAGCCAAAAACTCAAGGTCACTTTGTTGATTGGCCACAGTAATTGCTTGACGAGAAAATTGCCCATAAAGCTCTTGACGATTGTAAACCTCCGCCAACCCAACAGCCACCACTGCTTTTTGTTGAGACAATAAGTCATCTGGTTGAACATGATTCTGCGCACAACCGAAAGCTATTTCATTTTTAAAATAAGTATCCGTCACGACTTTTTGACCAACCTCTGGCATCCGAAGCATCTTTTGGATTAAATCTTTTTGATTATCCTGAAGGCCATAAAAACCAACTATTTTTCTCATTTCCCCTCACTTATCCTTATGTTAATGTCCTCGCCTAGTTGCAAAAACTCCTTTAAAAACAAACTCTCAAACTTAGTGTTTTTAACTACAACCTTTTCTTTTAACAACTGCGGAATTTGCTTCTCGTTATAACTAATAAAATAAATTTTTCTAAAAGCCTCTAACTCTCGACTGTCATCACGAACTCGCACCTCATCACCAACCGGTGCATAGCCACCCACCAACTCTCGCTCTTGACTAACCACATAGATTGGGCAGTCAGCTAATAGCTCTTTCATTTGGATATAAACATACGGGTCAGATGCCAAAACCACCTGACCGCCGTCACAAACCACTTGTTGACTCAATTCTCTGGTCTTAATCTTTTCTAAACGCTGGAAATTGTAGTTACCTAATTGACTCAAACTTACCAAGCCAGCCAACAGAGCTACTGAAAAAATAGCGGTTAAAGTTTTAGCCGACTTAGCTTTTTTCTGCCAAGCCACTGCTAATAAAACCCCCAATAACGACAAGCCATAAATAACATAAAAAACCACATATCTCTCAATGTAAACTGGACGATTGAGGCCAATAAGTATCATCACAACCAACGGCACTATAAAACAACTAGTTAAAAACGCCATACCTTCCGGATACTTTTTGCGAGTGATTGGATAAAACTTCACCACTAGATAAATTAAAGCGCCGAACAAAGCCACCGCCAACAGCGACATGACAGCCTTTAGCCAAAAAATTGGTTGATACAAAAAGCTAAAAGTCACCATCCCTAAAAGATTTTCTAATGTTAAAGCTTTTACTACACTAGCTAAAGTCTTACCAGAAACCTGTTTTAAAGCTATCGGCAACCAAGGCAAAAACAAGATAACTGATCCTAAATAAGCCAAGATCCAGGGTTGTTTAATAAAAGATTGTCGCTGACGATAAGCTTGAGCCACTAACCACACTAAATGCCCTAGCCAGAGAAAAGATAGATAATAATGTGTTAATACCCCCAAAGCCACTAGAATTGCATAACCAAAATAATAACTAACTCGCCAAGCTCGTCTCAATTCTTGTTTGGCTAAAATTAATAAATAACTAGCTGTCACACTAATTAAGGTCATCAAAGCGTACATCCGAATCTCAAAACTATAACGAAGTAGGAGTGGACTAAAAGCCACTAAAAGCAACCCACCCAAAGCTATTTTCTGGTTAAATAGTTTTTTTAATAGTAAAAATAACATAAATAGACTTAAACTAAAACAAATTAAACTAAACAGTCTAAGTATCATTTCCTCAATCCCGAACAGACCACCCCACCCCTTTAGAAGAAGATAATAAACTGGTGGATGAACATCTACTGCAGTCCAATGAATTAGATCAGCCACCTTTTGCCTGGCCAACATAATTGAGTAGCCTTCGTCAAACCATAAACTCTGTTGACTAGCAATCAACCAGCCAATTAACCCAGACCCTATTAAAACAGCCCCAACTAGCCAACCAAAAAATTGCTTATTTTTCTTAAACATCTGTCTTAATTTTAACACACCAGTTAAAAAGACTAGCGTTCTTTAAAAAAATGCTTTATAATCTAGTCAGTCCGGGGTGTGGCGCAGTTGGCTAGCGCGCGCGGTTTGGGACCGTGAGGTCGAAGGTTCGAGTCCTTTCACCCCGACCAAGAAGTATTTTCGCTTAAATCCACCATCAAATCGTATGGTGGATTTAGCTTTATAACAGATATAAAGTTGTCATTTGCTCGGAGGTTCAACACTACCTCACGATAGACTAAATCTTCTTCGACCACATCGGTCGTTTTTAGTATGGTTTCCAGATAAGAATTGATGAGTTCAACAAATTCTTCACGAGTTGGCAAAGCTTTGCTTAGTTGCGTCTTTTCGTCTTCTAGCCTCTTTATAATCTCCTCGATAGAGTTTATCTGAGCTTGGTGAAATTCAAGTTTACCCTTGTGGTGTTGTTTATACTCCACAGGATTAGACACCTGAAAGGTCTGGTATTTAGCATAGAAATCTCTTTGTAGCTTGAGGTCTTTTTTGGCATCGTTGAGCTTGCGTCTATTGGTCTCTTTTTTGATAATTACATCTTGCTCGATACGGTCTATGTATCGCTTATGAGCCTCGTCTACGTTTTTCGTTAGGTGTCGCAACGTCCACTCAATATGAGCGTTTACATATTTTGCCCTAATGCCCTTTGGTAGTTTATGCCCATATTTCAAGATAGCTTCTTTATCGTTATGGCGAAGACACTCTTTATTGCGACAATAGTAACTCAATAGCCACTTACCCTTATTCTTGCCACGAGGTATTTTGGTGCGTTGAAACGTCATTACCCTATCGCAAAAATCACAAATAACTTTTTCTCGTAGCAAACCATATTCGAGTCGTTGAGCCACGTTGCCACGACCCTTAAATTCCTTGTCAAAACTAGCCGATATATTGCGACCAAGTTGTATAAATTCATCTGGCGTCATTAAAGGCAAGAAGTTGTATTGGTCGTTTAAGTTTGAGATATTGTCACCGTGCTTATAGACGCCAGTGTAGAACTCGTCAGTTAAAAAGTCCGACACCATATTCTTAGTCATTTTTACGAGCTTATATTCATCTTGTTCTGTCTTGCGAACGCTCAAATGCGAGTCATTCAGAAAGTCTGCTATATCTTCGCCAGTAGCACGGTCATTAAGCCTCATTAAGACGGCTTTGCGGAGTAATTGCCAGTTATGTTCATCTGGCTCGTAATAGCCCGTTGCTGTGTTAACATAGTATCCCTTTTTGACTACGCCTAGATACTTACCGTCTCGGACTGCTCCAGTATTACCACGTTTTACATCTTGTGATAATTTGTCGCTATATTGCTTCGATGTAGCGAACAAAATACCTAAGAGCATTTTTCCATTTGGCGTGTTATCAAATTGGTATGTTTTGAATAGTAGGTCTTGGATTTCTTCGTGGTCTACCATTTCAATAATCTGACCGCCCTCAAGCATATTCCTAGATAGTCGGTCGGGCGACCAAGCTATAAGCCCTTGGTATTTGCCAGTCTTAAAACCTAACATCACCTTATCAAAAATAGGACGATTACCAGACTCTTTAGCGGAGGCACTTTCTTTAAAAATGTCATCAGGGTGTATTTTTATATTCAACTGTTTGGCAAGTGCCATACACTCAACTTCTTGGTCTTCTAATGAGCGGACTTGTCGCTCTTCGGAATCTGTTGATTTACGAAGATACATAGCATATCGGCGTCGCTCTTTTGGTAGTAGCTTTTTACTGCCCTCTGCCGACTGAACAAAGAAATCCACTAGATTATCTACGGTGTAGTTGCTCTCTGGTAAATCTAGTAGGTTTGGGTTTTCTTCTAGCTCTTCAGTTAATACTGATTTAGCCTGTAATAGTTGATTATCACTCAAAATGACACGCTCTTGCTTCTTGCGTGGTTTACGAGGAACTCCATTATTACTAGCCATACTATCCACATTATACCTTGTCAAAGGGTTCAACGATTTTCTCGCATACGAACAACCGTATAAATATTTAAGTAAGTTTGATAGTCTTTATAGGCTTTAGTCCCTCTGGGTTAATGATTTGTGCTTTTATAGACAATCTTGGTCGTCGCCCCTGCATCTGCTGGTCTGTAAATGTTTCACCTTTTTTTCTATTGAGAACGATGTCTCTAGGGTGAGTATTTATCCTGTATATATCAACTGTGCCATCAACCACGCCAGTAGGAGCAAAGTCCATAAATATTAAAACATCCCAAGTTGAAGTAGGACCGAATGATGTCAAGTCACTTTCTATAGAAGTGGACTTTACCTGAATGCCTTCGTGGGTCACTAAGTCTACGGCATCGTATGAACGAGCTGTGCCGTTTGTCCTAACAGCATTAAATAGGTAAAACAAACGATTAAATACTTTCTCATC
>CAZEWP010000001.1:75968-76868 GCA_964516285.1 uncultured Saccharimonas sp. (SeqCode)
ACTTATAACGTCAGGAACATTAAGCCCCCTACCGCCTAGCGACTGAAGGAGTTGATTAATCTTTAACCAAGATTGGAAAATAAATATGAACTTTGCGTAATCACCAGAGTCAAACTGGTCTCCGATTACAATAGAGCCATCTTTTAATGTTGTTTGTATTTTTTTCATTATAGTTATGATTATATCATAACTATAATCTCAGCGATTCTACAGAACCTTTGCCATTTGCGAAGCAATCCGCTCTAAAACTGGCGTAGATACAGAGTTGCCAGCCTGCTTGTATAAAGCACTGTCAGCTATATTTGGTAGCTTGTAGTCATCCGGAAAACCTTGAATACGGAAACACTCACGAGGGGTTAGTTTGCGAATGCCCTTACCATCAAAGATTATTGGCACATTATGACCACCCATACCCATATTGGCCGTTAGGGTTGGCGATACACCTTTTTTGTTCTGACGGACATATTTTCTACGCCACTGATAAACCTGACCCTCTTCTTTTACGTCATTTTTTAGTTTTTCATAAAGAGGCTTGCCGTTATAGTAGTATTTTTCGTCAACGTCTTTTTCTAGGATATCTTTGATAGTTTTAGTTAGTGGAATTGGCTCTGGAAACTCAAATGCTTCAGTCCTAGCCTTATCCTTGAATCCTACTATATAGATACGTTCTCGATTTTGTGGCACGTTGCCATATTCCATAGAATTAAGCACTTTTGATTTAATGTGATAACCTAATTCCTCTAATGTCTGTTCAATTACCCTAAAAGTATTACCGCCATCGTGACCTTTTAAGTTCTTCACATTTTCTAGCAAAAATCCAGTAGGCTGTTTATCCTCTAGGATTCGTGCGATATCAAAGAATAAGTTTCCACGACCTTTGTCATCACTAAAGCCTTTGCG
>CAZEWP010000001.1:76878-105752 GCA_964516285.1 uncultured Saccharimonas sp. (SeqCode)
AAAATGCCTGACAAGGAAAACCACCTAGCACAAAATCACAATCAGGGATATCTTTAGTATGGATTTTAGTAATGTCTTCAACTACAAGTTTAGCAGTGTCAAAGTTCTGATTATAAGTGTCGGCACATTTTGCTTCAAAGTCATTAGCAAATACCGTAGAGAATCCAGCCTTTTCAAAGCCTAGACGAATACCACCCACACCAGCAAATAAATCTACTGTTCGCCAGTTTTTTGTAGGAATAACTGGCGTGTCATTATCTATATTAGCGTTCATATTACGCTGAATAGACCATACAACACCCCTAATCTCAACTTCATCACGAATAAGTGGTAGCATAGCTTGATTGGCTGGCTGTAAACGAAACTTACCGTCTTCTTTGTATAACTTCTTCAAGGTGGCTTTATTATCGTCAATAATAGCTACTACCGTTTGACCGTTTTGGGCTGATGTCTGACGCTTTATAACCACAATGTCACCGTCAAAAATTCCTTCGTCAATCATACTATCGCCTTTAACTTGAAGAGCATAAAAATCATTATTTGATGGTAAATTAGGCACAGTAATTGTGGTTTTTTTATCCTCGATAGCTTCAATAGGAGAACCCGCGGCAATATAACCTATAACCTCTACTTCATCGTTCCTGTTAGTTTTTGGTGTTAGTTTATAGCCCCCAAGACCATCATCCATTAAAACACTGGAATCTACTAAGTCCTTAACGTGCTGGTGAACAGTAGACACCGACTTAAGTCCTACACCGTCTTTTATCTCATTGAGGGTAGGGAACGTTCCTTCGTTCTCTGTGTATTGCTTAATAAAATCTAGAATCTCTTGTTTTTTACTTTTGCTCATATCTACATATTATACGAAAAAATACGAAAAGTGAAGCGATTTTTTATAGATTTTACTTATGCTAGTGGGAAAGTCATTTATTGTGGGTCTTCGGCTGTTTTTAGTGCTCCAGAAAAGACAGTTTCACCCCCGTCTAGTTTCTTTATAGCATCTGTTATATCGGTCGATATCTCTGCGAGCAATCAAACATTTCCTTCAGGCACATCCAATGATTTATGCGAATGGTATAATTAAGTTTAATGAAGAAATTATCTGTAAATCTTGAGAATAGCTATGGTATTAAAAAGCTAGATTACGAGTTCGACTTCGAGAAGTCCAAGACATACTCTATATATGCACCTAACGGTTCAATGAAAACATCGTTTACGAAGACTTTTAACGACCTCGCAAACAAGAGGGACTCCAAAGACTTGATGTATCCTGACCGCATCACTAAGCGTGATATTAAAGCCGACACAATAGACTTAGAGCCAGAAAAAGTATTTATTGTTGAGCCATATAACAGTGCCTATTATTCAGAAAAAACCTCAACTTTACTGGCTAATAAAGCCTTGCGTAAACAATACGAAGACATATGGAGCGGTATTAAGAAGCTTGAAGATTCCCTACTTAAAGCACTAAAAAAGCCGTCAGGATTATCTAAGGATATTGACCTAACCGTTTCCAAAGCTTTCACTGGTAATCCTGACGATTTCCTAAAGACAATACAGCGTGTGAAAGATGAAGTTAATGATGGCAAAGAGCCAGTATATGACACCGTTTCCTATAAAATTGTCTTTGACCCTAAAGTGCTACAGATACTAAAGGATATTCAGCCTCAATTGAAAGACTATATAGCTAGATATGGTGAGTTGGTTGAACAATCTAAGTATTTCAAGAAAGGGAGCTTCAACCATACGAATGCGTTAGTGATAGCTAAGGCTTTAGTAAAACAAGGATTTTTCGATGCTTCTCACGCCGTGTCTCTGTCTGACGGTAAGATTGTTAAGTCAGAAGATGAATTAAAAAAGATTATCGAAGATGAATTAAACGAAATACTAAAAGACAAAGAGCTAAAAGACGCTTTCGATAAAATAGACGGTAAGTTTTCTACAGATGGGTTGAGGGATTTTCGAGAATATATCACGCTACACCAAGAAATTATCCCAGAGCTGGCCAATATAACCAGTTTTGAACAAAAGGTTTGGGTAGACTATTTCAAAATATACATAAAGGAATTCAACGAACTAGTCGATGAATATGCTAAGGCAAAAACCGAATTAGATAATCTACAGGAAGAAGCTAAAGAAGAACAGCCAAGGTGGAAAGAAATCATTAAACAGTTTAATGATAGGTTTTCCGTGCCTTTTAAACTGTCAGTTAGTAACCAAAATGATGTCATATTAAATGGTCTACTCCCAGTTCTAACCTATACCTTTGAAGATGAGTCAGGCATAGGTCAAGATGTTGAGAAAGCAAATTTGATAGATGCTTTAAGCAACGGAGAAAGGAAAGCATTATACATACTTGAGATACTTTTTGAAGTTGAAGCACGTGTCGACCTCAACCAAGAAACACTGATGATTGTAGATGATATCGCCGACTCATTTGACTACAAAAATAAGTATGCAATCATTGAATATCTGAAAGATATATCGGAAAAAGATAACTTTCACCAAGTCATACTGACACATAACTTCGACTTCTTTAGAACTATCGAAAGTCGGTTTTCGATTTATAAGTATTGTCTGACGGCAGAAAGAACGACAGAAGGTATCAGTTTAATTCCAATCGAGGAGCAACATATAAAAAATCCTTTTGATTATTTCCTTGGCAACACGAAAGACAACGCCAAGCTCCTTGCCCTTATTCCTTTTGTCAGAAACATCGTCGAATACAAAGAGCCGAAAGATGAATATAAAAAACTTACATCAGTCTTACACCAGAAACCAGACACTGATACCATTACAGTAAAAGATGTTCAGGATATCATAAAGAATAACTTTAATAGAACCATAGATGTTAACGATGCCAGTAAAAAGGTTACCGAACTATTTATTGAAACAGCCGATACCCTATCTGCTAAAACTAGTGCCTTAGGGCTAGAGAACAAGATAGTCTTATCTGTAGCAATTAGACTGAAAGCAGAAGCCTCTATGATTACTGCGATAAACGACGCTTCCAAAACTGATGCCATAAAAATTAACCAAACTATCGAGCTGACAAAAATCTATTTTAGAGAGGCTTCTCCTAGTGCAGAAAATGTAGCAATCATCAAGAAGGTGAACTTAATCACCCCTCAAAATATACACATCAACTCATTTATGTATGAGCCTATACTTGATATGTCTGACATAGAACTAAAAGACTTATATAAAGATGTCGGCGGTCTAATTTAACCTGAAGAGTAGCATCACTATTCTTTACTTATTGTTCGTATAATTTTAAACCCCTCACTAGCTGGCTCGTAGTTAGGAGTTCCTTTAGTGCCGTAACGAATCGTTAAGATATTCTTATTAACTAAATCGTTTAACTCTGCAACTACTTCTTGAGCGTCTATGCTATCCAACTGCTTCCATAGCGTATTATCTAGGCGTCCTGTTGGCACTAATGAATATCCGCCCATCCTCTTTACTGCCATTATTCGCTTTTCGTCAGGCATAGTAGCGAATACATTCATAATCAACATCTGTGTTGGTGGTAATGTTTGCTCATCATCTTCCGTATCTCGATTTACGATACTTGTTATATGGTGATTTAAGAGCAATACTAAATCTTTAGTTAATTGCTTACCGCTACTATCTTTGTTTATTGAGAACGTATGTGTTCTATGATGCGATATGTCAAATGGCAAGTCTTTATGGCGACCCAAATCACTATTAAAAAGCATTACGACATTGTCTTCAGTGTGTCTTGCGACAGAGTAGCCCAATTCATACATCACATTTTGGTTCACTAGTTTTTTGTCGTCATTTAATTCGCCTATGATTGAAATGTCGGCAACTACTATGTCGCTTGCATCGATTTTACCAAGAATAGTATCAACGATATGTGGCGAGCCGACCACGCCCTTAGTATCTCTATCTAGTATGAGTGATTTTTGCACACCAGACTCTTCAATTTCTTTAATTGCTTTAGTGAGGGCTTTGTTTATAAAGCGATTCGTCTCTCGGTGGTCGCCGTATCATTAAAAAAATATAGTAACATCATCCATAAAACTATTTTAGCATATTCACTATTAATATAATGCTTATGTTTATCTGTCAATAGAACGAGTGGTTATAGTTCCCAACAAATATAACAACCCCACCCCTGTTATGCTATAACTGAATTGTTATATATAACAAAACCACACTACCCCTGTTAGCTAACAACTCCAGCCACCGTTTGTTGGGCATGGAAAGATATCATTTTTTTGATAGCCACAAAAATTTAGGTAGATAGTGCGTTTACACTCATTTTAAAAAGCTCACTTCCGCAAGGTAGGGGGGGGTTATTCTTCGGGCTTGTATGATTCGTCGGTGCGAATATTAAGCTCACCGCTTGGGTCAACCGAAACTTTGTTTTCCCAATTAGATGTATCTCGTGGTGATGCTTGTGGTGGCACTTCAAAACGAGGAGCGTCAGCACCAAGCATAGTAACTTCTTTTGGTTGCTCTTGAGGCTGGTTATCTGTATCGCTCATATTACCCCTATTCTACATCACAAAACTAGTAGTATCAAAATCCTGAGGCTTCACCACATTAGCGAGTGTTCGCTGTAATCGCTCTAGTTTGAACTTATACCTATCGTAGTTCAGCAATATTTGATACATCGTCTCTAATTGTGAGGTTCGTTGAGTGTCGGAATCTCTCGACCAAATAAAAACCTGCTCATTACGAGCAGTTTTTTTATTAGCGACGATTATTAAATAAAGTAAAAATAGAGATTTTTTAAAATTAAGTAGTTTAACTAAAAATTTGCTAAAATAAAGATAATATTAAAATTAAGCAGGAAAAGTAAATATATGAAAACTAACCAAAAAAATCTTAAAATTATAAAAATAATAATCATTATTATTACAATTAGCCTACTTTGTATTGCTAGTTGGTTTCTTGGTCACAGAACTGCTCAACAAAAATTTTCTAGACCCAACACTGAAGAAACTAATATTATTCTTGAAGATGAAAAATTAGCCCAAACAGAAGCTAATCCCAATGAAGGGTATCTCGTAGTAAAAGAATGGGGGCTGCGTTTTAAGATCCCTAATGGCTTGACTGATGTCAGGTATGCAATTCATGAAGATAAATTAGCTTTCTTTGCTAAACCTGTTGATAAAAACGTCCAATACAGAGCAAATTATGACGAATATATCGATGGTTATTATTCATATGCCATAGGTATGTTATATAGATCCACCGATAGCAAAAAACCAAAGCTAGATTTTTATGTAGATGGTAAAAAGATTGGTGATTATTACTACTACACCGCTTGGTCGTTTAATGCACTTGCTACTGGAGTAGGAGCTTGTTTTGGGATATATGGCGATGAAGAAAGTAATTGCGAACTAGAAAGACCGGTATTTGAATTAATCAACACGAGCAACGATAGCCTACTTAGAACTATAGAGCTTACCCAATAACTTAATTTTTAACTACTATTATTAGTAATTAGTTTTCTACTTTTATTAGCCACGATTAAAAACTGATGCTACAATATTCTTATTGGGGTATTAGCTCAGCTGGCTAGAGTGTGGCATTCACATTGCCAAGGTCGGTGGTTCGAGCCCACCATACCCCACCAATTTATTTAGCAAATTCAATCGCGCGAGTTTCGCGAATGACGTTAACTTTGATAGTGCCAGGATATTGCATAGTGCTTTCAATTTTAGTAGCAATATCACGAGCTAACTTAATAGCGTTTAGATCATCAACTTCTTTGGGTGCGACAATCACTCTAACTTCTCGGCCGGCACTAATAGCATAGGCCTTATCAATACCCTTAAAGCTGGTGGCTACATTTTCTAAATCACGCATTCTTTCAGCAAAGTTTTCAGCACTAATGTTTCTGGCACCAGGACGAGAAGAGGAGATACTATCGCAAACTCGAACCACTAAGGCTTCTGGAGTGGTGGCTTCAACATCATCATGATGGGCTTCAATAGCATGAGCCACATCTTCTGAGACACCATATTTACGGGCTAATTCAGCGCCTAAATGATGGTGCTTACCTTCCATTTTGTGAGTAACAGCTTTACCAATATCATGGAGTAGGGTAGCAGTTTTGGCGACTCGAACATTAGCTCCAATTTCCTCAGCAATCTGACCGGCAATGTGGGCCATTTCTACACTATGAGCTAGGACATTTTGACCATAGCTAGTGCGGAATTTTAGTTCACCTAATAATCTCAAGGCTTCTTTTGGAATACCAATAATCCCAACTTCACGGGCAGCGTCTTCACCAGCTCGATTAATTTCTTTATTGATTTCTTGTTCAGCTTTTTCAACCACTTCTTCAATGCGAGCCGGATGAATTCGACCGTCTTTCATAAGAAGCTCTAAGGCTACTCGAGCAACTTGTCGGCGAACGGGATCAAACGAGCTTAAAACTATCATGCCGGGGGTATCATCAACTAAGATGTCAACTCCAGTGGCGCGTTGGAGTGATTGAATATTACGACCCTCTTTCCCAATAATTCTACCTTTGATTTCATCATCAGGTAATTTAACTGAAGTAATTGTTCGTTCGGTAGCAACCTCTGAAGACATTCGCTCCATAGCCGTTAAAAGAATGGTTTGGGCTAAATCTTCAGCATCTTCTTTAGCATCGTTTTGTAGCTTGTTAATAAGATTGACCATATCTTGATGGATATCTTTTTCGGTAATTTCTAGTAATTTATCTGACGCTTGCTCTTTTGTCAGTTTGGCAATTTTTTCTAATTTCTCTTGTTGCTTAATACGGATATCTCGAATCTCATTCTTTAAGAGCTCTACATCTTTTTCTTGGGCTCTTAACTTTTCTGAACGCTTGTCTAGCTCATCAATCTTACGATCAAGTGTGGCTTCTCTCTCTGAGAGTCTAGTCTCTTTTTTCTTCCACTCTTTGCGATGCTCTTGTTCTATTTGTAGGGCTTCGTCTTTAGCTTTAAGAATAATATCGCTGGCCTTAGTTTTAGCCGTTGCAATTTCTTTTTCTAATTTAGTTTTGCTATCTGTTTGATTCTTCTTGTTATAGTAAAAAAGACCACCAGCTCCAGCCAATGAACCCACTACTAAACCAGCCACCGTTAATATAATATTTAACATAAAAAACCTTCCTTCTCCGCGAAGCTCATTGCCATAATTTAACAAAATCTAACTACAATAAAAAGAATAAGCAATCACGGTATTTTCAAAATTTAATCAAATCACAGTCTATAAAGACTATTACTATCATACCTGTTTTAGAGCGCTAAATGCAAGTTATTTTTTGGGTTTAGTAATATGTGGCTCAGCGCCATAATTCGGAGTGACTAATTTTTCGTTTTTTTGATCTTTCAATTTAACTAGAACCTGAGCTTGCCAATTATGACCTTCGCCAGAAACGATTGGAATTTGTAAACCGTCAGCTAAAGTGTTAGCCACTGTTAAACCAATTCTTAACCCCGTAAAACTACCTGGACCCTTAAAGACACCGATCGCTTGAATGTCGGACCAGGTTTTTTGTTGTAGAGATATTTTTTCTTGGATAAAACTTAAAATTCCCCGAGCTAAATCTCGTTCAGCTTGCCAAGTGTGTTCTTGTAGAGTGCCGTCGATAATCGTGGCTAAATAGAACTCTGGTTGACCACTGTTAATAAGTAAAATCATCTAAAAAACTCCCTGGCTCAATTTGAATTAAGCGCTGATCGTCAGCTGTGGCCACAAATCGAAGCACTGCTTTATTTTTGGGAAAAAACTCGTCAACAATATCCGCCCACTCCATCACCACAATGGCCTGGGGGTCATTTAATTTTTCTTGCAACTCTTCGGCCATAATACCCGCTTCTTGTAAGCGATAAAAATCATAATGAAAAAGCGTTAGGCTGTCACGGGCTTGGTAGGTCCGACTAATCGTAAAACTAGGGCTCTGAACAGTTTCAGTAATATCTAAACCTAAAGCCAACCCTTTAACAAAAGTTGTTTTGCCAGAGCCAACATCACCGACTAAAACTAAAACTTCCCCACCCTTTAGTTGCCGACCGACGGCTTGGCCAAAAGTTTGGGTTTCGAGAACTGATTGAGATTCTATTTGCATATCTTCTATTGTAACATCTAGCGCTTTTTTTGACCTTGGTTTACAATATAGTATAAGCAGTATGCGTATTTCGGATATTACAACTGAAAAGTTGCTCGAGCGCAGTGGTGTGGCTACTGCCGGGCAAATAGCGATTCTAAAGAAAGAGGCGCTAGATTCAAATCGCCCACTTAAAGATATCGCGATTAAAAATGAAATTATTGATGAAAAAACCTTAACAAAAGCCTTAGCCGAATACACCCAAACACCTTTTATCGATCTTGGCCCAAGCGACCTAAATTACGAAATCGTTAAAAAAATACCGGAAAGAATTGCCAGGCAATACCGGGCTATCTTATTTAAGATTGATGAAAGTGGTATGAACCACTTAGCAATGGAAGATCCTGATGATGTTCAGGCTATAAACTTTATAGAAAAAGAAATCGGCAACAATACTACTGTCTATATTACAACCCCAGACAATATTACCACTGCTCTAGAAACCTACGATCATAACATCGGACAACAACTTGAAGCTGTAGTTGAGTCACAATCTAACATCCCCTCAGCTACGATTAAACAAGAAAATATTAGTAGAGAATTAAAAGAAGATTCTCCTATTGCTAAAACAGTTAATTTAATCTTAGAATACGCCGTCAGATTAAATGCTAGTGATATCCACATTGAACCGCGCGATAATTATATTCAAATCCGTTACCGCATTGATGGAATCTTAAAAGAGGCGAACCGTTTGCCGGTTAATCTTTTAAGCGGTTTAGTTAGTCGCATTAAAATTATGAGCAATCTAAAAATTGACGAGCATCGTGTTCCCCAAGATGGGCGATTCAAAATAACTGTTAATGAGCGTCAATTTGCTCTAAGGGTTAGCACTTTACCAGTTGCTAATGGGGAAAAAGTTGCTTTGCGTTTACTAGACGAGTCCTACCGAACGATTTCGCTGGAAGAATTAGGTTTATGGGGCAATGCTTTGGCCGTCACTAAATCGGCTATCAGCGAACCTAACGGCATGGTTCTAGTCACCGGACCAACTGGAAGTGGTAAATCAACCACCTTGTTTAGTATTTTAACCATCTTAAATAGCCCCAGAGTTAATATTTCAACAATCGAAGATCCAGTGGAATACAGAATACCTGGTGTCAACCAAACCCAGACCAACAGCAAGGCTGGCATCACTTTTGCTAATGGCCTCCGAGCCCTGCTTCGGCAAGATCCTAATATTATTATGATTGGTGAAATTAGAGATAGCGAAACAGCCAACCTAAGTGTTCAAGCAGCTTTAACTGGCCATTTGGTTTTTAGCACTCTCCACACCAACGATGCTGCGACTTCTATGCCTCGATTATTAGATATGGGGGTGGAACCATTTTTAATCGCTAGCACTACCCGATTGGTAATCGGTCAACGCTTAATTAGAAAAGTAAACCCAAGAACTAGAAAAAGCTTTACACCAACTGACGAAGACAGACAATCAATTGCCCGAACTTTTAATCTTAAAACTGCTAAGGATTACAAGCTTTTACATGAACTAGAAAAACAAGCTCAAACTGCTGGTATAGGTGGAAATCTCCCCTTAGCAACAACCGAAGAAGGTATTGTTCAGCTTTGGCGGGCTGACCCCAACGACAATAATGGTGGGGCTAGCGCCGGATACTTAGGCCGAACAGGTGTTTATGAAGTTATGAAAAACTCAAATAACATCCAGCGTTTAATCATCGCCAACGCCACTAGTGCTCAAATTAAAGAACAAGCCATCAGAGAAGGCATGTTATCTTTGCAAATCGACGGTCTGATTAAAGCTTTACGGGGTGAAACCACCCTAGAAGAAGTCCTGCGAGTGACGAAGGATTAATTATGCCAATTTTTAATTATGTCGCGATTGACCAAAACAGACAAACTAAAGTTGGCTCAGGCGAATACCGCGATAAAACAGAGGCCATTGAAAGCCTGAAAAAACAAGGTTTACAGCTAATAAGCCTCAAAGAGACCGCTAGCCAAAAAACTAGCTCTCGAACAAGTTGGTTGGGTGGTAAACGAGTAAAGCCCAAGCACTTGGTTGTTTTTACTCGGCAACTTAGCACAATGGTTGGAGCTGGTGTGCCACTCTTAAGATCACTCAGCGCTCTGACTAGTCATACCCCAAAAAATTCCTATTTTAAAAAAGTGCTTTTGGACATAATAAAAGATGTTGAAGGCGGGGCAAGCCTCAGCGTCGCCATGGGCAAGCATCCCCAAATCTTTAATAATGTTTACACCAACATGGTCAAGGCTGGAGAAACTGGCGGGATCTTAGATGCCATCTTAAATCGACTAGCTCAAGAACAGGAGAAGAATTCCTCTATCCGGAAAAAAATAAAAGGGGCAATGGCCTATCCAACCGTTTTAATGATTGTCACCGTTGTGGCTTTCTTTGGATTAATGATTTTTGTTATCCCTCAAATTGGAAAAGTTATTTCAGATTTTAGTGGCGGTCAAGACGAGTTGCCAAAACTAACTCTAATGATGTTGGCAATTAGCAATTTTATAACTGGCTATTGGTACGTCTTAATACCAACCGCTATTCTAACTATTATCTTAATTACGCTTTACATTAAAAGTCGAACTGGCCGAAAACAATTTGACAGATTTATTTTAAAGATACCTCTCATTAATACCATTCTTACTAAACTGGCTATCGCTCGGTTTGCTAGAACTTTTTCAGCTCTCACCGAAGCTGGCGTTTCAGTTTTAGAGACGCTTGATGTTACATCCAAGGCTGTCGGCAATTATGTCTATGAACAAGCCTTGCTTGATGCTAAAGAAAAAATTAAAAATGGGGCGATTCTATCTCGGGTGATTGCCAGCAATCAGCTCTTTCCACCAATTGTCGCTCAGATGCTGGCCGTTGGTGAAGAAACTGGCCAAACCGATAAAGTCCTAGTGAAAATTGCCGATTTTTACGAAGAAGAAGTCGACACTGCCCTAAATAATCTCAGCACAATTATCGAGCCTCTTATGATTGTTATTATGGGAAGCTTGGTGGGACTAGTAGCCGCCAGTGTTATGATACCGATTACTAGCATATCCAAAAGCATTAAATAAACACTAGCTTTGTGTTACAATTAATACAGTAAATAGAGATATAGTAGTGGGCATTATAAAAAAATTCTTCTACCTTGAAAGACCAATCGCCGGATTGGATATTAGTAGCCATGGCCTAAAAGTCATGTTACTAGACCAAAACAAATGGACGGTCGCTGGTTATGGGTCGCTCGACCTAGATTCCGCCAGTGTTCAATTAGCTCTTTCTTCGGAAAACGATTATTTAACTAAAAGCATAAAACTACTTCTCAGCAAAAAAATAATTGGTCAAATTAACACCACCAGCGTAGCCCTTAGTCTGCCAGCCAGCCAAACATTTTCTAGGACTTTTAGTTTACCTAAAAAAACCAAACACTACCTCAAGGAAGCCGTTAAATTAGAGATTGAACAATACATCCCCATCCCGATTGATAAACTCTATATAGATTACGAAGTTATCAAGGAAACTAAAACAGAATTAATGGTTTTATTGAGTGCTATTCCCCGAAAAATAACTGACCGAGCAATAACCTCAGCCAACCAAGCTGGCCTAGATGTCGCTCTTGTAGAACCTAGCACCAACTCTTTAACGCGCTTGCTCTCCCAGGTGGAAGACGGTGATATTCCGACGATCATTGTTGATATTGGTCCAGACCACACCGATATAGCTATTACCGATGAATCAATTGTCCGGGTTACTAATAGTTTATCGGTTGGTGGAGACAACTTCACTGTTGAGATCTCCCGAGAATTAAATCTATCGCTTGAGAGCGCCCATCAATTAAAAATCCTCAACGGATTAGACGCCGGATCAAAGCAGGCTCATATAAAATCTGCTTTAGAGCCAAGCTTGCAAGCTATTATAAGAGAAATTAGAAAGGTTATCCGATACTTTAATGAACGCATCAGCCAAGGTCGAAAACTCGAACAGCTTTTGATTGTGGGTAGTGGTAGTAGCTTGCCGGGAATTGGTGAGTATTTTACTGATGAATTAGTTATCCCAGCCCGAGTGGCTTGTCCCTGGCAAAAAATTAATTTTCAGAACCTACCAGAGCCAGACCCTCAGTATCGTTCGCGCTACTTAACAGTGGCTGGCTTGGCGCTAGCTTCTAAAAAGGAGTTAAAAAATGATTAACCTCCTACCTTATACTTTACGCCAGCAAATAAAAGCCCGACAACACAATAACATTCTAGTAAAAAGTTTTGTTATTCTTTTGCTTGCCAGCGTCATTTTAATCATCGCTCATCGTCAACTAAACAGCTTAATCGACAACCAACATATTAAAATCAACAAAAAACAAAACTTGACTGACGACGAAAAAGATATTTCTGAACAATCAACTAAGCTTTTTTCCTTACTAAGTGTTATTCAGCTCAATGAAAGAAATTACCAACTTAGCGACTACGCCTTGGATATCACTAATCGATTACCTGACAGTATTACTATCAAGCAATTAATAATTAAGCCAGAAGACATCACTAATCGACAAATCAAAATTACCTGTTTTAGTAAAAACCCGAATGATTTTATAAGCCTTAAAAGCGCCTTTCAAGACAGCAAGTTAATTGAAAAAACTCAAATATCACCTGTCTCGGAAGTCGAAGGAGAAAATCTTTATTCAGTCGGATTGACTTTGTATCTAAGAGGAGATAGTCATGAAAAACAAAAAGACTAACAAAAATAAGTTTTCAGCTATCACGCTCAGAACAATTTTAGTTGTAATTTTAGTAATTAGTAATGGTCTTTTCTTAGGGATTACTTACACTGTGCAAGACAATCTACGACAAACAATTAATTATCGGCGACAATCATCCCCCGTTAGCAAAGAAACCTATATCGCTAACAGAAAAAATGACTTGATCAATCTTGGTGACGACAAGCTATTAATCCTATCCTCTTTCTACCCATTCCTCAACCACCAAGAAGCTATCACTAAGGATTTAAATAAATTAGCAGAGATTAGCCAGGTTAAGATTAAAAACATTACATTTTTAGAAGAATCCCCCAACCTTTCCTTAGTCGGATTACCGGGCCTATTTGGCGACTATCACGAGCAAACTGTCAATCTAGAGTTTTCAGATGAAACTACTGTTAAATCTTACCTCGATTTTATCAAGCTTCTTGAAAACAGCCTGCCCCTGTTTAGACCCGAAGCTATTAATATAACCGTTGGATCTACTGAAAAGATTATTTACGCACCATTAAAAATAGGAGTTCTGGTTGATTATGAAGAAAAAAAATAAGCTTAATCCTAGTGAAGTCTTTTTTGCTACCTATATAGCTACGCTTGGTCTTTTTCTAATAGCTGTGGTTATTACCTTAGCTTTTGTCGCTAAACCCTCAAATAATCAACAGAACAAAAAAAATAATTCTATTTTTAAAGCCAGCCAAAAAACTATTAACCAACTGAAACAAAAACAACCTATTAATAAAACTACTCGACCAATAGAAATACCTAACCAGAAACGCACCAACCCTTTTCAGTGAAACAAAAGGCAAGTGTTATAATATAAACATATGTTACTTCTTGGATCTAAATTACTAAATTTACCAATCCTAAGCCTGCAAACTGGCACTAAACTAGCTTCCACCAAAAAAGCTATCATTGACCCCGCTGATTTAACAGTTGTAGCCTATGAAGTTAGCAGTCCTCGCTTACTGGAAAAATCATCTTATTTACGCGTAGCAGATATTCGCGAAATCAGTCCTATTGGGATTATTATTGATTCTTATGAAGAGTTAGTTGAAGCCGATGATGTTATTAAAATTGAAAAATTAATCAAACTTGATTTTAACCTTATGGACATTAAGGTTATCAACCAACAAAAAATTAATCAAGGCCATGTTATCGATTATGTTATTGACTCAGATAGCCTTTACATTAAAAAACTAAGGGTTAAACGAAAGTTCTTAAGTAGCCTTAATAAAACAGAGTTACTAGTTGATCGCACTCAAATCGTAGAAATTAGTAAAAAATACATTATGATTAAAAGTGGTATCAACACCGTTAAGGAAACAGTTAAAAAATCAGAAAAACCAGCCGATTTTGTCAACCCTTTTCGTTCACCAAACCCTCAGACTCAAACTCGTAATTAATCATCGTTCTCTAAAACGGCGACAATGTCGCTATAAGCAAACCCTAGTCGTTGTAAATATCTAATTAACTTTTCTCTATCTGGATAAGCTTTTCTCTTCCGAGCGATAACTTTTATTAACTCTTCTTGGTCATTCCTTTCCGTATTAGCTAAAGCTTCTTCAATATCACTCTCTGCCACGCCTTTTTTCTTTAGCTCTAAAACCAACCGACGACGACTAATCCCCTTTCTGTAAAAACGCCCTTCTAGCCATGCTTTAGCAAACCCTAAGTCATTGAGATAGCCAGCTTTTTCTAAATCACAAACAACACCCTCAATAATGTTGGTCGTATCGGTCAGTAACAATAACCCTTCTTGCTGGTATTGCTTTAGTTTTCGAGAGAGATAGTCAGTCACTTCTTTAACGCTCCGTTGGCGCAATAAACAATAGTTAACAGCTTTGCGATAGAGTTTAATCCTTTGGCTTTGCTCTTTATAAAAAGTAAGCTCAGAGTCTGTTATAGCTTGGCCAACTTTCAGCTTAAAATCAGCCAATTGTCCAATACTTAAACTAAAACTGTATTTTCCATCGACAAAAATACTAACTCGGCTTTCTTGCCGGCTCTGGGGTTTAATAGCCGTAATTGTCATATTTTAAACCTAAAACTATAAGGCTTGTTCGCGAACTTTTTTCTCAATCTCTAAAGCTACTTTAGGATTTTGTTTGAGATATTCTTTGGCTGATTCTCGGCCTTGGCCAATTTTTTCTTCGTTATAATCAAACCACGCACCAGCTTTACCAACAATGTTATATTGCACGGCTAGATCAAGCACATCACCAACTTTGCTAACGCCTTCACCATACATAATATCAAACTCGGCCGAACGGAAAGGTGGGGCAATTTTATTTTTAACAACCTTAACCTTAGTTCGACTACCTTTAATTTCTTCACCTTCTTTAATTTGTCCAGTTCGACGAATATCTAACCGCACGGAAGCATAAAATTTTAAAGCATTACCACCGGTTGTCGTCTCAGGATTACCAAACATCACGCCAATCTTCATTCGGATTTGGTTAATAAAAATAACCGTTGATTTAGTTTTACTAATAACACCAGCTAATTTTCTTAGAGCTTGACTCATCAACCGAGCTTGAAGACCCATATGGCTATCACCCATATCGCCATCAATTTCAGCCTGAGGCACCAAAGCTGCAACTGAGTCCACCACAATAATATCTACGGCACTAGATCGCACTAGCGTCTCAGCAATATCCAAAGCTTGCTCCCCATTATCTGGTTGAGAAATCAGCATATTATCTGTATCAACCCCAAGTTTGCGAGCGTAAGCTGGATCAAGCGCATGCTCGGCGTCAATAAAAGCCACTGTGCCACCTTGTTTTTGGATTTCAGCAATAGCATGAAGCGCTAGAGTGGTCTTGCCTGATGATTCAGGACCATAAATCTCAATAATCCTGCCCTTTGGATAACCGCCTCCCAAAGCTAAATCTAGTGACAACGAGCCACTGCTAAATAGTTCTACATCAGCCGTAGTGGTATCACCTAAACGGCGAATGGCCCCATCCCCAAATTGTTTGTTGATTTGCTCTTGAGCTAAGCTTAAAGCTTTTATTTTTTCTTCTTGACTAGCCTGCTTAGAGGACACACTGGCCTTACTGATTTTTTTTGCCGACATCTTTTTTACCTCCAATTTATCTATTTCTAATTATACTTAAATCCAAAAAAATTACCACATAAACCAAGCCAAACTTTAGGGCTGTGCTATAATAACTACATGTCAAAGAAACAATCTGGTTTTACTATTATCGAATTATTATTTGTAGCTGTCATTTTTATCGTGGCTGGTATTTTTGTTGTTATTCAGAAAAATAATATCCAAGTTATTAATAATGACAAGCAACGCAAAACAGCTATTAATGCTATTTATTATAGCTTAGAAGAAGTTTACTATCCAAGACATGGCTACTACCCTCAAAATATTAGCGAAACTATTTTACCGTCCGTTGACCCAGATTTATTCACCGATCCAAATGGTAAAAAAATCAACACCAGTGGTAGTGATTACACTTATAAACCACTGAAATGCCAAGAAGAAAAATGCCAAAAATACACCTTAACCAGCGACCTCCAAAATGAAGCCGACTATACTAAGACTAACCGCCAAAAAGACTAAACTAACTTAATTTGCTGACTTTCTTTAGAAACAACTTTCTTTAGATGCTCCTGAGCCTTTAGGGTTACTCGCCGACCGCGAGGCGTCCTCTCAATAAAACCAATTTGTAATAAATATGGCTCAAAAAAGTCTTCAATCGTGGCCGTCTCGTCACCGGTTAAAGCCGCAATGGTGTTTAATCCGATTGGCCGATCACCATAGTTGTCTAAGATACTACTTAATAAATTACGGTCACCAGCATCTAA
Organism: uncultured Saccharimonas sp. (SeqCode); assembly: GCA_964516285.1. Lineage (GTDB taxonomy): Bacteria > Patescibacteriota > Saccharimonadia > Saccharimonadales > Saccharimonadaceae > UBA1547. The sequence goes on from CAZEWP010000001.1 coordinate 93,532, forward strand.
GCCAAGTTCATCAATTTCTAATAACTCTAAAGCTTGAAGAGTGTTCTTAGCGTCAATAATCCCATCGCCATTAATATCAGCGTAATCTCTAACTCTCTTTAGTAACCGATTAGCTACTCTAGGGGTCAGCCGAGCTCGAGTCGAAAGAATTTGAGCCGACTCTAGTTGAATCTGACTACCTAGTATCTTAGAGGCTCGAAGAATAATTCGTGAAATCTCCTCGGTTGAGTAAAATTCTAATCGATTAATAATCCCAAAACGATCGCGCAAAGGAGCTGTTAAAGACCCCGCCCGCGTTGTCGCCCCAATCACCGTAAACTTTGGTAAATCCAACCGAACACTCCGAGCAGCCGGACCTTTACCAATCATAATATCCAGCTTAAAATCTTCCATAGCTGAATAGAGCACTTCTTCAACTGTTCGGCCTAGTCGATGAATCTCATCAATAAACAAGATGTCGCCATCATTTAAATTAGTTAGGAGACTAGCTAAATCACCAGCTCGCTCAATTGCCGAACCAGCGGTAATTCGAATATTAGCCGACATCTCATGCGCAATCACTGTCGCCATAGTAGTCTTACCTAAGCCGGGTGGACCATACAAAAGAATATGATCAACTGGCTCTTGACGCTTTTTAGCAGCCTTGATAGCCAACTTTAAATTATTTTTTAAACGCTCTTGACCGATATAATCAGTAAAAGTTTTCGGACGCAAAGTATTTTCAATCTCTTGTTCCGACTGACTGGTTTCATCAAGCTTAGTGCTAACAATCCTCTCCACTGGCATCTTATCGATTCCTTAAGGCTAATTTTATTCTCTCTTCAATCGGTAAACTATGGTCAATCCCCTCTAAGGCTTTACTGGCATCAGCTAAATTAAAACCTAGAGCCATTAAAGCCTCTAGGGCTTCTTTATCAGCCACCACATAACTTTGAACCCCTTGACTATCTGTGGCTTGACCAACTTTATCAGACAAATCAACAATCACCCGTTCCGCTGTCCGCCGACCAACGCCTGTAGCCTTAGATACAAACAAGACATCACTTTTGGCAATCGCATTTCGGACAGTTTCCATATCAGCTAATGATAAAATTGCTAAAGCTACTTTAGGCCCTACCCCCTGGACAGTAATTAGTAACTCAAACAAGCGCTTACCAGTTAGGCTAGTAAAACCAAACAAGTCCTCCGACTGCTCTCGAACATGATGGTAAGTATACATTGTCACAATTGAGTCTAACTCTAAATGTTCAAAATCATCGGTTGCCACTTGGACTTCGTAGCCGACTCCATTAACATCTATGATTAAGGAAGTTTTAATCTTCTCAACAATCTTTCCAGTTAAACGCGCAATCATATTCCTATTCTATCACAGACTGGTCACATCTGACCGTTGGTCATCAGATAATGTGTTAAGGCTATCGCCAAAGCATCAGCACAATCGTCTGGCTTTGGCACTTCTTTTAGTTTCAGTTGGATTCGCATCATCTCCTGAATTTGTTTTTTAGTGGCTCGCCCATAACCCGTAATAGTTTGCTTAATCTGTAAGGGTGTATATTCAGCTACCGGCAGTTTATTCTTGCGAGCCGACAACATCGCCACCCCTCGAGCATGCGCCACACTAATAGCTGTCGTCACATTTTGTGAAAAAAATAGTTTTTCAATTGCCATACAATCCGGTTTAGTCTGTTCGATAATTACCATTAGATTATCAAAAATATCTTCTAGTCTTTCATCTAAAGGGGTGTGGGGTGGTGTAGTAATAACCCCGGCATCAACCAGTTCTTTGTTGTTGCCCGTAAAATCAATTACACCAAAACCTAAAATCCCAGTTCCTGGATCAATTCCAATAATTCGCATACTTTTAGTCTAACATAATTTACTTCAAGCGATTTTTTAACCACAAAAACCAAAGCTTAATTTCATGACGCCATTCCCAAAAACCAAAACCTAAAATCCCAGTTCCGACAATCAACAAAGTTACGATTAGAGTTTTATCTTCTGTAGCTAACTCTTCTTCGGTCGGTTTATATTTAGCCGTCATCATTTGCACTATTTTGCGACAACGATTGGTTTCGGGATTCCGTTCCTGTCCTTCCGGACACGGTTTTAGTGCCGTGTCTTCTTCAGTTTTTATCTTGCGACAACGATTGGTTTCAGGATTCCGTTCCTGTCCTTCCGGACATGGTTTTAGTGCCGTGTCTTCTTCAGTTTTTATCTTGCGACAACGATTGGTTTCAGGATTCCGTTCCTGTCCTTCCGGACATGGCACATATTCGGCAATATCACTAATAATATTTCGACACCGCCCCGTTATCTCACTACGGTACTGCCCCTCTTTACAAGGCACTGGTTGAGGTTCAAATTCCGGCAAAAGCTTGCAACGGTTGGTTAAAGGATTACGATACTGATTAGGAGCACACGGCGCCAAACCACTACTATCATTAACTACTGAATCCACCACTAAATCCGGTAGATTAATATCACCCGGTGTTGGCTGATTAGTGTATCTCCAATCAGCACCAAACTTCGCCCAAGCCAGGCCAACTTTTGGATTACTATATGTAATAGCTCCATCTATTGGCTCCCCAAAAATTGATTCCAAAGTAACCTGACTAGTTGTATTAACTAAAGTAAATTTAATAAACTCATTATAGATTGCCAAATAACCATAGGCATCAATCACCATATCGGCTGGAAGCTGATATTTCTTACTACCAACCGTCAACACATAAGACCCTAAATTAATCGAAAAACTATGCGGATTAAATAACTCAATAAATTCATTATTACTGTCTGCTCCATTTGGGTCTGGTAAAAGCTCATTAATTTCTAACTTAGGTAGATAACAATTATCCAGCTCGTCTTGACGATAACCTGGTGGTAAATCTTCTTGTATTCCTGGTAAATTAGGGCATAAATCGACATAACAATTTCCTGAAACCGCATCTCTTTCATAACCAAAAGGAACATTTTCTTGAAAACCTGGAATATTTAGACAAGCATCAAAAACCTCAAAAATATCTCCGTAAAAATACTTATCAATTATTTCTGGAATTATAAAATCAGCTTTATTATTATCAGTATCCTGAAACTCCAAGGAATCTGACTCCTCTATTTTACGACGCTGAATCAACCCACCACCTGGTGGTAAAATTGCTTGTTCACTACCCTCGGCAGTCAAGGACTCATTTTCATTTTTGCCCCATTCCACTAAATCAATTACTTGCTCTTTGTCATCAAAAATAGCCACCCACCGATCCTCATCCGCCAAGTATGACGAAAAAGTAAAATCAGCCTTAAAACCAGAATCCACATACTCTTTGCTAGCTAAAAGCAAAAAATTTTGAGACCCTAAAAACAACTTAACCCCCACCTCATTAGAATCAAAAGGAACTAGCTTCCTTGATGGTTTAGGTTTAGGCACGCTTGATAATGGGTCTTCGAGAGAATTTTTAGAACCACAACGCACTGACCAACCAGTGATATCAATAACTTGGTCAGAATTATTATAAATTTCAATCAGTTCATTCTTAGCACTTTCTGAATCTTTTGTTTGAACTCGAGTAATTACTAGCCCGCTACCGGTGCTTGGCTCGGTAGCAAAGATTTTTTGGGGCAAAGATAACGCCAGTAAAATAGAAAAGATAAAAATGTATTTATACATTTTCGATCTCGACATGATAATTTTAGATTAAACTAGTTTTTATTTTTTTGCAATAACCATAAGCTAAATATTGGTATAGATATTAGTAATATCATCTAAATCATCAATTGCTTCTAGTAATTTAATGATCTTTTGGTTAGTTTCTTCATCATCAACTTCTAGTTGTTGATTGGCAACATATTGTAAATCAGCACTGGTAATAGCTAAGCCTTGCTCTAAAATTTGAGATCTTACTTTGGCTAAATCTTTTTGATCAGTATAAACAATCAATTCATTTTCTTCTTCAACAGCATCCTCGGCTCCAGCCTCTAAAACTTGGAGTAAGGCTTCTTCACCTTGGGCTTGAACTCTTATGACTCCTTTTCTGGTAAATTGGAACATCACACTACCAGGGTCGGCCAATCGACCACCGTTCTTGGTCAGAGTGCTTTTAACTTCTGGAAGTGTTCGATTACGATTATCGGTGGCAACCTCAATAATAACTGCTACTCCAGCTGGGCCAATAGCTTCATAAGTAATCTCTTCGACTGTGGCGCTGTTTTTATCTCCTACTCGATCAATCGCTCGCTGAATATTACTAGCTGGCATGTTAGCAGCTTTGGCTTTTTCAATAGCCATAGCTAATGCCGAGTTCATAGTTGGGTCAGCACCCCCTCGGGCAGCGATAGCAATTAAATTACCCAAACGAGTAAAAACCGCTGCTCGTTTAGCATCATTAATACCTTTTTGTCTTTTGGTGGTTGCCCATTTACTGTGTCCAGCCATTTTAAATCCTCATTTATTAGTCTTATTTTAACAGATTACACGATTAAATTATACTCTTCTATCTTATCTTTAGTTTTAAGATATAAGTAAATACTAAACATTGTGATAAATCCATAGCCTGCCACCAGCAACCATCTACTAATAGTAACTGGGTTGGTTGCCCAAGGAACTTCTGCCCAATAAGAAATTATTTTTGTAAAATATTCTAATAACCACTGAGCTGGATAAGCCAGTATTTTAACTAGCCAGCCACCACTAAATAGTATTCCTGTCACCCCAACAACAAAAACTAGAAACATTGCCAACGGAACTAATGGTAGGACTAAAAGATTAACCAGTAAGGAAACATTCGAAAATTCTCCGAAGGTGAAAATAATAATCGGGGCAGTTAGTAGTTGCGCAGAAAAAGACTCAAGCGCAATTTGCCGAAGAGAATTTTTATTTTTATCCGCAAAAAAATACCTTTCAATCATTGGCGCTAAGAGCATCACACCAGCAAACGAAGCAAAAGATAACTGCCAACCTAAGTCACCCCAAAGATAAAAAGGATTATAGATTACCGTTAGAGCCATCGTAACCAGTAATAGAATCAATGGGTTCAATTTTCGACCATAACACCAAGCTAGCAAGCTAATGACTGAAACTAAACCAGCCCGAAGCATACTGGGACTTAACCCAGTCACAGCCATAAAGCCAAACACTAAAATTAAAGACCCCATTAGCGCCCAATATTTAGAAACTCGCCCGAAGAGTCGCCGACTAAACCGAACTAGAACAGTTAAATTGTAGCCACTAGCTACGACAATATGCATCATTCCTGTCAAACGAAGTGCCGTCATTAAATCTTGCCCTAAAGATCGGCGCTGGCCTAACAGTAGACCAACCCCAAGATTAGCTTCTTTTTCTTTTAGGTTCTCTCTAATTAGTTTAGAAAAATAGTCCCGTCCAACTAAAACAAAATCGTTGCTAGAGTGCTTAATTTTTTGAATGGTCGCTCTATAGATAGAACCAACAAACCCACCAAAACCAGTTTGCAGTTTACCGGAAAGCTGAACTTGATCACCACGCTTAATAGTTTGCGAAAAACTAGAAACTGTTACATAAATTTCACCTTCCGCTGGTTCATTGTTTATTGTCTGAACCGCCAAACGAAAAGCTATTTGATTATCACTCTTTTGCTCAATATCTTCTCGGACAGAACCAATCACCGCGACTGATTGATTATAAAATTCTTTATAAATATTTAACTGATTATTTAAAAAACTACTTCTATAGCCACCAAAAAGAAAACCAGCTAATATAGCTACTGGTATTAAGATAGCGAATCTTTTTTTAAGGACTACAAAAAAAAGAACTATACTAACCCCCAGCGAAATTTGACGAAAAGGAAACGCCCCACCGATAACAGCAATCCCCAACAACACCCCAACAGACCAGCTGGCTATCAACCAAGCTGTTGATACTTTCTGCCATAATGATCTAAACATATCTTATTTATAACACACACCTCTACCAATAAAAAAACAGCCACACTGGTGACTGGTTTTAAAATGGTGAGACCGGTGAGACTTGAACTCACGACAACCTGCTTAAAAGGCAGGTGCTCTAACCAGCTGAGCTACGGTCCCAAGATTACTCTTTAAAGATTACTCTAATCGCTTGATTCTGTCAATATTTGGTAATTCTATTCAATCGGTTTTTTAGTAAAGATTAACTCTATTAGAGCAATAATTAATCCGGCACTGATTCCTAAAGAAAAATTTTGCTGAATAAAACTATAGACCGCTGTTTTTTGAAAATCGTCTGGTAAAAGCTCGTTCCAAAAACTAAATAAGAATAGGTTAAAAACCAACATAAAAAACAGGGCATTCAAAATTCGCACTATCCGGGAATAGTAACTACTGCCGTTTATCATAATCACGAACACTGGGATTAATAAAGCAATCGCCCCAGACGCCAAAGAGACCACTGGAGTTGACTGCAATCCAATAACGCCGGTTGCTAGTTGAATTTCATCAGCCCACAGCTTGACTAAAATCGAACCAGCACTTAAGGCTAAAAACAACCAAGAGAATTTTCGTCGCGAAAAATAAGTTAAGACCGCAACCGCTAAACTGACTACCACCCAAGCAATTAGAACCACCATCTATGCTCCAATCTTATCCTTGCGATTGGCTCGCTTAGCGTTACGCTCGACATATTCTATAATTGCTCCAGCTATATTACGACCGGTAATTTTTTCAATTCCAAAACCTGGACTAGCATTAACTTCTAGCACTAGTGGGCCTCGATCACTGCGCATTAAATCAACCCCGGCAATATTTAACCCCATTGCTCGAGCCGCTTTAATAGCCGTCTTTTTCTCTTCTTCAGTTAATTTTATTGGTGTACCTAATCCACCTTTATGGAGATTAGATCGAAAATCATCATCTAGACTTTGACGCTTCATACTAGCCACTACCTTATGCCCCACCACAAAAGCTCGAATATCTGTCCCAGCCGACTCCTTAATAAATTCTTGTAATAAAACGTTAGTTCCATCTTCATTGGTTAAATAAAAAGCTTGTAAAACAGATTTGGCCGCCTTCTTAGTTTCAGCTAAAACAACACCATTACCATGTGTTCCTCGAGCTAGCTTAATAATCGCTGGTGTTCCACCAATTTTTTCTAACATATCATCAATATCGGTTGAATTACGCGAGACAACAGTCTTAGGAATACCTACACCATAGCGAGCTAATAGCTGTAAACTGCGCAACTTGTCGCGCGATCGATTAATCGCAATTGAACTAGACACTGTATAAATTCCTTGCATCTCCAATTGACGAACAATCGTGGTGCCATATTTAGTCATATAAGAAGCAATTCTGGGAATAACTGCATCAAACTTCCCCAAATCTTCACCCTTGTAGCTAACTGTTGGGTGATTTTGCTCAATAGAAGCATAACAATTCTTATATTTAATGATTTTAACCTCGTGACCTCTAGACACAGCCTCTTCTTGAATCCGCTTGGTTGAATAATTGGCATTCCCGTTTGATAAAATTGCAATTTTCATTTTTGACCACCTTTCATATATTTATTATAACCCGTGTGGGTTTTTAGCTAGTTCTTTTAGTAACATCAACTACAAACTTATTACTAATCGTTCGGCGACCAATTAAAATCTTGTAAGTATTTTTAGATCTATCGGCTAGACTAAATAATACTCTAATTTTTCGACCAGCTAGCTTAATTGAAAAATAAGTTCGATACCGTGTCTGGCTAATACCGTTGGAGCTTCTAACTTGGACTACTGAAAAATCTGTTCGCCGAAAAATCTTGCCATTATAGTAAGGCGAACCTTTACCAAACAAAGAGAATTTCAAAGAGCCGTCTTGGCAAACTCGAATATTACTCGCCCAAATTGACGAGCTATCTGCTCCAGTATCAATCTTGGCTGGGACATTAATAGCCCGCCGACCGATTGAAACAGGTTCAACAATCCCAATAATCTGCTTATCTTTCATTTAACTGATAGTATGCCATAAAACTCGTTTTATATCAAGTCTCGAATCATCTCGACATAAACCACAACCTTCTCTTTTAAAAAAGAACCTGATGAAATTTGTGGAGCATTGTTAATCTCTAATAAATAATGCTGACCAGTCTCTTTATTAGTCACCACATCAACTCCCGCCACCTCTAGTTTTGAAGCTCGAGCTGCCCGTACCGAGAGGTCTAAAATCTGGGGATCGATCTCTGTTAAAGGCACAACCTCAGCCGTTCCTCCCTGTGAAGTATTATTAAGGTGAGATGACCCCGAAGCGCTACGCCTAATCACCAACGCTGGCTTGTAATTAAAAACTAAAACCCTTAAGTCACTATCATTAGGGATAAACTCTTGGAGCAAAAAATGAGTGTCTGGGTGTTGATTAGTCAGAGAAATAATATCTTCTGGCGACCGAACCACAAAATTTAACCGACCCTTTGAACCTTCATTATCTTTTAGGATTGCTTTCTCGCCAAGCTCAAGAAAGCGTTGCGCTAGTTCATTGGTTGGACCATAAAAGGTTTGAGGCCAAGCTCGAACATTATTAACCCATAAGGCAAACTGGGTGCTTAGCTTATTATCCAGCAATAAACGATTTAGATAAGAATCGGTGTATTTAATCTTAAAATATTCACAATAGAGCGTAATAGCATGAGCTTCAATGGCGTATTTACCAATATGGCGAATAATGACTAAATCAAAATCACGTAGATCAAATCCCTTTGATGGGTGGTAAACAGACATCTCAGTTTGACCAATGCTAAAAAACAATTCCGATATTTCACAATTTTCAACTATAAAATCACCACCTAATTCACTAGCAATATTGCCAGCAAACCGCTCGGCAGATTGTCTGGCCTGATCAGTTTTAGCTCGAGCAATTAATAATACTTTTTTCATACCTTGATAATATCTTATTTACACCTTAGTAACAAGATACTGGTGTTAGTTAAATTAGATTAAAACAAGCCAAATTTTTTATTATTACTGAATTGCCCTAAAAGATCTTTTTGTTTTTTCGTTAGTTTGGTTGGCGTGTCAACAATAATATTAACGATATGTGGACCCCGCTTATCTGTTCTTAACCGGTAAGCTCCATGGCCCGATAACTTAAAATCAGCCCCCGATTGTGTTCCAGCTGGAATTTTCATTCTAATCTTACCATCAACAGTTTCGACATCAATCTCAGTCCCTAAGGCCGCTTCTACCATGCTAATATGCTGGTCGGATAAAATAATATCGCCTTCTCGAGTAAATTTCTTATGAGCTTTAACTCTTAAGTGAACATACAGGTCACCTTTTTCACCGCTTTTGATAGCTTCACCACGCCCCGGCAAACGAATCGTGGCGCCATCATCAATCCCAGCTGGCACTTTTAGTTTAATTTTTTGGCTAGTTGTTTGCGTGCCCTTGCCACGGCAAACTGAGCAAACCTTGTCTGGTATTCGTCCTTGTCCGCCACACTGGTCACACAAAGAGGACTGCTGGATAGCTCCAAAAATCGTATTAACTACTTTATTAATTTGGCCAGCACCTTGACATTTAGGACAGGTTTTTAAGTCATGACCTGGTTCAACAGTCGAACCTTTACAATGTGAGCACTTATCTTCCAAATCAACCCAAATATCTTTTTCAACTCCAAAAACAGCTTCTTCAAAAGCTAAAGACAAAACAACTTCCACATCGCGTCCTCGCTCTGGCTGTCGACTAGCTCCTCCACCGCCAAAAAACTGACTAAAAATATCACCAAAACCAGCCCCGCCAAAATCAAAATTAATATTTTGGCTATTAAACCCACCAAAACCAGCAAAAGGATTACCGCCACCATTACCACCAACACCAGCGTGACCAAATTTGTCATAACGCTGACGCTTGTCAGTATCTTTTAAAACCTCATAAGCTTCGGTAGCTTCTTTAAACTTAACCTCATCACCACCATCTTTATCAGGATGATACTTTAAAGCTGCTTTGCGGTAAGCTTTCTTAATTTCATCATCAGAAGCATTTTTAGAAATGCCTAAAATATCATAATAATCTCGTTTTGCCACTCTTAACTTTCCTTAATTTTTAAGCTGTTACTAGTGTAACATAGACACCCAAACTCTACTACCAACAAACAGTTGGCGCTAGATAGCTAGCGCCAATCTGCTCAAATTTGTCTTATTCTTTATCGACAACCTCGCCCTCAACAGCTTCATCTTTAGAATCTGTAGCATCAGCTGTTTTAGCTTCACTAGCATCAGCGCTAGTTTGTTGATACATTTTAGCCCCAATTGGCATCAAGACATCATTTAGTTCTTTCAGAGCTGTTTCTAGCTCGTCTTTATCTTCGCTAGTTTGATGCTTTTTAGCCTCTTCAACCGCTTTCTCAATCGCTTTTTTATCTTCATCGCTAATCTTATCTTTAAATTCATCTGGCATTTTATTAGCTTGGTAGATAACACTCTCTAATTGGTTGCGTAAGTCAATTACTTCTCGCTTCTTCTTGTCTTCTTCAGCGTTAGCTTCGGCTTCAGATTGCGCCTTAGCAATATCATCCTTACTCAAATTACCGCTATTAGTAATAGCAATGCTCTGCTCTTTACCAGTGCCTTTGTCTTTAGCTGTAACATTTAGAATTCCATTAGCATCAATATTAAAGGTTACTTCAATCTGTGGAATACCACGAGGTGCTGGGGCAATACCATCTAAGATAAAGCGTCCCAGCGACTTGTTGTCACTAGCCATTTCGCGCTCACCTTGAGTGACATGAATCTCAACTTGTGGTTGGTTATCAGAAGCCGTGCTAAAGACTTCAGATTTTGAAGTTGGAATCGTAGTGTTTCGATCAATCAACTTAGTTGAAACACCACCCATAGTTTCAATTCCTAAAGACAATGGGGTCACATCTAAGAGCAAGACATCTTTAACATCACCGGCTAAGACACCGCCCTGAATAGCAGCCCCTAACGCTACGACTTCATCTGGATTAACACCTTTAAGTGGCTCTTTGCCAAAAATCTGTTTAACTTTCTCCACCACCGCTGGCATTCGAGTCATACCGCCAACTAAGATAACTTCATGAATATCGCTAGCTTTTAATTTAGCATCCTTCAAAGCTTTTTCAGCTGGACCAGCTAAACGATCAATCAAATCTTTCGTGAGATCTTCAAGTTTACTTCTGGTCAACTTGTATTCAAAGTGCTTTGGCCCATCATCCGTAGCTGTAATAAATGGAATATTAACTTCAGTTTCATTAACTGTCGATAATTCTTTTTTAGCTTTTTCGGCTTCGTCCTTTAAGCGTTGCATCGCAGCTTTGTCTTTCTTTAAATCAACGCCTTCACTACCCTTAAAGACATCTATAAAATGGTTAACAATTACATTATCAAAATCTTCACCACCTAAATGAGTGTCTCCATTAGTCGATTTAACCTCAAAAACACCATCACCTAGCTCTAGGATTGAAACATCAAAAGTCCCACCACCAAGGTCAAAGACCACGACTTTTTCATCTTTTTTATTGTCTAAACCATAAGCTAAAGCTGCCGCCGTTGGCTCATTAATAATTCGACGAACTTCTAAACCGGCAATTTTACCAGCATCTTTTGTCGCTTGTCGTTGTGAATCATCAAAATAAGCTGGCACAGTAATAATAGCTTCGGTTACTTTTTCGCCTAAGAACTCTTCGGCATCAGCCTTCATTTTAGATAAAATCATAGCTGAAATTTCTTCTGGGGTATATTTTTTATCTCCCATAGAAACCACTACACCACTACCTTTTTTAGTCATTTCAAAAGGCATAATATCTAAATCTTTTTGAACCTCTTTATCACTAAACTGACGACCAATTAGTCGTTTAACACTAAAAATCGTATTTTTAGCATTCGTTACTCGTTGCCTTTGAGCCACTTGACCAACTAATCGTTCGCCTTTTTTATTAACTGCTACCACGCTAGGGGTGGTTCGATTCCCCTCAGAGTTAGCAATAACCTCTGGTTTACCAGCCACCATATAAGCCATGGCGCTATTGGTTGTCCCAAGGTCAATTCCGATAATTTTTCCCATAATTATTTTCTCCTTATTTATTAACTTCTTTTTAGCACTCTCATAAGTAGATTGCCAATATCTCTAGTATATACACCTGGCACTCGGCTGTCAAGAGTGCTAATGAATTATTTTTTAAAAAACCTCATTCCATTGACAAATATTATATTTTGTTACTTTAATTGAATTCCATCCCCAATCTTTCCACTTAGGCATTAGCCATAACTAACTCTC
>CAZEWP010000002.1:0-18164 GCA_964516285.1 uncultured Saccharimonas sp. (SeqCode)
TTTATTCAATTCGCAATTGGCGCAAGTCTAATTATCTTAGCTTTATTCGTCTTTATAAATTACGCTCTTTTTGATAAAATAATATTCGGATAACACTTATGGTAAAAATAAAAAATCAGCAAAATATCTCCCAACCCTTCAGCTACCAACGGCTTTACGAAAGCGTTGTTCGAGCTTGTCTGGGTGCTCGTCGAACCGAAGAGCAAGCCAAAACCACCGCTCGACTGGTTTGCGACAACCTTTCAACTTGGTTAAAGAAACATCCCGAGATTACCAGCCAAGACCTAAGACAAGCAACAACTAAACAGCTTAAAATTTTTGACCCTGAAGTAGCTTATCTTTATTCACAGCAAAATTTAATTATTTAAAGGAGTTCTATGCCTAAACAAAATCGTTTTGACTATGACCTAATCGTTATTGGTAGTGGAGCTGGTGGTAGTATTACCGCCACTATGGTAGCTGAAGCTGGACAGCGAGTGGCGCTTATTGAAGCTGACACCTTTGGCGGAGAATCGCCTAATTGGGGAGATATTCCGCTTAATGCCCTTTTAAACACCGCTAATCTCTATGATCAATTAAAGCATAGTGATAAAATTGGCATTCGATCCTCCACTATCAGCTACAATTACCCCTCTATACGGGCCTGGAAAGATCTAGTTGTCAGCCGGACCGGAGCTGGTGGAAATCGTCGCTATTATGAAAGTCGCAACATTAGCGTTTTTAATGGTCTTGCTCGTTTTATTACCCCCAACGAAATTACCATCAACCGACGACACCTTTCAGCTCGCTACTTTTTAATCGCCACTGGTTCGACCTGGGAAATACCCAACATTCCCGGTCTTGAAGATATTAACCATCACACTCCTAAGACAATCCTAGATATTATTCGGCCACCAAAAAGCCTAGCGATTATTGGCGGAAACGAAACCAGCCTTGAGCTTGCCCAACTCTTCGCCACCTTTGGCACTAAAGTTTATCTAATAGACAACAATAAACGGTTGTTGCCACTTTTTGACCAAGAAGTCGGATCGCTTTTAATTAAAACCATGAGCGAACAAAAAGGTGTTGTTTTTCTAAATAATTCTAAACTAGTCTCGATCGCTAAAGACCAATTAGCTAAACGGCTTTTACTAGATCGCGGGGGAGTTAATCGTTCTCTAAAAGTTGATGAAATCTTAATCGCCGACCAACGCATTCCAGTCACCGATCTTGGTTTAGAAAATGCTGGTATTAAATACAATAAAAACGGCATTAAAGTTAACCAATTTCTTCAAACCAACCTTCCCCATATTTACGCTAGCGGTGGAGTAACTGGTCATAACAACTACACTCACACCGCTCTTTTAGAAAGCCGTGTTGTGGCTAATAATATTTTAAATCGCAATAAAAGTTATCTAGATTACACCATTATGCCCCGTTTTATCCTTAGCCAACCAACTATTGTTAGTGTTGGTGTAACCGAACAAGAAGCGCAAAAAAGACGAATCACTATTCGCACCGCTTTAGCGCCACTTAATACTATTACCAGAAGCAATACCGCTAATTACGCCGTTGGCTTCGTTAAGCTTATCACCAACAGTCGTGGCATAATAATTGGCGGAACAGTCGCTACACCAGAAGCCAGAGAAGTAGCCCAAGAATTAATTATCGCCATCCGTCAAAAAATGACCGCCCATGATTTAGCCACCACTCCTCATATTTTCTTAAGTTGGAACGAAGCTCTCCGGGTAACCGCTAGTAAATTAAGCTAGTTTAAAAGCCTTTGGGGCTAACTTTTCGTTTATTCAACACACTATTTGGTCTTTTAAAAGATTTATTAAAACTAGAAGAACCATCATAATAACCACCCGTTTTAGCTGATCTCACAACAGCCATACTAGTATAAGCTGCTGAATCACAAACCTGTAGGATTAGACACATATTAGCTAACCCTCTAATTTCTTTATCAGTTGGCTTAGAACGATCACCTAACCATTTAAATTGGTCAGCGCAATAATCCAAAAAAGCTTGTTCGGCCTGTTTATAGCTTGATGACTGGTCATTTCCTTTAATTCTTTCCATAAAAAAAGCAAAAGTGTACGGTTCAGCGCTAAGAATTGCATAAACCAAAAAACCCAACTGTTTACTTATTCCAGCCTTCACGCAAAAATGAACTGCTTCTTTTAAGTTATAAGTTAGCTGTTCTTCTTTCTTACCATCAGCCACGGCTTGAGGTTTACCTAAATCATGAGTTAATAAAACCAACCGCATAATAGGTAATAATTCTACCGGCAAACGATCCGCATAGTTTTCATCAAAAACCCGTAAAACAGTTTCTGTATGTTCGCCTAAAGAAAAACCCTCCCAGTTACCAGCATCAGCTTCATAATTTTGCCGAAAATTAGCAACCCGAGAAGCCTCTTCAACTAATTGTTCGGGCTTGGCATATAATTGGTTAACTAACAGAGACAACATGGGCTCTGCTTGCTTTTCTCCAACCGGTAAAAGATCACCAACTCTATTAATAATTTCTTGATATTTTCGAAAGGTTTCACCCCTTTGCTTCATGGTAACTGGTTTAGTGTTAACCCTATCTAGATCAAATAAATATGTTGCTTTGGTGCGTTTTCCTAAAGTTGCCGAATAGATTGGTAAATTAACACCCACTACATGAGCCTCTCGTAGCCACTGAGCAATATAGTCTAAATTAATTGGCACAGAATCAACCGTATCAATACCTTTAATAAATAATTCCGTCAAATAATCCGGTTGACGATTTAATAGATTAGTTGTGTTTTGAAGACTGGCTATTTTTTGCGTTAATTCTACCGGTAATTTTAATTTTGTAGCTAAAGAAACAATATCTTGTTTATTTAAAAGTGGCTTATTTGGAAGAGAAAAATCACTCCAATTGTATTTATTAAAAATATTTCTCTTCTCAAAACCAACTGGCACCTTCCTGCCAAATGAAAGATTCTCCGTTAAAACCTTGAGGTTCTTGCTAACCAATTGTTGCCTTTCTAGGGGCAGTTTTTTTAATTTATCAAAAAATCTTCCGTCAATAATTACCGCTTCCGGGTCATTAGAAATGATTTCATGAATCTCCTGTTTATCAGACTTTCTCCAGCCCCGAGCTTCAGCAAACTGCTTAGCTACATCAAAACTACCTACTGCCAAAGAAGGTACTTTATTAACATTGGCGTTACCTGTATTATTGCCAGAATTATCAAACCACTTATTGACCTGCCAAGCACCCTTTTCTTCAACCTCACGAGCCCGGCCATGGTAAACTCTAATCCCCTTAGATTCTTCCTGAAAACTAGCAAGGGGAACAAATAATCCAACACTCTTTAATTGTTCAATCGCTTTATATTTTTCAGCATCTTCTAAACTATGGCTATGTTCTTGACGCGTAGCCAATTTATAAGCATCATCACTGGGTAAAAATTCACGACTAAGCATACTACTAATGTTTAGTTTAGCATAAATTTAATACATATTAGAATACCTAAGAAACAAAATAACGACCACCTGAAGTGATCGTCATTTCTTGGTTGCGGGGGTTGGATTTGAACCAACGACCTGATGGTTATGAGCCATCCGAGCTGACCAGGCTGCTCCACCCCGCGCCACTCTAAACATTATAACAAAAAATAGATTTTTTTCAATCTTTTATTTTTGCTTTAACATTTTTCGAGCATTAACACCGGTCAAAAAGTTAACCCATTGCTGAAAATTACTTAAAGGAACTTCCTCAATGGTTTCTTTTTCTTCTTGTTGAGCTTCTTCTGAGTTAGGTGGCAAAATTAAAAGGTGTTCACCAGGAAGAGCAAGATTCAATCGTTCTCGAACGGCTAATTCTTGGTATTCAACTGTTTGATAATATCTCTGTTCTAAGCGAGCCTTATCAACACTTAGCTGAGCAATCATTAACTCGCGCTCTTTATCGTCTAATCTTTTTTGAAGCTTATAATTTCGTTGCATCATACCCAAAGAACCCCAAATCCAAGCAATTGCCACCACAACCGTAACTGCCAAAATAAGATTATAGGTGGTTAAATATTGTTGACGCAACTGATGATAGATTTGTTTGAGTTTCATGTTTATTTAATTTAATTACTACCTAAATTATAGACCAAAAACCAAAATTAAGCTATAATTGACTCAAACCTTGGGGGCGTAGCTCATCGGTTAGAGCAGGGTGCTCATAACGCCTTGGTAGTTGGTTCGATTCCAACCGCCCCCACCATTTTAAAAAACGCTCTCTAGGAGCGCTTTTTATTTTTTGGGCTTTGGTGGGTTGTCGGGATTGTAAGTGTTTTTGAGCTTTTGTTGGCGTTTCTTATGGCCATATTCTACGCCAGCCCCATAGAGTCTATTTATCTCGTTCTCTAGTTTTTTTTGGTAGGCTTTTTCGTCGTATTCTGGGAAGACTTGTTTAACTATCTCGATATCGCCTAATAGTTTCAAAACGTGGTCTCGAATCCTAAAGGGAGTGATTTGGCTGGACCGCTCTTTGCCCTTGCGAATCTCTTCTAATCTTTCTGGGCCATAGTGCTCCAATAAATCTTGTGTCTGGCCACTGTCATATTTTTTTAGAAAACCCCTATCCTGACTAAGGCTATTAAGATCGGCCATAATATCGTTAACAATCTGGTAGCGCTCTCGAAGATCCATCGCCCCCTCACCGTAGCTAATTCGTTCTTCGGCCTGGTCGGCTGTTTGGCTAAAACTAATTTGCCCCTCTACCTGTCTGTGCCGAGAAGATCCAAAATCCAACGACGCCATATCATCTTGCCCTTGATTGCCTTGAAGAGAGTCATTCTCTATTTGCGCTAACTCTTCCGCGAAAGGATCTTCTTCATTTTGCTCTAACTCATCTTCAAAAAAATCAACGACATGAGGGTTGTTCCGAAGATAGCCAGCTAAATCTTCTCTGGTCATACCATATTTTTCAAAAATATAGCTCTCTGATCCCACTTGAGGCTCTACTGAAGATGTTTCAATAGGCTCCTCATAATCTGGTTTGTTCGAAAAATTTTCTTTATCCATGACCCTATTATAACACAACAAAAAAACTACCCTAAGCAAGTAGGGTAGTTTTTGGCACCTGTTTGTTTGCCTTTATGATAAACCAAACAAATTATTAGTGCAAGCCGGTTATGGCTATTATTTCTTTTTAACGGTCAAAAAGCCGTTGCGTGGATTTTCTGTGACAACACGATCGGCTGGGAGATCAACTGGGGTCCCCTTTGCATTCTTTTCAACTTTAGCGAAAAAGTAGATAGTTTGTTTTTTACCACCACGCAAGACAACGTCAGTGCTGTGTAGGTAATAGGTAATACCTTTTGAGTTTGTGTGCTTGTAAGCCATTGTTCTTTATACCTCCTATTAATGATATACAAAACTAGGTTACACGCTACCGATTAAATTGTCAATATCTAAACGACCTGATAACGCCTCTTAAGAATAATTTTTAAGATAGCCACCTCTGTTATTTTAGCTATGATTATTATCAAAATTACTACAGTTATTAAAACTGACCAACCAGCTAAATCGGGTGACCAACCTGGAGAAGCATAGTTATGCAAATAGAGATGTGCTCGTGGGAGATTAATTTTGGCAACTAATTCTTCACTAGCTGGATACTTAGCTATTTCATCTAAAGTACATTGAACATAAGCTTGAGAATAACCAGAAAAACGCGGAGCACAAACTTCTTGCGCTAGCTTGTAAATGTTTCCCTGCGACCCTTGTTGCTGGCTGGCTTGCTCTTGAGCCTTAGCAACATCTCTCTCGTAAGATTTACTAAGGTAAACTCCTATTCCCATATCGGTGTTCATGTGGCTCACAACATAAAACTGCAACTCTTTCAGTCTTACCTGAATCAACTGAGAATCGTTAGCTTCATCGGCTTCTAAGACGACCTGGCGATGTTTAATCATATTAAGACTGTTCACTCTTAACAAACTAAGCGACACTAGTGTTGATAACACCAAAAGAACCAGCCATTGCCAAATCTTCAAAGCTAATATTTTCTTTAGAAACCGCTGAATCTTTTTCATCTTAACCACCCACTCTTCTTTCTAGTGTAACATAAGCTATTTGTGTTTAACTCGCAACTGAAAAAATGAAGCTATCAAAAGAATTAATCCCGTTAAGAAATAGTAGTATTGGTAACTAGTTGGGCCACTAAAAGTTCCAAAAAATATTAGAAAAACTAAACAAGCCAAAGCGTAAACAAAATCACAGATAGAAATTAAAATTACTACATAACTACTTCTATAGCCAGAACTATCAGCCGTTTCTAAAACTTGTTTTTCAAAAGACATATTAGAGGCCGAAAAAGATAATTCATGACCAGCATTAACACCAGCTACACCAAAAATATTACCAGCAAAAGAACGAACGACATAAATAAGCGAAGTTAATAAAAAACCAAACCTTATTAAAAGCCGGCTCTTCCCCTGATCTAATAATTTTCCATAAACTGAAACCGTAATAATGGCAACCAACGCCACTAATGAAGAAATTAACCCCATATTAAAATAAATTTTATTACTGCTAGTCGCAAAAATCCCACTAGCCAAAAACAAATTCCAAACCGTCGAAGAAGCTAAAAGACTAAAAGCAATTGGTATTTGCAATAAAAAAGTTGGCATTGCTAAACGCCAAGGAAAACCCGAAAAAACAATCTGATGCCGGTTCTCCACTCGGTCGTTAAGACGAAACATGGGAATACCTGCTATCAATAATAAACATCCTGTCACCCATAGGGTTGTTTGTGGACCTAGTTTTAAAGCTAAAAACCCACCTAGTATCGGACTAATCGTGGAAACGATCTTACTAAGCAAAAACATCACGCCAATTTCTTTACCGGTCTTGTCGCTACTTTTAGTGCGAGAAAAATCAATATAATAGCCAGTTGCATATAAACTATAGTGAGTAATTGCAAAAAAAGCGTGCAAGGTAATCGCTGGTAGCCCCATATCAGGCACAAAGCTTAAGAAGATAACAGCCGGAATATACAGTAAGTTACTAATCATCATACAAACGGCTGACCCTAAGCGGGCAATTATCCAACCAGCTAAAAAGTTAATCGGAATTTTAACTAGATAATAAATTAACCAAAAAATAATAATATATTGGATACTATAACCATTTTGATATAAAAAAACAGAGGTAAAACCCGACATCATATTAACAGCTAAAAGGCGTAGCATTTGTGCTAAATAAAAATTATGAATTTCATTAAAACTCAGTCGCTGTCGGCGCTGAAAAATTTGTTTTAATTTGTTTTGGCTAGCTTTCATTTTTATTTCAAAATAATTATCCCTATCTACATCCTATTACAACATAAAAACCCTTAAAACAAAAGCCTGATTAATGTTATACTAAAAATATGCATATTTACTTTTCTGGTATCGGCGGAAGCGGGATTGGTCCGCTGGCGGAAATGGCGCTTGATGCTAGCTACCAAGTCTCTGGTTCAGATCTTGAACCCTCAGCCATGACTCGACAGCTACAAACTAGGCAAGTCCTAATCAGTTTTAGTCAAGATGGCAGTTTTTTATCAGAAATACATCGTCAAAAACCAATCGATTGGTTGATCTACACGGCCGCTCTCCCCGCTGACCATCCTGAACTATTGACTGCTCAAAAACTAGGCATCAAAACCTTCAAGCGTGACCATTTTATTAACCACCTAGCTAAGGCTCACAACCTAAAACTAGTTGGTGTGGCTGGCACTCATGGCAAAACCACCACCACAGCGATGCTAGTTTGGGCCTTCAAACAACTCAATCTACCCCTTAGCTATTTTGTGGGAAGCACCATCAGTTTCGGACCAAGTGGATTATTTGACCCAGCCAGTCAATATTTTGTCTACGAATGTGATGAATATAATCGTAACTTTCTCCATTTTCAACCCTATCTAGCTCTTATTACCTCTTTGGATTACGATCATCCTGACACCTATCCAACTAAAAAAGACTACTTAAACGCCTTTCATCAATTTGCTAGTCAGTGCCAAACTGTGATTAGTTGGCGTAATCAACAAGCTGACACTTTTCAGGATCTCGCTAATTTAATCTTCTTAGAAGAACCTAACCATCAAATCAGAATAGCTGGTGAACATAATCGGCGTAACGCTACCATCGCCCAAGCCACCCTAGCTCAGCTTGGCATTAACGACACCACTAAAATTTTAACTGAATTTCCCGGCACTAGCCGACGCTTTGAGAAACTAGCGACCAACCTCTACACCGACTATGCCCATCACCCAACTGAAATTCAAGCCAGTCTGCAACTAGCTGGTGAATTGTCTAAAGATATAGTGGTAGTTTACCAACCCCACCAAAACATTCGTCAACTAGAGATTAAAGACCAATACACCCGCCAATTTGACTTAGCTAAGAAAATCTATTGGCTACCAACTTATGAGCCTAAAAGCCGTGAGATTGATATTAGTAAAATCCCCTCTCCTCAAGAACTAACCAAAAACTTATCTAACCAAAATATCGAATTTGTGGAAATTAATGAAGAACTCCTAGAAATTATTAAAAAAGCTCTTCAAAATAACCAACTCGTTGTCTGTATGAGTGCTGGTAGCCTAGATGCTTGGCTAAGAAACAATCTTCAGGCCATTACCGCTATAAATTAACTTTGTCGTCCTCAAAACTCCAGAGTTGACTAGGATCCAGTGGGTCACCAGCGAAGGAATCAACCATTACAGCTTTTTTAATTTGTTGCTCGTATAAAGCTTTAAATTCATTAATAAACTTATCGTCAACCGCCCCCACTCCGTCAATCTTAAAAGAAGTTTCCTCTTTAGTTATAACTTGTGAACGAACATCTTTGTAACTTGGCCGACTCAAATCTAATTGGGCTGAACCGCTCTTGTAATAAAGCACTAAACTAAGACCGGTTAAAAGAATAGCCAAAATAATAACAGCCATAATTAAAAGCCAAAAAAGCCGAAACCCAGTCAGTCGGCTCTGCTTTGTTTCTTGGTCAAGATTATTTTCCATCAGCGGTTTCCCCATTATTTTTATCTGTAGTTAACATTGTTTGTAGATTATTAACAGCTTCAAGATATCTATTTGCGATTTGGTTAATCTTTAAAATATCTTCGTGTAACTTTTGGCGTTCCCCACGAGCCACTAATACCGCCTCATAAAAATTCTGGGGTTGTTTTTGGCAGTCAATATTAATGGCTTTAGACAACTGCTCTTCGTATCTTATATAGTCAATTCTAAAACCATCAAGCATATCATTGTATTCTTTGTTAATCGCCCTCAGCTCACTCCCGTCTAGCCGATTACTGGCCACTCGGGAATTAAATTTTTCAATCAATTGGGTTTGAATTGATTCATAAAGTTGCCCCCGGTTAACTCTTAAAAGGGTGTCGCTTTGACGTAAGCGACTGAGAGTGCTTTTAGTGGCTGGACAGTTAACCTTAATATATTCTTGTTTTTTAGCATCAAGCAAGGTTGGTTGAGCCGACACTAAATAACAACCACTCGCCAAAAGACTGGTTAAGGCTCCTAAAATCAACCAACGCTTCTTCATCTTAACTATGGTGTTAAACGATTAATATCTCTCGGGAACAAACAAGCTTCTTTAACATTAGCCAGACCAACAGTTTTTTGCGTTAACCGCTCAATCCCTAAACCACAACCACCATGACGAGGTAAACCATATTTAAAAGCTTGCAAGTAATACTTTAATCCTTCCGAGTTAACATCTAAGCCAGCCTCTTTCATCTGCTTAATAACTGTTTTGTAATTATTCTCTCTTAGTGGCACCGTAGATAGCTCAACTCCCCGAAAAATTAAATCTCCCCACAAGACAGTTCCATCATCTCGGTCAAACTTATGGTAAAACTTACCAGCTTCAATCGGAAAACGAGTCGCAAAAACTAAATCCGTGCCCAGTTTCTTTCGAGCATAATCACTAATCCAACGCTCTTCATCAGGTGTTAAATCTTTTTCTTTAGTGGTATCATTTTTAGTAGCTTTAGTATACATTTCATGAATTTCTGCGACTGTAAACCGTGGCACCTGCCCATCAGCTGGCAATTTTAGTTCTGGCGCATTTAATGACTTTAGGTCATCAGCATGTTTTTCGTAAGTTTTCTTTAAAGTATATTGCACCATCTGACCAATCGTATCTAAAACTTCATCATGGTTTTCCACAAAACCCATTTCAACATCCAACATTAAAATCTCAGTTAAATGCCTAGTGGTGGCACTTGGTTCAGCCCGGTAAGCGTGGCCAATTTCATAAACTCTCTCAAAAGCCCCGACCATAATCTGCTTGTAAAACTGTGGGCTTTGAGCCAAAGTCGCAACCTTATTAAAGTAGTCCAGTTTAAAAACCTCAGCCCCACCTTCCGTTGCACCAGCTAATAATTTAGGGGTATCCATTTCAATAAACTCATTATTATCTAAGAACTCTCTTAAGTAGCGCGTTAAGCTAGCTTTAATCTTAAAGATTTTCTGTTCCTGAATATTACGAATATTCAAAATTCGGTTTTCAAATAAAGTATCTAGATGGTCTGGTCGATGCGAAATAGGCTTATCAACTTCAATCGGTGGCTCATCAGTAACTGGCACTTCTACTTCAATCTTAACCTCATGTAATTCTACTCCACCCGGCGCTCGTTCGTCCGCCACTACTAAACCAGTCACTGTTAAGACTGTGCCTGTTTGCAAGCCTCGGAGTTTTTCCATCTCCGCCTTATCCTCAACTAAAGTTTGGGTTAAACCACTCCTATCTCTAATGGTAATAAAATTTAAACCACCAAGTAGGCGTTTTTTATGGAGCCAACCTTTAATAGTGACAGTTTGGTTAATTTTGGTTTGTAAATCTCGAGCTAATATTCTTGTCATAAGTAAAGTTTATTGTAACACCTTAAACCTTAATTCGCTAGTTTTTTAATTGTCTTTTTTAGTCTGCGGTTCAATATCTAGAACCGAATAACCCAACAAAACCTCAATAATGTCTCTTAGGGTCACCAAACCAACTGTCTGTTTTTGCTGATTAGTCACAATTAAAAGCTGGGCTTTTTTCTCTAAACAGATGGCTAAGGCCTGTTCAAGCGTCTCGTTTTGTTTAACATAATAAACTTTTTTGCTCATAATCTTTTCGGCTGAGGCCGACTTTTTAATATCTAACGACAATAAATCGGCAATATCTAAAATACCAACCACCTGATCAAGGTCGCGTCCAATCACTGGAAACTGACTATGCCCACGCCGATGTAAATCATCAAGCGTTAAAGGACCAAGAAATTCTGTTCGACGCAAAAAATCAATTTTTTCTCTTGGTGTCATAATAGCCACCACTTTTTGACTAGTAAAAACCAAACTACCAGCTAATCTTTGACAACCCCTTTCATCAAGCACCTCGCCAGCCCCTTCAATTAAGCTCTGTAATTCTTCCTTAGAAGATAACTTTAAATCAGCCACTAAATCCTCCACCAAAAACCGATTAACTAATTTTGGAATAAGAGGGGATTTTTTAATAATCGCTAAAATCCTAGGTTCTAATTTAGAATAACATCGCCTAGTTAATTGGCGGAAAAAAACCAGCCGACTCAACCACCCCACAGCCAAGATTAAAAATAACCATAAGATAATCGCCCACCAGCTAAGCTGAGAAAACAGCAACCCCATCAAGCTAACCCCTAAAACTAATTGCATCACTTTTTGAAGAGATAAGACACTAACTAAAGCTTGAATTTTATCAATCTGCCGTTTGGCTGATTTAGAACCAGTCTGAGCTTGGCGTTGTAACTCCCGCCAACTCGTAGACCCTCGATCAGCTTGGAAGGCCTCAAACAGAATTAAAGCTAGCCAATTAACTATTACTAAACCAATCTTAAGCATCTTACTTCTAATAATAGTCTAAGAAGCTACCCTTTGCCAATTTTTTTTGCTAAAATAAAGCAACCACTACTTAAATCAAGGAGACAACTATGAACAAAACCCGTTGGATTATCTTTTTAACCGCTACCCTGGGTCTTTTTCTATTATTACTAGCCTCAACCAAACCAATTATCCAAATCGATCAATCTAAACTCAACCCAACCACTATTCAAACCGCCAAGGAGGAAAATGGTCAAATCGGCGACCAGATATTCGGGAAAAAAGACGCCCCTGTTGTCTTAGTTGTCTATAGTGACTTTCAATGTTCCGCCTGTGCCAGCTTCGCACCTTTTATTCATGAAATCGCCCTTAAATACTCAGACAAAGTCGCTTTAGTTTTGCGCCATCTAACCTTTGTTGGCCCGCACTCTGAAGCGCTGGCTACTACCGCTGAAGCGGCTGGTTTGCAAGATAAATTCTGGGAAATGCATGATTTAATTTTTAAAAACCAACAAGAAATTAGCCTTGCCACGGCCGAACAACGCATAAAGCTTATGGAAAAATATGCTTCTAGTCTAAAACTTGATCTAGAGAAATTTAAAAAAGACTTAAAAGACGAAAATCAAAAGATTAGCCAAAAAATAAAATACGACAAAGCCTTGGCTACCAAACAAAATGTAACTGCCACCCCAACCCTTTTTATTAACGGTAAATTAATCGATCGCGAAAAAATTAGCTCCGCAGATGATTATCTCGCTTTAATCGAATCAGCCATCAATCAAGCTGAATAATTTTAACAAACAACCAAAAACACCCCGGTGCCTTGGGGTGTTTTGTTTTTATTCTTTTTTTACTGGGCAATATAAACTTGCCACTGTGCTGGCACCACATCCACAGCTATCTTTTTGCGCCTTGATGACACAAATTCGACGGCAATCGGCATGTGTTTGATACTCCTAATTATGTACAGCCTTTGGTGTTCGACCATTAGTTCTTTCTCTAACCAAAAGGCGTGCTGACTATACTAGCAAAGCCCAAAAACCCTGTCAAGAATAAGCGGATTGCATATTAAAATAATTATTTGCTATAATAAAAAGACTTATGGGGTTACGAATATTTTTAATTATTATTTGTTCTATCTTGCTTTTAGGTAGTAGCACTTTTCTATTCTTATTAATCAAAAAACCAAACAAGTTAGTCAGGCTCAAACTCTTCGCTAGCCCGAAGAACCAACAAGTCTTTAAACTAATCTTCTCAGCCCTAGTAGCTCTCCTGATCGGTTTTTTAGCGGTCATCATTATCAAGCCTAGTCTTTTAAAGCTAGCCCCTGAGACTAAAACTGACAGCAAGCTAGACGTTAAAAAACTCGAAAAGCTCGCCAAAGAAATGAAAGAAGGCAAACCCAAAACCCAAACCGAGGACGACAGTGATAAAGCTCCTTTCTATGAAGCCATTACCACCCATAACAACCACTATATCTACTACACCAACATCACTGACGACGCTAATCTCATCAAATTCACCGACGAAATCCTCGCTCAACTTAAAGCCGAAGGTAAAATCACCGACGAAACCAAAAGCTACTATATCGACTTCTTCAGCGATAAAGTCGTCGCCAAAGATTACTTTACAGTCATGCAAGAAAAAGACATTACCACCGGCAAAAGACTCGCTCATCTCCCTTACTATTTTGCTCGTTTTCAATATTATAAAACCATGAACATGAACGACCTAGTCCGTCTACCAAGTAACAAAACTATCAAGAGTTATAAATAGCTAGCAAACAATCTTTACAAGATAACCACAAGCGTGATACAATAATTTAAAGTATAATATAACGAGGGGAAACAAAGAGAGAGGGGTTATGAAAAAAATATTTTCACTAAAAAACTTAAAGTATGTCTTAGGATTGGCAATTGTTCTAACAATCTCAATTTTTTCGTTAATCCAAACCAAGGCTGACATTAAACAATTAGTGCAAACTGATTGGAGTGGCGGAGTAGAATCCTCCACCGACCCAATTGACGCTACTACCCCTAATTACAATAAGTATCAAGAAGCTTATAACCTTGACACCACTACCTCAGGCGAACTGAAACTCCCCAACCCTCTAGTTGAGGGGTTGTTGGGATTTTTGATTTCCTCTGTTTTTGACCTAGGGGGTGGTAGCTTTATTAAAGAATCTAATAAAATTACTATTGACTCTAATAATAACGATTTTGTTTTATTGAAAATTAAAAACAGTGACTCATTGGATGGTTTATCAGAAATAGATTGGAGTGAGTGTAATCTAATATCACCAAACAGTAACTTGCTGTCCTCAAACTGCATAAAATCTACTGGTCGATATATTCAATATCAGCTATTTCTTACCCCACCCTCACCTCAAGAAGCCCAAAACTTTAGATTAAATGATATAAAACTACCTTACGATAACGATACTAATGCCCCTAATAAAATCACCTATATAACCGTTACAAACTTAGTTACTGGCCAACTCGTCAGTGAACTAAAAACCGAAAATGGCGAGGAAACAAAAAAAGAAGGCTATTTTGCCCATGGTTACATACCAGACAATAAAAAAGATGAATTCGGCGATGGATACCTAGACAGACACACTGAGATCAAATGGGGTGAATCCACTGATGGCCCCAATGAAAGTGGAATAAAAGGCTATTGTTTGTATTTCGGCACTGACGAAAACCCTGACCTCCGCACCACTGCTGGTCGACTAAATTACAACTCTGGCCCGAACTCTGAAGATTGTGCTTATTTTACCACCAACCTTTCCCTTAATCTAGCTGATATTTTCTCCGAGTACAGCACACCGTTTATCGATGATAAAGGCTTCGGTGAAAAACACTACTTTCACATCCAAGCTCTAGACAACAGCGATAACTTTAGTCCTATTAACTCTCTAGCTATAAACTATGTTTGCGATAACCGTGTGCAGGGTAATAATGTTTTTGATTTTCAAGAAAGCCCTCGGTCAACTATCGAACAAACAATTGATTGGAAAATCACCACAAGCACCGAGGGTAGTTTGTTTGGCTTTAGTAGTGCAAAAAATGGCGCACCCTTTTTGGGGCTAAAGTACTGTGTAGCAGATTTTATAGAAAGTTTCTTGATGAGTGATAGCGGAGATCCTTGTGATCCAGAGAATTATCCAGAAAACTTTGTTGGACCCGCCCAAAAATCTTACCACGACGATTACGATGCTTGGGTTCATGATGTTTATGATTACTCAAAAGGAACTCTTACCACTCACCCAGATAATCCTGGCTACTTAAACAACATCTTACATGATACTTTTGGTACTGGTGTTATGATGACTGCGATTGTTCCTGTTACAGAAGCTGGCGTAACTTGGAACTATGACATGATGGTGGAGATACCACCCATTAACATGAATCTATACAACACAAAACTCTGGTCTGGCACTCCGAAAAACCTAACTGGAGAACCACTTGATGTAAATAGCGAAAAAATCCAAAACCAAATAAACGCTTTTAGTTTTAACTGGAATGCTCCAGAGCCAACTGATAGTGTCTTTTATCAAATGTTTTATAATCTTGTCTATGTGATGTCTGGTGGTGGCGAAGACTGTTCTAAGGCTGGTAGTGCTGGCGATATTCTTAGTTGTGAAGAGTGGAAAGAGGAGGCTTATGCTAGTGCCGAAGCTATGAACTTTTGGACGGAAATGTTTACTGGACAGAAAGACAAGGCTCGTTACTGTTGGAGTGTCAATGAACCATTTACTTTTGACGGTAATGGAAATATTACCATTGACCCTGAGACTGGCTTACCACCAAACTGTAACTTGACAGCTGTTGGTCAAACTAGCTTACCAGAGGGTGCTTATGCTAAAGAACAGGGGGAAAACACCCTTTATGTGATGACTGTTAACCAAGCTGGTCGCTTTAGCCCCTATAATTATGAGTTTGGAGATGATAATAGTAACCCTCTTGCTCCAGACATTATTATTCCAGATACCGCCAATAACGTAGCCACAATTAAATTCTATGCTGATACTTTAAACCCAGATGTTCCAGAAGACTTTAGTGTAGCTGATATTTCTTCGCGGAATGATGATCCAAATAAGAGTGTTTTACAATTAGCTCTAACTTGGAAAGCTCCAACCACCGGTGCCGACTTTGTAGATAAATATGTTATTGATCGCTCAGAAGATGGTGGTGACACTTGGATAGAAGGTCATGTTTCTACTTCTAAAACTAATTTAAGCTTTATTGACAGTGGTTTAGAAGAAAAAGACTACTCTTACCGCCTAAAGGCTTGTGATAAGGCTAATAGTTGTAGCGACTACACCGATATCTTAACCGAAAGACCAGTTGGCTACTTTACTTCCCCACCAGCTTTTGTGGCTGGAACTAAACCCCAAGTCTCTGGGCTAGGAACCCGTAAAGCGACTATTACTTGGCAAACGGAACGAGTTGGTGACAGTCGAGTTAAGTTTGGTCTAGCTAGTGGCGAATACTTTGATCAAGAAGTTGGAAACTCCGATCGCTTGACTAATCACTTGGTTAAGCTAGAAAACCTCCAACCTGGCACCACTTACTATTATGTAGTAGAGACTACAGACACTAAAACCTGTAAGGGAGATTGCACTAACCGCAGTATTGAACAAAGCTTTGAGACTTTACCAGCTCCAATCTTCTCGGAAGTAGATATCAACGATATTACGATTGATAGTGCTAATGTGAACTTTACTGCCCAGTATTCACATAAAGCCAACTTACTCTATGGCCTAACGGAAGGTTTCGGTGGGCTAGCTTCAGTTAACACCTCTCCAGCTAAGAGTAGTTATTCTCTATCGCTCAAAAACCTTCTCGATGGGCAAAAATATTTTGTTAAACTTAATGGCTTTGACGAAGATGGTTACGAATACTCTGGTAATGTTTATTCCTTTAACACCATGACTCGTCCTCGTATCTCTAACTTACGCTTCCAGCCGATAGTTGACGAAGCTAGTAACACCACTAAAGTTACTTGGCTCACCAATGTCCCGACTAATAGTTCTTTAACTTATGGGGTGGTTGGCGGACAAACCCAAGAAGCCGTCGATGCTAAATTAGTAATTGAGCACGAAATGATTATTTCTGGCTTAGAAGATGATAGTGACTATTCTCTTGTCGCTCGTTCGCGTGATGCTAGCGATAATCTAGCTGTTTCTGACACCCACACCTTCCGCACTGCCCTAGATACTCGCCCGCCAAAGATTAGTAAGGTGACTGTTGAAACCGCTGTCCGTGGTAAGGGATCTGAAGCTAAAGGTCAGGTTATTGTTACTTGGCAAACTGACGAACCAGCCACTAGCCAGATAGCTTTTGGTCAAGGAGCACCTGGTAACTATAACAATAAGACAGTTGAAAGTAGCGAGCTTAGTTTAGAGCATACTGTCGTCATCTCTGATCTCTCCACTTCTAGCATTTACCAACTCCAACCAGTCTCCAAAGATAAAGCTGGTAATGAAGGAAAGGGTTCAAACCAGTCGGCCATTGTTGGTAGGGGCTTTGAAGATGTCTTTACTATCATCTTTAACTCATTAAGAAACATTTTTGGGATTGGAGCTAACTAAATGGACAATACTATTATAGAATTCAAGAACGTTACTAAAGTTTTTAATACCCAAATCGGACAAACCACCGTTCTTAATAACCTAAACTTCTCTATCCATCGCAATAGCTTTACTATCATCTATGGACCATCTGGTAGCGGTAAGTCAACGATTCTTAATACTTTACTTGGCTTACTACCTCCAACTTCTGGTCAAGTGCTAGTTAATGGTAAAGATCTTTATTCTTTCGACAATAACCAACGCGCGCTCTTTAGGGCTCGTAATTATGGGACTATTCTTCAGGT
The DNA here is from genome assembly GCA_964516285.1 of uncultured Saccharimonas sp. (SeqCode). Classification (GTDB taxonomy): domain Bacteria; phylum Patescibacteriota; class Saccharimonadia; order Saccharimonadales; family Saccharimonadaceae; genus UBA1547. The sequence continues at coordinate 17,730 of CAZEWP010000002.1, forward strand.
TAATAGTTGGGTCAACAGTTTAAATGCCAATGAAAATGTGGCCCTCCCCTTACTCTTAGCTGGTGAAAATATGCCCAACGCTCTTCAAAAGGCTTCTGAAGCCATTGATCGAGTTGGTTTGACTGACTTTAAAACCTACCGGCCAGCTGTGATGTCTATTGGTCAACAACAACGGTTATCTATGGCTCGAGCAACAGTTGAAACCCCACTTGTCTTAGTGGCTGATGAACCGACCGGTTCTCTAGATAGCCACAACGGAGATCTGGTTATGAGTGCTATCACTAGGTATAAAAACGACCACCATTCGACAATTATCCTAGTCACCCATAATATGGATTATTGTCGAATGGTGGTCGTTTTTATACCTAGTGAAAGCACTCATAACCAGATCTCCGTTGTGGCAATCTAGAGAACCGGTCGGTTCATCAGCCACTA
>CAZEWP010000002.1:18174-25750 GCA_964516285.1 uncultured Saccharimonas sp. (SeqCode)
CAGTTCTCTGGTGGGTTCTTTGAACAATCTAAAGAAGCTAAACAAATAAAGGATTTATAAACTATGGCTAACACAAATTCCAACCACACATCAATGAGATTAAACGCTATTCTTAAAATAGCGCAAAAAAACCTCTTCTCACGCCCCCTAAGAACTTTCTTAACCATCTTGGGTGTTATTATTGGTGTCAGCGCCATTGTTTTTTTAATTTCCTTTGGAATCGGTTTACAGAAACTGGTTGAAAACCAAGTGATTGGCTCTAAGTCAATTAAAACGATTGATGTTGATTCTGTCCAAGCTAGATCTTTAAAATTTAATAGTCAGACAATTCAATCATTAGCTGGTATTGCCAACATTGAAAAAATTGGCAAAATCTATACCATTGCTGGCAAAATTAAAACTAACGAATCAGAATCTTCTTCAGTAGTTTACGCTGTTGATAAAAACTATTTTGATATGAACTCTTTCAATAAACTGGTTGGCCAGATTAACTTAGATAATAGCCAATCGGCTGTTGTTAGCTCTTCTTTCTTAAAAATGCAGGGCATTAATAATAACAAAGAAGCTCTTGACCGTAACATTGCTATCACCTTCAAGCCTAATGATGACGATGAAAAGGCTAAAGAAATCACTATTAACGCCACTATTAAAGGTGTCATTGAAAGCGAAGGTGGCTCAGAAGTTTTCATCTCTAACCTAGCGGTCGAAAATAAAGGATTAACAGAAGCCACCCAGCTTAAAGTCTTAGCTAGTTCGCGTGACCATATTCAAAAAATCCGCACCGAAATTGAGAGCCGAGGCTTTAATACTGCTTCACCGATTGATACCCTTTCTGAGATTGATCGTATCTTTCAAATTCTTCAAATCGTTTTGATTGGCTTTGGAGGAATTGGTTTAATTATTGCTGTCTTGGGTATGTTCAACACTTTGACTATTACTCTCTTGGAAAGAACTAAAGAGATTGGTCTAATGGTAACACTCGGTTCACAACAAAAAGATATTCGCCGACTCTTTACAGCTGAAGCATTGATGCTATCGCTTATTGGTGGATTCTTAGGGGTTGTCTTGGCCTTTATCCTGGGCAAAATAGCTGATATCTTCTTAAATATCTATGCTCGTAGTAACGGTGTTATGGAAAGCCTATCCTCCTTCCATTTCTCGCCACTTCTTATTTTAACCAGTCTAACTGCCACTCTCTTAATCGGTCTTATAGTGGTCTACTTCCCAGCTCGACGCGCTTCTCGCATCAGCCCACTCGATGCTATGAGAGAGTAAAAGACAAAAATCTGTTAAAGCTGTTCGAAGATTACGACCGACCAACTGTCGGTCGTTTGATTATAGCTAACAAGCACAACTTCTTTTTGGGCTGGTAAAATTGAGGCTACACCGCTTAATTGCTTAATCTCCCAAGTATCTTTATAGCGATAGTCTGTTTGCCGGCCAGCACCTTTAGTGGTGAGCCGAGCTTGTTGGTTAAGATTGGCTAGAACTGCATAATCTAACCAAAAAATTCCTTGCGAAAAGAGTGTTTGGCTGGGTTCAACTATCTGATCCTTAGTAAAAGCTAAAGTAGGCTGGCTAACAACCCGCAGAGAGTTACCATTAACCTCTAATACTTCTATTTGATTAGAGGTTTGCGTGGTTTTAGCTCCTAAAACAGCCACTTCAGAAGGCTTGTCATCAACAAAGACACCAGCAACCTGCCAGGTGGTGTAACCAATCGCCCCCGACAGACCACCAATCATCAAAACTGAAACTCCTAAAGAAATTTTTGATTTAAAAAAACGATAACCTTTTTTCTTGTTTTTAGACGATGCGTTTGGCTGATCATGAGCCCCCTTACCAGACTGGGCTTTAACAACTGGCTCTTGATTCAAAGAGTTAATAATCTTTATATCTTCGTTAGCCACCGGCTGAGAACTCGCCGTCACCTCTTCTAAGTTAGTTTCTTTAGGAATTGCTATAGGGGTTGGTGGTTTAGTTGGCAAAATTAAACTGTCAACAACTCGCTTAGCTGGCGGAAGTGGTTTCGGTTGAACCGGCGCAACAGCTACTGTCTGCATAACCGGAATAGTTGGTAGAGCTCTAATTGGTTGTGTGGCAACCGAACTTGAATCGGTCTTTAAGACCTCCTTATTTTGGGTAGTAGCTGGTAGGCTATCAATTGGAACAGTCAATGACTGTTGAGTTCGGGTAAGATCATTAACAGGCTTCACTAGCGACCTATCCGGACGACTTGCTATTTGACGATTAGGAATAACCAGCTTCCCTCTAGCCTGATTTATCATACTTCTATTTTAGCACAAATAAATGCTTATAATTAAATTTCTAATTTGGTGCGGGTGAAGAGACTCTAACTCTCGACCTCTTCCTTGGGAAGGAAGCATTCTAACAACTGAACTACACCCGCTCACTGTTTAATAGTATCATAGCTTTGAATAAAATTACTATTCTTGTCAAACAAATAATAATACTGTGCCGTAGCTTGTTTTTGAAAAACATCACTGTAGTTACCAGCCTCCACAAACCCCTCCTCGCTCCAGCATTTTATTGCGCAATTCTTAGCACTATCGGGAGTTTTACGTAGCAACTCAAAGAAAGAACTGGATTTTAAATTAAACTCTTCAATAATAGTCGGAAAGAGGAAGTTAGCTCGTATGGAACCCAAGTCTTGGCCCTTAGATTGAGTGTTTGACCAAATCAAAAATGGTGTTTGGTAGAGCTTTAAGCTATCCTTATCTGACAAATCCTCTTTGCTGACATAGCCTGTCTGACGGTAGTATGAAAAATTAGTTCCGAGTGTTGGTAGATGGTCACCATAGAAAACAATGATAGTTGGCTCCTCTTGTCCGCGAAAATATTCAACTAGTTGTGCTAAGCTGTCACTAGCATCTTTGACGCCTTGACTATAGACATCGATCTCGGCTAGAGCTTCCTCAGATAATATTGCTGAACTAGTCTTAACCAACTGCCCATCTTTATAACGCCCTTGATTATACCAGCCGTGATTTTGCATAGTCACAACATGGGCAAAAAACTTTTGTTGGCTATTTTTTTCTCTATGTTTTTGATAACGTTCAATTATCTTGCCCACAACTGCCTCATCAGCAACATATTCACCCTTTTTTTGTTTATTGGAAAAGTCGTCTAGGCTCAAAAAGGTATCAAAACCTAGTTTTTTGGGGTAAACCTCTTGACGATTCCAAAACCAAGCCTCGTATGGATGGATAGCTTCCAGCCAATAGCCCTGCCCCTTGAGTAGACTGACAACCGATGGGACTGGCTGTTTAAGATACTGTTGGTAAGCCACTCCACCTGGTAAAAAATTCATTGAGAAACCAGTTAAAGTTTCAAATTCAGTGTTAGCTGTATTGCCCCCAAAAGTTCGCACTAATAAGTTACCGTATAGCGATTCTTTTTGTAACTCTCTCACCTTTTCTAAAGGATCAAGATTAAATTCTACTTCGGGTAACCGTACTGGATCCCAAAAAGACTCTGACATTACCATAATAATATTAGGTTGATTACCAGAGAAGCTCTTATTTGGCTTATTCTTCTCTAAAATTTGTTCTGCTAGTTTTTGATTGTAGTCTTTTGGTTTCTTAACATTTATATATTGAGCCTGCATCAAAAAAGCTAGGAGTGACCCATTTTGTTTATAGTTTTGGTTTTGGTTCCAAATCGCATCTTCAACTCCTATTCTTTTCTGGTTAGTCGAATTACTTAAAAAACCTTGGTATGAAACTGGTGCAAATAAAAGCAAGAACCCTCCAACCGCCAAGCGTAATTTTAAGGTTGGTTTAGTCTTTTTAAAAAGGAATCTTAAACCCACCACTGCTATCATTAGGCTTATCCCAAAAAAAATTAAACCTAATGATGGAGTCAACTTGGTGGCCTTTAAGATATTCGTAGCTTCACCTGTTAAAATTAAATCGCTAGGATAAAAAGGCTCACCCCTAATTGTCTGCTTAAAATAATTAACTACTGCAAAAACCAGAACTAATACAGATGTCCCCAAAAATCCTCGCCACCAACGGCCAAGAATTACTGCCCAGAATAACAGTAACCAAATAATAATTGAGGTGTTAAGTAAAATTAGAAGAGGAGACTTTAAGAACCACTGAAAAGTTTTTTCAATCGACCTATCTTGGTTATACCGAGACAACAGACCTAAAAACCAAACAACAATTAAACAGTAGGTAAGGCTAACTATTATTCTTATTAGTAACCGCTTGTGCTTGAGGATAAAATCTTTCAATCTCTTCATTAAAATTACTTAAAAGATAACCATTCAGGACGAAAAAGCAACAAGAAACCGATAACCAGCATAATAACCCCACCAATGAAACCAGAGATCTTAGCATATTTAGTTGAGATATTTGCAATTTTAAGAGTAGCCATAGCCACTGCAAATACAATCATGTCATCAAGCATAAAGAAGAAAGTATAAATTAAAATATAGGCATAGCGTTGCCAAGTAGCTAGTCCAGATGAAGCTAGAACTTGAGTGAAAGTAGCTGGAGCGCCAACCGAACAGAAAAACTCAACCAAATTTATCGTAACCGCTAAAACAGCAATCCCGCCAACCGCCAACAGTAGTTTGCTTGATTGCGACCATTGGCGCATTTTATTAAAGGATGTTTGTCGCTTAGCCGAAGCAGTAATCTTACAACTTGTTTCGTTGCGTTGCTTCCAAGAACTATAAATACTCCAAGCCCCACCACCAACGGCCAAGAGTCCAATCCCGATACTCATTAGACGAAAAGACCCTAGAAAGAGAAAAGTATTTAACCATGTCGATAAAATCAAGAAATAAACTAAAGCTGAAACAAAAATAAAGACCCCACCTAGTAGCCACATCCGACGACGGTCACCTATACCAATTAATAATCCCATTAGAAAAACTAAAGCCCACACAGCACAAGGATTAAAGCCATCGGCTAAACCTAAGATAACCGTTATAGCCAACAAGGAGTATTTCATAATATTAATACGCCCTAATAGAGGAATCTTAACAATTTTTTCAGACGATTTTTGAGACTTAATTTTCTTTTCCGACTCTTGCTTAGCCTCCTCTTCAGCTTTCTGCTTAGCTACCTTAGCCTTATCTTTAACTATTGACGCCTTAACACTAGAAACAATATCCTGATAACTATTATTTGAATAATATTTAATTGCCTCCTCAATTTCCCCACTTGAAAAACCAATAATAACCTGGTCAGCAATTATATTTAAAGGCACTGCCATCATAGAAATATTTATTTTTTCAGCCACAGCCTTAACTAAATCCTGGTTCTCTTTGTCTTCATAGACTTCATACAGATGAACTTTTAAATTTGGATATTTTTGCTTTATACCTTCCAGCCAAGTTTTTTCTTTTGCACAGTGAGGACAGGTGTTACCATAAAACAAATGTAAATCCACCTGGTTAACCGCCCGAGCGACACCGTTACCTAAAAAACCCAATACTAAAACTAGAGACAATCCTAAACTAAGCCAAAATTTCTTAATCATTAGCAATCAACCTTTTCGCCGGAACAAACCTTATTAAATTTACTTTTAACACTATCTAGTGAGCCCAAACTAGTGACATTTCTAAAACCTCTCTGTCTCAATATCGTCACCGCTAAGTCAGCTCTACTACCCGTTTGGCAATAAACCAAAATTCTCTGTTTTTCTCCAAGCTTTGCTACATCAAAATCCCTAATCTGTGACAAAGGAATATTTATAGCCCCACTAATATGGCCTTCTTTGTATTCTGCAAAATCTCGCACATCTATAATATAGTCGTTAGAAGAATTACCCGCCACAAAAGCCGATTGAACTTCTCCTTTATTAGACATAATTTGTTTTGATACAAAATAATATAACCCTCCAGCTACCGTGAAAACTAGAAGAACAGGCACAATAAAAAGTTTTTTCATAATTATTATTGTAGCATTAATTTAACACTTTTAATAATTTTTATGGTAAAATTAAAGCATAAGTATTAATTTATTGCTAAACAGGGGGAATTTATGCAAGAAGACAAACAAATAGAAGATCCGATTATGGTTTTAGCTAGACAATTCGTCGAACTAAAAACACCTTTCGCTGATGATGGTCTAAAAGAAACCATGGCCGACGAGGTCAGAAAAGCCATCGATAAAACTATCCGCTTAGAATTAGTTTCAGCGATGAACCCTAGTCAAATCTCTGATTACGAAGCTATGTTAGAAAAAGGAGATGCCACTGATAGCATAATACTAGCTTTTATTGAAAAATGTGGTATAAATATAAATGAAATAACACAACGGGCTTTAACGAGGTTTCGTATTGCCTACTTAGGAGCATAACGTGGCAGAACATATACCAGACAATCAAGACATTCAACCTAGTAACGAAGTAGGAGAAGACAATAATGAGCATCAAGAGCTTGTTGAAGAGTTAGCTGAAACCCCAGCTTTTGATCAGATTGGCAAAGCAATCCACAATGTGTCCAAAGCTGAACAACCAACTGAAGAAGATCAGCTAGTGGTAGATGCCTTAAATCAAGCTATAAAAAATAATGAAGGAGAAACGCCTATTATGAGTGAGCTCACCACCCCAGAATCTATCCCAACTTCTACTCCCCCAGAAGTTAGTGTAGAAACAGCAGACTCCCAACCAAACCAAGAAAATAACACTGAAACTAATAATGAAGATAAGGAACGCGATTGGCTAGCTGATACAGAAAAAGACCTAGAAGATATTAAGCGCCATTTGGCAACCGCCTTTATGGACGGTAAATCCGAACAAGAGATTAATGACATGAAAGCTCGTCAACAAAGTCTCGAAAAAACTAAAGCCTACCTCTTATCTCGCCCAGAATCTGGCGAAAAAGAAGCAGTAGACTTCAACGCTCTACCTGACGAAAAAGACTTCCATGACGGAAAGTATGAAGATATGTCGATTGCTGAACTTGCTGTTTTAGAAAAACTAGCAAAAGATGCTAATGACGAAACGGCTTCACAAAATATTAGAGATGTTAGATTTGCTAAAATAAAAGCTGAAGAAGCAGGCAAGAATAATCCTTCCACTGCCCCAGAAACCGTAGACTCCCAACCAACCCCAGAGGACACCCCAAAAAATACCACCGAAGCTGATGGCAAAAACCAAGGACGTGATTGGCTAGCTGATACAGAAAAAGACCTAGAAGATATTAAGCGCCATTTGGCAACCGCCTTTATGGACGGTAAATCCGAACAAGAGATTAATGACATGAAAGCTCGTCAACAAAGTCTCGAAAAAACTAAAGCCTACCTCTTATCTCGCCCAGAATCTGGCGAAAAAGAAGCAGTAGACTTCAACGCTCTACCTGACGAAAAAGACTTCCATGACGGAAAGTATGAAGATATGTCGATTGCTGAACTTGCTGTTTTAGAAAAACTAGCAAAAGATGCTAATGACGAAACGGCTTCACAAAATATTAGAGATGTTAGATTTGCTAAAATAAAAGCTGAAATGGCTGGAGCGAATAACACCGATGGTGAAGATGAGCCAACCGATGGTGAAGATGAGCCAACCGATGGTGAAGATGAGCCAACCGATGGTGAAG
>CAZEWP010000002.1:25850-37949 GCA_964516285.1 uncultured Saccharimonas sp. (SeqCode)
ATGAACCAACCGATGGTGAAGATGGCAAGGACGGCAAAAAGGGCAAAGACGGAGAAGATGATCCTGAAGGTGATGAAACCGATGAAAAAGCCCCAGATTTCAATCTCGTATTAGTCGGCGGTAAAAGCAAAGAAGGGGATCTCGAACGCAAGCTTTTGTCAGCCGCCAAAGAAGCAGACGAAAAAGAACAACAAAGTCTACGCCTTAGAGAATGTAAAAATGTTATAAAGTGGGCTAAAGGCAGACTAAAATATAACTCTTTATTTAAACTCAATACAAATACTGCTAGAGCTAAGGATTTAATTGACACTCTAAGAACTGAAGCTGAAGGAAGACCATTAACTTTTGAAGACTTAGACAAAGTCTTGGCAGCGGAAGGATCTCCTTTACCAACAACAATCCACCAAGCCTTTTTAGAAGCCGTAGCTAATGACTTAGGTCCACTAGGATCATCTGTCGAAGCTAGTTCCGAAACAGCTACCCAAATTAGAGAAACGGCTTTAAACTATGTCACAGCTATTAGCTCAACCGGTTTATCAGCAGAACAAAGAGCAGAGATTCACACTAGATACTCTGCTGAGATTTCTGGAATCTTAGCCACTGCCAATGGCGCAGAAGCTCATGAATTAAGAGTTTATGCTGACAATGCCTCAGAAATCTTAACTACTCTTTCGGCTTCAGCTCTTCATCAAGAAGGCTTAGCTAATGTTGAAGCTATGATCCAAGACATGGAAATCCGAGTTGGTGAAGGAAGAATTGGCGCTAATAATCACGAGGATATCTCCTACTTAAGAAAAGTAGATAAATTAGGACAAAAATACAACGTCGGTAGTGCCATCGGTAAAGCTAGTTTTGTGGCTAGCACATGGATTGCCACTGGTGTGGCGTCTGGATTAGCTGTCCGAGGCGCAAAGCAAACTGTCACCATGACAGCCGGAGTAATAATTGGTTCAGCCTTTGCCCCCGGCATCGGCACTCTTGTTGGTATTGGTGTCAGTGCCGTCGCCGCTGGCGCATGGGGGCGATATATGGGCCGACGACGAGCAAGCGAACAAGGTAGTATGGCATCAACTAATGTAGAAAGAGAGAACGGCTTTAATTTATCTAGGCGCGGTAAGAGAGAAATCCAACCCTACCTAAATGAAGCTGGAGATTACCGTTCTGACCTGTCCCCTGATGAATTAGCTTATGCAGAAGGTGTTGTAGAGAGAGAGAAGGTATCTTCTACTTTAGAAAAACTCAAACCTGAACAAATGCCTATGGCTGAAGGAATTAGCTTCTTCATGCGTTTTATGCAACCAGTTACTGGCTTAGAAAGAGACGAAAGTGGCGATCCAATAGGTTGGAACCCTAATGATATTAGTAATTATGAACTTAAACCCGACTTAACTCCTGATGACGCCTATCTTCTCGCTCAACACTACGCCAAAGTCAAAACAATCATGGACTTTGAGGATGACTACAACCAACGATCTGAACAGATTGCTAACCTTGATGCGGGCCGAAACGTTTTGACTAAAACTTTAAAATCATCAAAAGATACCGCTGGATTTGCTCTAAACCTCTTCTCTGCCAGCACTAACGAAAGCTACTTATCAGAAAAAGTCACCTTGGCAATGCTCGTCCAAAACATTGGCCGAACAGTCGAAACAGATGCTTTTAAAAACCAAGCTATTTCTTCTGTCGACGATTCTAGTGAACCTTACGGCACAAGAACAATCACTTTTGGTGAAGTAATGAACCTAACTGGTGAGCAGGCTCAAGTTGAATGCGAAGCAAATGTCAGTAAATGGCAAACCAACGTTAATAACTATATTAATAAAACCGGAAGAAGAGCTGGTTTAATTTCCGGAAGTGTGGCTATAGCAGCTGGCTTAGCTTCTGCAGTTGGTATGGCCTATGTCACAGAAAAAGCTACTGGCGGGCAAGCACAAACAGTCCTTGACATACTCAACCCTAAAAAATACAACGTCCAACCTAAACCAAGATCTGTAACAGTTACTGATCAAGGTGGAAATGTTGTTTTTGATGACGGCGTTAATAAGTTTAATGTTCCTAAAAACCCTGATGGATCAATCGACCCATCCCACATTAGCACCCTTAAGCAAGCTGGTATTGAAGTTACCCAAACTAGCCAGACTACAGATATTACTGTCCCAGTCGGTGAATCCCTCAAGCTTGATGGTGGTGCTGTAAAAAATGTTGCTGACATGCTTTGGGCTGACAACAAGACTAAAATTCCAGACTTTTCAGAATTAGGATTAGATTTGAAGCTTGATTCTAACACCGGAGCAATTATTATTGATCAGTTTGACCTTGGGGGTAGAACATCCCACGTTGTGGCTGATGAAATTACTCAAGGCAACGTTTTGCTACGTTTTGTAGAAAGAATTGGTGATGGCAAGGAAGTCGTATTACTAGCTGGGCCAGCCCAATCCGTCAACGGAAAAGGCCGTTGGGTTATTGAGGCCAGTGATGCTCTCTATAAGTACTTTACTATCAATAACGGAAAGGTTACCCCAGCCGTCCACTCTGTTGGTTCAACCCTTAAGCGCTTTGGAGAACCTCTAACTTCAATTGCTACAGAGCTAGGAAAATCTGGCGGAAGTATCACAGAAACTATCACTACCTATACAACTGAAGCTGTCTCTAAATTAGCTGACACTGCCGGAAAACTCATCGCCTTCGTAACTGGTCTACACGCGCCAGGCACCAAATCTGTTCGCGGAGACACTATGAAGAAGCCTGGAGGACCCAACGGCCAAGAACCAAGACCTGAACAACCCATACCAGAGCCAGAACAGCCAGTAGAGGAACAACCTGAACCACAACCAGAACCTGTTGGAGAACAAACTACTCCACCTGAACCACAACCAGAACCTGTTGGAGAACAAACTACTCCACCTGAACCACAACCAGAATTGAACCCTACCCCAACATCAAGTCCAACCCAACAACAACCCGTACAGGAAGAACCAGTCAATAATCAACCAGTAAGAGTGCCCTTACCGGAGCCAATTAATGGAACTGAAAATGAATCTGAAGATGTCCCCGAATGGGCTAAACAACTATATCGAGAGACTGAAGCTGCTATGAGAGAAGAAGAAAAACAAGCTAATTTAAGAAGAAACTTAATCACTGGATCAAACACAACAACCACTTCAACCAACCAGCCTCTAACTCATGATATTGATGTTATGATCAATGATGAATTTGTTAATAGTGATCAACCAGAAAAGACTGGAGTAACTATTGCTGAATCAATGATGGAAGACGCTCGCAAGAAAAGACTCGAGGAAGAAGCCAAGAGGGCCACGCAAAGCTACCCAAGCGATTTTGACTCTATTTATAGGAACTTTCAAGACAACAATTAATCTTTTGATGTTCTCCTAAAGATAAACACCCTTTAAATCTTGACAAAGCTTTGAAGATTAATTAAAATCAATAGTTACTAGCACTCTAGTGCTTAGAGTGCTAAAAACTATCTTTAATTATTAATTAAGAAAGGGGTATTTATGATTAAACCATTAGCAGATCGTGTTGTCCTGCAAAAGATAACTGCAACTGAGACTACCGCTTCTGGTATTATTTTGCCAGACAGCGCTAAAGAAAAACCAGACATTGCTACTGTTGTAGCTATTGGCAAAGATGTCAAAGAAATCAAAGTTAAAGAAAAAGTTGTTTGCAGTAAATATACTGGGACAGAAATTAAAATTAACGGCGAAGAATATCTCATCGTTAAAGAAGAAGATATTCTAGCTCGTGTTTAATAAAGGAGGATTATTATGGCTAAACAAATTCTATCAGGTGAAGAAGCCCGTCTAGCTTTAAAACATGGCGTAGACAAACTAGCAGACACCGTCAAGGTGACTCTGGGACCAAAAGGAAGGAATGTAATTCTAGAAAAACAATATGGCTCCCCTGTTATTACTAACGACGGCGTCACGATCGCTAAAGAAATCGAACTAGGCACTATTTCGGATGACCCAAAAGAAAAAGCCACCACGGCTATTGAAAATATTGGCGCCCAAGTTATTAAGGAAGTGGCCTCAAAAACTAACGATGTAGCTGGTGATGGCACCACAACTGCTACCGTCTTGGCCCAAAGCATTATCGAAGAAGGTGTTAAAAATGTCGTAGCTGGCGCTGACCCTATGGCTATTCGCCGTGGTATTAATAAGGCCACTAAAGCCGTTGTCAAAGAATTACAAGCTATCAAAACTGAAATTAAAACTGGGGAAGATATTGCTAATGTCGCCTCTAACTCTTCCGCCAGTGAAGAAGTTGGAAAAATTATTGCTGACACTATGAAAACGATTGGCAACGATGGTGTTATCACGGTTGAACAATCACAAACCATGGGCGTAGAAAAAGAAGTTGTTGAGGGTATGCAATTTGACCAAGGTTACATCTCCCCTTATATGGTGACTGACACTGGACGAATGGAAGCTATTCTAGACAATCCTCTAATTTTAGTAACTGACAAAAAGATCTCCGCTATCCAAGAATTTTTACCTTTCTTAGAAAAATTAGCTGCCTCCGGCAAAAAAGATTTAGTCATTATTGCCGAAGATGTAGAAGGTGAAACCCTTACTACCCTAGCGCTTAATAAATTACGCGGGATTTTAAATGTTCTAGCTGTTAAAGCCCCTGGCTTTGGTGATAAACAGAAAGAAAATCTCCAAGATATTGCTGTTTTAGTTGGCGCCACCGTAGTCTCAGAAAATGTTGGGCTAAACTTTGAAAATAGCGAATTAAAAGTCTTGGGACAAGCTCGCCGAGTGATTGCTAATAAGGACCATACCACAATTGTTGATGGTGCTGGTAAAACTCAAGCTATCAAACAGCGCTTGGAAGAAATTCGAACGCAAATTGAAAATAGTGACTCAGATTGGGACAAAGAAAATCTTCAAAAACGGGCTGGTCGACTAGCTGGTGGAGTGGCGATTATTAAAGTTGGTGCACCGACCGAAGTTGAACAAAAAGAATTACAACATCGCGTAGAAGATGCTTTAGCTGCCACCCGAGCAGCGATTGAAGAAGGTATTGTCCCTGGTGGTGGCGTGGCTTTGCTCCGAGCTTCAGAAACTCTAGACAAGCTAAAACTTGATGACGGCGAACAAGTTGGTGTTAATATTATTCGTAAAGCCCTAGAAGCCCCACTTCGACAAATTGCCACTAACGCTGGCGAGAAGGCTGATGTCATCATTAACCAAATTATGACCAACAAAAACCATAATTATGGTTACGATTTCCTAGCTAACGAATTCAAGGATATGCTTAAAGCTGGTATCATTGATCCTGTTAAAGTCACCCGCAGTGCTTTAGAAAATGCAACTTCAGCCTCAGCAATGTTACTAACTACCGAAGCGGTAGTAGCGGATATCCCTGAACCAGAGGCACCAAGCCTGCCAGCTGGGGCAGGCATGGGCTACTAAAAGAGAGTCCCTTTTAAAACTAAAACACCTCGCTAGCGGGGTGTTTTAGTTTGTTTCTGCTGCCTCAATAAATGGTCTACTGTATAGAGCAAAAAGCCAACCGCCGAGATTAGCTCCAGATATTCTGACGAAATATGTCGGCGAATACCAGTTGCCTGATAAGGATAGTAAAAAACCGACCAACCAGTGGCCACCGCTAGAATAACCAAAGCGATTGTCTTAATTATCTGTTGCCTGTCCCCGACACGAACAACCTTCGACACCTGGTAACCCCATAACGCTAAGACCACCAACCAAAAAACCGCAATGTTCATTGGTATCTGTTCGTAATAAAGCACTAGTCCAGTAGTAGAGAGAAAGGGTAATCCCAAATGAAGAGCTGGGATAAACTTAGACAAAGGGCCTAGTTTGAACCAGCGTAAAACTTTCTCAAAGGTAGCTTTGAAAAGCGGGAGAATGCCTAAACAAAAAATAGTAATAATATAGTAACTACTCATCACCCACCGAGTGTTGAAATTATGAAGATTAGTCTCCCCTTGCTGGTTGTGTGTCGCAAAGATTCCAGTGGTTGGCAAGTTGACCAACCGTTGAACCCAAGAGACTTCTTCCATACCGAAGACAAAAAGCACAACTCCCAAAATTAGAGCGCCCGACATCTGCCAGTAATCTCGTTTCTTTAGTTGTTTGCCGGCCTCCACAAACCAAGCTATGGCAGTGCCAATAAAGAAGAGGGCTGTTAAGGTTTCTACCCAGCCATCTTCCTTAGCTAAACTATCGGCAAGGCTAGGTGTCCCCCAAAACAGTCCTAAAAATACGATTATTAATATGGGAACAACCCAAAAACTTATTTTCTCCCAAGACGACAACCATTGATCCTGATTAGCACCGGAAGACTTGATTATTTTCATTATTTTTTAGACTTTAAAACTCTCTGCTCTATTTCAGTTTTTGCCAATTTTTTAGTACAGAAGAACCAATCATAGCACTTCATGGTCGTCTTGTCAGCCATACGCTCTTTAGCTACTCCACAAGAACCAGCTGTCGGGACAATCACATCGTCACCCGGTTTCCAATCAGCTGGAAGAGCTACTGAAAACTCATCAGCGGTTTGTAAACCAATTAGGACTCGATAAAGCTCCTCAAAATTCCGACCAAGACTTAATGGGTAATAAAGAATTGTGCGGACAATGCCTTTTGGATCAATAAAAAATACAGCACGAACTGCCTTAGTCTCGCTTTCACCTGGTTGCATCATACCGTAAAGTTTAGCTACATTCATAGTGATATCTTCAATCAACGGGAACTTAACCTCAACATCTTTCATGCCTTTGTACTCAATCTTGTCTTTAATAGTCCTAAGCCAAGCAATATGACTATATAGACCATCGACAGAAAGCCCCACCAAATTACAGTTAGCTTTTGCAAACTGATCGGCCATAGTGGCAAAAGTCATAAACTCTGAAGTACAGACTGGGGTAAAATCAGCCGGGTGGCTAAACAAGATTACCCACTTGCCCTTATAGTCGGCCGGGAAATTAATTTCCCCTTGAGTTGTCACAGCCTTAAAAGCTGGTGCTTTATCGCCAATAAGTGGCATTTTTGGTGCTTCTTGTTCTTGTATAGTTTTATCCATAAACCTCCTTAAAATATAAATAACTATATCTATTATAGCACAGCCAGGGTAATATATTCCGCTTCTCGCTAGCTTGTGCTAAACTAAACTACATGGAATTCATTAATAAAATCTTTGTTGTCACCGGAGCCGGTGGAGGAATCGGTAGTGAGCTAGTCTCAGCTCTTTTGGAAAGAAAAGCTAAGGTTATAGCTCTCGACTTAAGGCCAGAACTTTTAAAATCCTTATCTAAAACCGCTAACCATAAAAATCTTTTCACTTACCCAATCGATATTACCGATCAAGATAAAGTCAATAAACTGGCTCGCTCCATCTTAGCTAAACATAAAAAAATTGATGGACTAATTAATGGGGCTGGCATCATCCAACCCTTTATCAAGATTAACGCCCTAACTAACCAAGACATTAACCGAGTCATGAATGTTAATTTCTTTGGCACCCTTAATGTCATTCGGGCTTTTCTACCAAACCTCACCAAGAGACCCCAGGCCTACTTAGTCAATATTTCAAGCATGGGTGGCTTCTTACCTGTCCCTGGACAAAGCCTTTATGGTGCTTCTAAGGCTGCTGTAAAACTCCTAACTGAAAGCTTATATGCTGAATTAGCTAATACCCATGTTCAAGTTTCAGTGGTTTTTCCCGGAGCTATTGAAACTAATATCACAGCTAACTCTGGTGTGGAAGCTCCAAAAATTAACACTAAACAACCTAGCATTAAGATGACTTCTGCTAAAACCGCTGCCGAAACTATCATCAAAGGTATTGAAAAAAATAAGTTCCAAATTTTTATTGGCAATGATGCCAAGTTTATGAACCTGCTCTACAGGCTCAGCCCTAAAAAAGCGACTGATTTAATCGCTAAGCAAATGCGCTCCCTCCTTAAATGACAACAAGAATGACAACAAGGACAGTCCTTGTTTTCGCAAAAAATGTGTTATAGTATATTGACTTTTTCAGTTAACTGTTATATTATCACCATGAATTCTGCAATCTTCAAGGAGGTGAAGAAATGAATAGCAGGTTTCATAGAGTCAATGCCTCTCATATAACTATCACTTTTAGTGCTAAAGATGGAGACATTGAACGGCTCAGAGAATGGGTGGAGTTTATCTGGCACAATTCTGGGGTAGACGCCTTAGAAAAAAACCAGATTAACCTCGAAAGTGTTATCTCTGATGTTAAAATTTTTGACTTTACCAAGTCCCCTTTAACTACACTAGGTATTAAGGTCAAAACTTTTGCCACTGATAACAAGAAAAAAGAGCTTTGGGAGAAAATAGTCCTCAGCGCAACGGACACAATTGTCGAACAAAGCCAATCTTCCGCCATTATCTCCTTTAATGATGGTAGGATAATTAGTCTCAACCCCGCACCATGAGCCACCCACTGGGCAACCTATCTTGGTTGCCCTTTTATTTACAATCTAACTAAAACTAGCTATACTTAAATTGGAATCTGGTGCGAATCCAGAACTGTGCCGCAACGGTGATGTAGCAATACTAAGTCCGGTCCATAATTATCCCGAGCAGGAATTGTTGATAGAAGAACCAACCCTCTTTCTCGGTAGATAAGAGGGTTTTATGATAAAAAAGAGTCAAGACCATTACCGACGCTTAGATCTAGAACAAGAACCTAAGCACCAACCCCACCAGCCAAATATCGCCAGGTCGGGTGAGATTATTATTGACAAAGAAAAAGACCTCGGCCTCAACGACCCCCTCACTCATCTCTACGAATATATCCAAGAAGGTGACGAAGCTCTCATTGCCATCAAACAAGATATTGAAACCGACATTGCCGAGCGCCTCCCCAAAACACCTTTTGTTAACTATGTTGGTTTTGAGCACAAGAATAATGACTTTTTGTCTATCAAAGACCAAGTCTCTATGAAAAAGATGCTTCAAACTAACCTTAATATTTTAAGCAAGGAAGTTAAGAATAATCCTCTCCTCCAACAAGAATATGACCGAGCCGTGGTGGAAGCCCAAGAAGTCGGCAAACTCACCAACTGGTTCAAGACTGCTCCCAATAATTCTTTTCTAGTCTTTGAGTCTCTGCCTATCGGCGACCAAGAAATTGCGATCTCCAGAATCTACCGCAAAACCAATGATCATTATCTTGACGGCTGTTTCGTCTCTCTCTACAACCCCAGCGTGGTGCAGTTTAACGAGCTACGAAGCAAGGTCACTCCCGGCCACCCCGCCTTTTGCAAAGACGAGCTAGATATCTTAGCTAACCATTACGACTTCTATGACCCTCGCGTGGCCACAGCCGAAGACTTTATCGATTTTTATGTTGAAACCTATGACCAAACTTTGCAAGAACGCCACGACAAACCAACAAGTTTTGGATTAGACAAAGCGGTTGATATAGATACGCAAAACGGTATTGAGAAAGTTCGTAACCACCCTCAGCTGACCAATATTTATCTAGAAGCCATCAAGTCGCTAGCTGATGGAGAAGGTGTTGCCACCGAAAAGTTAATGACGATTGGCGAGCGCCTCCACCTAGACCTTCCCCTACACCTCAACGATCGCCTAACTACCGAACAAGCCCGTTCACTACTACAAAAAGTTATTGTTGGTATCGCTGGCGTAATCGATAAATCCGACCAACAACTTCTAGACCAACTAGCCGCCATCGACCCCGATTCGACCGCTCTTTATGACTCTATTGCCGTCTATAGCGAGTTGGCCAGTCAGTCATCTGAAGAATATGCCAATGTCAGTTGCCCAACCGTCAACCGCACCGAATCTAGCACCAACAGCCAAGAACAAGACCTCAACGACTTTAGAATTATGGCCAAAGCTTTTGGCATCCATGAAGATATTAAGAACTTTGGAAAACCTCGAATTGGCGTTTGCATTGTCAAAGATTGCCCTTCACATGGTAGTGGTCTTTTAACGGACGAAACCTTAGTTGGTGGCTGTGGCATCTGCGTCCGTTGCCACAAAATTCTCCAAAAAGGCAAGGACCCCACCACCCTCTACCAAATCGAAGCCAAAGAGCGAGAACACAAACAGCGACTAGAAGAACTAGAAGCCACCCGTTTAAAGATCAAAAAACGCAACGAACAAGAACGCCAAACCAGACGACAAGCTAAAACGAAAAAAACTAAACCCAAAAAGAAAATTGCCACCTAAATTAATTTATCCCTAATAAAATTTCTGGCTATCAGCCATTCCCTTGTGGTCTGCGCCTTCATAACCCATAATAGTAATGCTTATTAGATTTTAAAAAATGCAAAAAGATTTTTCTCCAAACTATAACCAACAACCAGACCAACCACTAGTTAACAATGGTCTAGAGATTGAATTGGAAAATCAAGAGTTCAAGAACCTGATAAAATCTAATGAAAAAAGACTAAAAAGACAATATAGTGAAGATTTTGTAAAAGGTGAGATAAACGACCAAGGTGGTCGGATGGGAGAAGGCGCTAGAGAAATTTTATCCAATTTTTTTGAGCTACCTAACTTTGTAGAGCAAATTAATAAACTAATCCCTAATAAACACAATGCCCTGAAACTCCTTAGTGACAATAAGGACTATATTATCACTTACTTAAGAGAATATTACGAAAAAACTGGTGGTCTTCACCAACCAGAAATAATTAAAAACCCTTTTGAGTTAGCCAAGAGTGTTGGTTATGAGTTAGCTGGCCCCTTTACAACACCAGAAGAGCTACAACCTTTTGAAAAAGACTTTCGCCCAAATGAAAAAATTTGCACCTATAATAATATACCTGATAGACTTAGTGCTTATCATATTCTTTGGCTCCGTAAAGAAAATGCTGATCAAATTTTACCAGCTGATGAGCTAACTCAAGACAATCTAAGCCCAGAATGGCAGACTTATTTAAAAGTAATTGGTCGCTATAATGAAGCTATTGATACCTATGATTTAACTGATTTAAAACCTAATCGAGAAGATCCTTACGGGACCTCTTCTATGTCCGTTCAAATCAGTAAAACCGGTCAACATGTTTCTATTAAAAATCGCTATAACCATACTGTTGATAATCCAGATGCTACTTATGAAAGTAACTTAGATAATATAGTTTATGGTCTAAGGCCATCTATCTACCATCTAGTTGAACGCGAAGACCTCTTAACCGCAAAAGGAATACCGCTTAATGAAAATTATATTTTAGACAATAATAATGGTATTCATGAATATTATTATGAAGAAAATAATATCTATTTTAGTGATTATGAATATATCTATAATGGAAAAGTCACCACTATTGATAGAGAGAAATTTATTATGCTCTCGCCCGATCTCTACTTAAAAAATGATGGAAGCGGTGATATTATCTCTCCTCTACATAGCTCAAATTTAAAAACTAACTATGAATTTACCACTAGCGGAGAACATAAATTAACTATTCTGGATAGCGATAACCAACCGGCTGAAGTTTATTACTATTCTTATAATCAAGAAACTAAAAAAAGAACAGTCACTCTAGAAATGATTAGCAACCCTTATAACAGATTCTCTTTAGAAAACAATCCGGTTGTTTCTCATCTAATCATAAAAGGTAAACTACATATATACAATGTACTAAATAACCCATCACTTGAAAGTGTGGAAATCAGTGGCGAAGGAGAAGTTGAATATATTTCTAACAACGAAGCTTTAACTAAGATTGCTATAAAAGATAATGGAGAAATATCTTCAATTTACCACAACCCATCACTTGAAGGTTTGGAAGTTAGTGATGAAGGAAAAGTTGGTGGTATTGTTGAAAATGATGCCTTAACTAAAGTTACTATAAAAGACAGTGGAAAAATAACTTCAATTTACCAAAACCCATCACTTGAAAGTATTAAAGTTGGTGACAAAGGGAAAGTTAAATATATTTCTAACAACGAAGCTTTAACTAAAGTTTCTATAAAAAATTATGGAGAAATACATTCAATTAATGAAAATCCATCTCTCGAGAGTATTGAAGTTAGTGATGAAGGAAAAATTAATGGTATTGTTGAAAATGATGCCTTAACTAAAGTTACTATAAAAGACAGTGGAAAA
>CAZEWP010000002.1:38049-46778 GCA_964516285.1 uncultured Saccharimonas sp. (SeqCode)
ATAACTTCAATTTACCAAAACCCATCACTTGAAAGTGTGGAAATCAGTGGCGAAGGAGAAGTTGATTTTATCTTTAGAAATAATATTTTAACTAGAATTATTGTAAAAGATAATGGAGATGTATCTTTAATCCACGAAAATCCATCACTCGAGAGTATTGAAGTTGGTGATGCAGGAAAAATCGATAGTATTTTTGAAAATAATACTTTAGCTAGAATCATTATAAAAAACAACGGAAGCATATCTGCAATCTCTTGGAATCCATCCCTTAAAGATATCCTGATTAGCTCTAAAGCATTAGTGGGATATATTAATTACAATCCTTCTCTCGCTAAAATTTTTATTAATGACCAAGCTACAATAGAAGGAATATCAAACAACCCTGCTTTAGAAACAATCATAGTTAAAACTATAGATGGCTTAAAAATTATACCTGTTGAAAAAGGCAACCACACTATGTTGAGCATTAGGCCATCATTAATTTAAAATAAACACTAAATCAAAACACACTCGGTATTAGTTTTTACTTTTAGTAGCAAAGCTTGGTTTTGCAATTTTAAACTCCTTCTTCTTTAACTATATGATACTGCGAGAACCCTTCGCTGTTACAATCAAATGGTCAACCAACTGAATTCCTATTAGTTCGCCAACCTCTCTCAGCCGGTTAGTCACCGCTCGATCAGCGTCACTGGCTTCTAAGTTCCCACTCGGGTGGTTGTGAATCACAATAATACTAGCTGCTCGATCAGCAATGGCATCAACAAAAACTTCTCTGGGATGGACTAAACTGCTGGTTAAAGTCCCAATACTAATAATTCGCTTAGCAATTAAACGATTCGCTCCATCTAAAGTTAAACAAACAAAATACTCCTGTTGTTTCGCCCTAATGTCCTTAACCTGATCAACCACGACATTAGGACTATCGACAATTGGGCGCTCACTAACCTCAAACCGACGACGCCACAATTCGTAACTAGCCATTAAATTAGTAGCCTTAGCTTTCCCTATTCCCTTGACATCCAACAAGTCATCATAAGTCAACTCGCTACTTTTTTCTCTTAATAATCTTTTTACAGCTCGAGCAATTTTAGTGACATCAACTTGCTTGTTGCCACTACCAATCATCGCCATTAAGAGTTCATAGTCACTTAACGCTGAAGCGCCTTTAGTCTGTAATTTCTCTCGCGGTCGTAAATCCTTCCGCCGATCAGACATCTTCATAACTTTATTATACACACTAATTTATATTTATTTTAGTCGAGCTTTTTCACTATAAATAGATATTTCATAATCTTGAATTCGCCAATATTCTAGATCAGATTAGTTACCAGATTTACCTATACACCAAATATAATAGTATTCTGAAATATTTAAAAATTTTAAAGTAAACTGCTCTTTAGTTAAATCTTATAAATTAAAGTTTTAACCTATACATCTAAAGCAAAACTAGTCTATAAACACCTAATCTTTTAAGATCTGTTTTTTATTATTCTCCTTAAACTAGACTATCATGATAAAAAGTTGTCTCTTTAAAATGTTTTGCCGCTTCTGGATCTTCCATGAGATATGACATAGTGAATAAACTATCAATAAAGTTCCCCCCCCATTTTTCTTTTATATCTTGAAATGTTACCCCATTAGCTTCAAAATCAGAAATCTTATTTTCTTCTAACCATAAATCTAGCGAAGCTTGCAATTTTGGATTTATGTTCTCTAATCTCAATTTACTGATTTTTCTTCTTGCATCTTCCTCTGAAAAACCAAGTCTTTCAATAAAAACTTTTACTAATTGTTCTTTATCAATCTTTATCATATTTTTTCTCCTGCCTATATCTATATATGTTAATATTTACTATTTATAATTATAACAAACCGTATACGTTTGTATATATTAGACTTTTCCCTTCTAGCTTTATAGTTAAAAAACTTATTCTTTTTTAATTAAAATAGTTAGCTTTAGCTTGTTTCAGAAAAGTTAATTCTCGCTCAACAATAAAACCCTGACCATAATCATCAATAACCTGTTGGCTAGCTTCCATCAGCTTAATCGCTTGATCAATATCATCCACCCACACAGTCTGGAAACCGTCCACCAGTTCGTGCTCAGTGCGAGCAGGCTCCACAATCTCACCCTTTTTTCTGGCCACAAATCCATAATTTTCGGCTTTCGCCTCAATTTGATCGCAATATGTATGAATAACTCCAAGCTCAGAAACAATCTCTAAATCTGTCACACCAACTTCTTCACGGACCTCTCTTTTAAGAGCCTCATGAAGGTCTTCGCCCTCGTCAACTCCACCACCAGGCAATTTATAATATCCGTACTTAGCGACAAACATCAACGCAATCCTTGATGCTTCGTCTAATAAGACTGCTCTGGCAGCTGGCCGAACTCTATAACTAGCCCACTTTTCTGGCGTAGAAACTCTACCAAAATCTTCCTCTCGAATAGTTCTAATTAATTTCATAATTTTTCTCTATTCAAAAAAGTCAATCAGCCAATCATCGTTTACCTTTTTAAAGATTATGTAGTGGGGCTGTATATCACCCGCTACAGCCGAAACCTTACCCTCTGGTGGGACCATTGTTGCAAGTTTCCCTGTCGCCACAATCAAATCATCAGTAGCAACCACAATTTGTAAATCCCTCTTTCCCTGATTTGTAACCCCAAAAATTGAAGACAACCAAAAGACCTCAGTTTCATTACAAGAATAATAGCTATCCCCAACTGGTGAATATTTACTGGCTATAGCATGTTGAGCTTTATCTGTAAAAAATTTTGGTAAAATCGAAAAATCAGCCGATAAGCAGTTACGGTCTTTAAGATTAGAAGATTCATCTTTAATAGTTTTTTTGTAGTCTTTCGTTAAACCAGCTCCTTCACCTAACAAATTATAGGCTTCTTCATATTTAACTTGAGCGATCTCTTTAGCCTGTTCTTTGGTTAACTCAGGTTTATTTATCTTTACAGATTGATCACTAGAATAAACTGGTGTCTTATAGGTATCTTTCTGGGTATAGAAATAAGCTCCCACCCCAAAAGCTATCAGTAAAACAACTGATAATATCACCAGTAAAATATTAACTGGGTTTTTCTTTTTTATAACGACTGGCTGACTAACTACATACGGTTGATTATTTTGCACATTATTCTCATCCATACAAACTCCCTGTTTATACTACTAATGTTTAGTATAAGCTAAACTTATAAAAGCAACAATATAAACACTAACCACCTAGTTCCATTTTACCCCATTGGTTTTATTAAATCTTTTTCTAATTTTCTAAATAACAACAAATCATCACTACTTAAAACGAACTTTTTTATATCTGCATTGCTAACATGAAGATGTTCAGCCTTAATCTTTTTAGTATTATTTATAAACCCTTCCACTAAAGCTATCACTGTCCCATGCGAAACCACAATAATATTTTCATCATCTTGGTGTCGTTTAATAACATCTATTATAAAATCACAAAGCCTTATTAAAATTTGTCGTTTATTTTCACCATAGGTCCCAAATTTAATTTCGTAATCACCATTAATTTGCCTTAATCGAACCTGATCTAATACTTGGTTATTAGGTTTTCCGCTATATTCACCATAATCTATTTCTGCTACACGATTATCAATTATTAAGTCTCCGTCAATTTGACATTGTTGCTTAATAAGCTTGGCACTATGAACTGTCCTCACAAGTGGGGAAGAATAAATCGCTGAAAATCGATTCCCTGAAAGACTCCGTGAAGCTTCTTTAATTTGAGCCACCCCCTTGCTTGTTAAGTCATATGGCTCTTCTATCCGACTCGATAAAACTTTTGCCCTATTAGCTTCACTCTCACCATGTCTAATAAAGAGAATATTCATAAGTCTATTATAGCTCGGCATGCCACCAGGGCAAACGAGTCATCATATAAACTTAATCCTGTTTATTAAACTCTTTTGCTTAATCTTCCCCAAAAATCCGGAAACTGTTCTTTTAGAGTTTGCCGAATAAACTTAGTCTCACCTATTTTCTTCGGTAGATCGCTTTTTGCGTATAACACCAAGACATCTTGACAATGCTTTTCGCTATCAAGAAAAACAACACACCTATTACCGGACGCTTTAGTTGAAACTCCAGACTGGGCAACTGCAAAATCAAACTTAAAAAGCTTACAATCAACCCCGTGGCCCAACTCATCAACCTGTTGTGTCATTTGTATTGAATAGATGCGTTTTAAGCTCTGAAATATTGAATCCATAGTTACCGCCCAGCGCTCCCCGGGGTATCTCTTCTCAAAGCGCTTTATAAAATGCCGTTTTGCGTAGTCCGTAAAAACTATTTGGTAATCGCTATCATCCGGCAATGGGCTTGTAAACATGTTCTGGATCTTCCTGAATTATTAGACTATACGGGATATACTCACCATCGCGACACATCCTCCATGGTTTTTGCTCGTGAGTAAAATTAACTATCTCTTGGGTTGGTCTATCCTTCCATAGTTCACATATTTCTTTAATTTGGGTAAGTTCAGAATTACTTAATTCGCTGAAATTCTCTTCCCTGGTGCGCGAAGAAATCATTTGGGCACCCCTGTCAAGAATTTCAATATTTATCTTTCCACTCTCAAGCAAATCATCCGTTATCGAGAAAAAAATATCAGCCACTGGACCATAATCCAAGCGCCGGTATTTTACCCCACTCATTGACTCTAGCGTCTTAAAAAAATTAGTAAAATCTATAAGATATAGAAGCTTGGCAAGTTTAGTTTTTGGCACATTTCCGCGTTCGTTGGTAGCATACTTTAAACAAGCAAAATACATCTGCTTAAACTTTTCAATATTTGGAATTTCACCAAAAAAGTCTATTACATCAACCCCGAATAATGACGCCAGTTTTTTAAGCTCTTCAGTGCCAAGATCTCGCTCACCTTTCTCAACCAAGATCCATGTCTGTCGTTGCAAGCCAAGCCTCTTAGCGACTTCTTCTTGAGTGAGACCACTCTTTTTCCTTAGATTTATAATTTTTTCTATAATTAAACTATAGCTACCCATGACCACATAGTAGCACAGTATATAATGAATTGTCAAAAAAATAAGACTCTATGTGTTATATTTTTATAACTTAATACCCAACATCTGTAGTGCTGATTACCAGTCCTTCTATGTATTCTTCTGCTCGTGATTTATTTTTATCTTTGTTCATAGGACTCATAGTTACTGATTAAAATCATAACTTTGTTGGATTAAACCAACAATATAATCCAAATCTTTGTCGTTTGTAATTTTTATCTCATAATCACCATTACCCCAATGACCGATACGTTTTGGTGTCTCTAAATCTCGTGCAATGACTCTTGGATCGTCTAGCGTCCCGCTTTTCATATTTAGCATAATAACTAATTTTGACTTTAATATAGTTACATCAACTATATTTCTTGAGGTCTTGTAAGCTATATAATATTTTTTAGGTTCTTCCGTGATATCTTTATCAATAGCTAAGATCCGCTCTTTTAATGATTCAAATAATTTTAATATTTCACGATTAACATTTTTTGTATGGTCTTCTAGTGTATATGTTTTTTGAAGTCTTGAAGTATTATGGGTAGTGATCTTTTTAGAAAAACCTTGTATTTTAACTTTTTGACGATTCTCAATATCGATAGTTAATAAATCATTTTCGTATAACTTATATTTATAAAGCTCAACTTTAATTGGTAGAATATCAGCCGTATCAGCATCAAATTTACTGTAACTCTCAGCTACACAAATTACTCGAGGAGATTCCCATTGAACACTTTTTCTAACACGCTTTTCTTGGCAAAGCTTTTCAAAGCTATCTTTATGATCAAGTAACCACCACAGATAAGATAACCCTTGGTTTATCACATTCTCATTCTGCCCTTTTTTGTATTCAATAATACAAGGATTACCATCAGTATCTATTCCTAATGAATCCATACGACCACCAAAACTAGTTGAATACTCACTAGCTAAAAATTGTATCCCCAGCAATTCTTCCATATTTTGTTCAAAGATAGTCTGAATATCACGCTCAACAAACGATTTACCTTTTATTTTTGAAATTGGCTTTAGGCGAGTTGCAAAACCATCAGCTATTTTAAACAAACTCATATCTGTATTGTCTCATTTTTTGTCTAAAATTGCCACAGAGCTTAATAATATAATAAAATTTATATATCACTATTAACAACACTCGCAATATACTCACGATTTAACCAAAAACACTTTTTAGGTAAGTAAGTTCCCTGTGGGGTTAATATAACATCTTTTGAGTTTTTAGCTTTAGGTCTAATATGAGCAACCCAACTATCTTTACTTTGCGGCAGATATCTCGCATCAATAGCCACATGATTTTTTGTTTCATGCCAAACTCGACGACATACTGTTTTGAATTCTCCGAGCTTGACAATGCAATTATTATAAAATTTTTTAACGCAATTTGCTTAATATTATAAAGATCAATTTTAGAAGTATTGGGATATTTATTAATAACCCTATCCAGCTTTTCTGAGGATCGATTTGCAATATATATTTTTCTACCATAATCTGATGATAAAATTTTTGCAATCAATGAACCTGTCATGCCAGCCCCCAAAACAACTATGCTTGATTCTTCCGAAAGTTTATTTGCTATTAATTCACATGCAGTTCGTTCAAGTGAGACATTCCCACTATAAAGTTTTGTTATTCGCTTCGATTCTTTTGCTATTTTTTTAAATAATTCAACTAATATACGGAAAATACGAAAATATTCACTTTGGTGTTCATCAGCATAACTTAATGAATCGCAAACTTGAGCAAGCACTTGTGAATCTCCAATCGTCACGCTCGTTAAACCAAGGGCACAATCAGCTAAGCATTTAAAGGCTTCAATGTCCTCATAAAATTTAATATGTCGATAAACATCAGACAACCCTGTTTTTGTCATACTATCCCAAGTAGACAATACCCTACCTTTAATAAAACTCAATTCATTTTCACCAAAATAAGTAACAACTATACTCACAGAATTACATTTATTGATGATTGCTATCTGGTTAATGTCAAATGCAAGATTTTTTCGAAGTCTATCTATATTTTCTTTAGAATTATCTATCTTGCAAGCATCAAGAACTTTATCGCTTAATTTATTAAGCGTAGTAAAATTAATAGAACAAATAAATATATGGAATTCATTTTTTCATATTATTTTTTCTTGCTATCGCTTTTCTCTTTTAAATATAGTTCGTCTAGCACGCTACCAGGTAAACTCGATGGTGCTCCCATAAGTATATCTTTACTGTCTCCAGTTTTTGGAAAAGCCATCACATCGCGAATACTTGGTTCATTTTGTAAAAGCATAACTAATCTGTCTAATCCCCAGGCAATACCGCCGTGTGGAGGAGCGCCAAAACTAAAAGCTTTAAGTATGTGTCCAAAGTTTTTCTCAATTGTTAATTTATCATTGCCAATTATTTCTAAAACACTTAAAAGATTTTGTGGGCGATGGTTACGAATACTTCCCCCTCCAATTTCATATCCATTTAAAACAATGTCATATTGACTGGCTATTATTTTTTCAATATTAGTTTTTGTGAGTAGCCATTCCTCATGTTCCGGTATGACTCCACTGAAAGGATTATGCGTAAATGTCCATTTGCCTAAATCGTTTTTCTCAAACATTGGAAAATCAATAATCCAGCAAAATGCTAATAAATTATCGTCTGATTTATCCTCACGAATATCTGGCTTGTCTGAACCATATTTAGCCATAGCTTCCTCATAACTTAATCTAGGAAAAGGTATTTGTTGAATGCGTTTTTCGGGGTATAACTTTTTAACTATTTTAATTAATAACTCTTCATTCAACTGTAAGACATCTTCGCGAGTCACAAAACTCATTTCCATATCTACTTGAGTAAACTCTGCTTGACGATCTCCCCGAGTATCCTCATCGCGAAAACAACGAGCAATTTGGAAATAACGTTCAACTCCACCTACCATCAACAATTGCTTAAATTGTTGCGGAGACTGTGGCAACACATAATAATTTCCTGGATTTAAACGAGACGGAATAATAAACTCTCGAGCCCCTTCTGGAGTGCCTTTTGTTAAATAAGGAGTTTCAATTTCCCAAAAACCATTCACATCAAGCTCATCCCTAATTAACTTAACAATCTTGTGGCGCATTTCTATATTGTTACGCATTCGTTTTGATCTAAGATCTAAATAACGATATTGCATTCTCGTTTCTTCATTTGTTTCAGATGCTTTATCGATTTCAAAAGCTAATGTCTCGGCTTCGTTCAAAATCTCAAGCTTAGAAACAGCCAATTCTATTTTACCGGTTGGAAGATCAGGATTTACCTGTTTACTTGATCGTTCTTGGACCACACCAGTTAAACAAACAACAAATTCATTACGCAAACTCGATGCTTTTTGAAACAACTCTTTGTCACCGCCACCCCAAAAAACAGCCTGTATAGCACCACTACGATCACGAACATCAACAAAAATCAATTTTCCATGATCTCGGCGAGACTGGACCCAACCTTTAATTTCTACAGTGTCGCCTATTTTTTCTATCGTATCAGCAATCCAATCCCTGTTCACAAAATTTCCTTTCGTTGGTTTAACTTATATATTACCATTAAAATTACCTGGTAACAAGGTATCTAATACTTGCCAGGTTAACCTCCTATACATATAGGACACTAAAATCTATTGTAGCATCTTCATACCC
>CAZEWP010000003.1:0-5179 GCA_964516285.1 uncultured Saccharimonas sp. (SeqCode)
TTTTCAGCAATGACCGCCTGGAGAAGTTTGTCGCCGTAAACCAACCCTTCACTTAACAAGCTTAGTGTGCTATCAGAGCTTTGCCGAATAATGCCGGTAATTCGAAGTGGTCGGCTGGCTTCATTTTGATACATCGCCCGATAGTCTATGCCTGGCCGATAGCCACCTCTTACGGTTGATTCATAAAAAACATCATTTGGTATTAGCTTATATTCTATACCCACGATTTCTGCAAAATCAATTTTATCAACGCCGTCTGTTTTGAAACCCAGCTTTGTCATAGCTTGAGAGCTTAAACGATTTTGAGTATCGATTATCAATGTTAGATCAAATTCAGACTTTGGATACTCTCCAGCCACTAGTTCGTAGTTATCTTGTAGGTAATCTCGGCTGGTTGCGCTAGTTTGACTAGGATAGGTCGATAAAACCTGCCCTCTCATTTTTGACGAATCGATTTTTCCGCCAGCTAAATTACTAGATAAAGCTTGGAGATTCTCTTGAAGATTAATTAACTCAAATTTACCAGCAGTTTCCTTAACTAGATTAAGACTAGTCGCTCTAACAAACCCCAGATTGCCAGCAATCTCAGGATCAATCTTGTTAATATAATCCAAAAAGTCATCTGTTAAAATATTACGGTGAGCCAAGCTAGCATCTTTCTGGTCATAAAGAAAAAGCTCGTTGGAATCAATATATTTTTTATCACCAAACATTTTTTGGTTATGCTCGCGCATTGTTTCAGGGTCAATTTGCATTTGGTTCTCTGAAATAATAATCGGAAATTCACTCATAGCGTCACCTTGGAACTCATCAATTTTAACCTGAAAGCCAGTTGAAAGACTTAAAATCACAGCAATCCCAATAATCCCAATACTTGAAGCTAAAGCTGTCAGAAAAGTTCGAGCTTTTTTAGTTTTAATGTTATTAAGAGACAGTTTTAGCGCCACCCAAAAGTTCATGTTAGTTTTTTTAATCTTGAATTCATCCTCTTGATAAGGACCTTTAGCCGGTCGACTATCTGAGATAATCTTTCCGTCTTTAAATCTAACGATTCGATCAGCATATTTTTCAGCTAAGTTAGGGTTGTGAGTCACCATAATTACTAAGTGATCTTTGGCAATCTTCTTAATTAAATCCATAATCTGGACAGAAGTAGTGCTATCTAATGCCCCAGTTGGCTCATCACATAGTAAAATCTTTGGTTCGTTTGCCAAAGCCCGAGCAATCGCCACTCTCTGCATTTGCCCACCAGATAACTGGTTAGGCTTTTTATGAAGGTGTTTAGCTAGTCCCACTCGCTTCAAGACACTAATAGCTTTTTGGTGACGCTTAGCTTTAGGTAGACCAGCCAACGCCATGCCTAACTCGACGTTATCAACAATACTTAGATGAGTTATTAAGTTATAATTTTGAAAGACAAAACCAACCAAATGATTGCGATAAGCATCCCAATCCACCTCCTTGAAATCTTTTGTTTTTTTGCCCTGAATAATTAACTCGCCAGAATCATAACGATCCAAACCACCTACAATATTTAAAAAGGTGGTCTTGCCACTTCCAGATTCACCTAAAATAGCTACAAATTCGGTTTTTTTAAATGATATACTAACACCGTCTAAAGCCCTAGTAATAATATCGCCGACTGTATAAGCTTTTTTTATATTTTTAATATCCAACACTAAACTACTCCTTGGTTATAAACCTAAGTATACAACAGCGCCCTTAATAGGACAAAATAACCAAACTAGATTTCAACTAATGTCGCAAAGTGATTTTTAAGGCCTTTTAGGACACCTTCTTGAACCGTAGCATCCTTACCTCGACTTCCATCTTTATCTAAGAAAACAGTTTCTCCAGCTTCAAAGACATAATAATAATCTCCGACTTTTCGAACTGTTAGCATACTGTTTGGGTTGTTTTTATTAGCCGTTAGGGCCTCTTGGTAATATTGTTCAATATTTTTATTAGCTTTTTTATAGATTCCACCTTTTGGTATCCTGCTATATCTTGCAATCATCTCGCCAGAATAGTCTTTGGAAAGGTCTTCTGAATAAAAAGTAATGTTAAAAATCGTTCCATCTCGAGTAATCTGATAGCCAACCTTATTTGATCCGTTATAGTGGCCATCCACATTCAACTGACTAATTTTAAAATTAACTGCCCCGTTAACTATCGGTTGACTGCTGATTGTTTTTTCGCCACTTTCGTCGCCCCCAACTGTTTTTTTATCCTCTGTAGCTTCTTTTTTAGCTTCTGCTTCTTCTGCTTCTTCTGCTTCTTTAGCTTCTTCTAAGTCATCACCATAGATGTCATCAATATTATCATCTGACTTTTCTGCGGTAGGAGCATCTGTAACTTTATTCGCCTTCTGTCGTTGAGACACATAGGCGTAAACCCCACCAGCCACAACTAAGATAATAATCACTATTAAAATTAATATTCTTGAATTTTTTTTGCGTTCCATAAGAACCCTCCTTTTATTTTTTAACCTCGACCAGATAAACGCCTACCAACATGTTTATCTGTGCCGTCATGTTTAAAAGCAGTATATTTTTTATCCAAAGCTACAATAACCTTTTTTACTAATCGATTAGGATCGGTATCATAAATAATATCTTTTGCGCTAGCTACCTCAATCTTACTAACTAACTCTGGCACAAAATCAGCTAGTCCGCCACTACCTAGTAAGATACCAATCACTTTTTTAGACTCTAAAGCAGTTGTTAGCTCGTGCAAGCTACCCGTTCTTCCACCAACAGTAATCAGCGCGTCACTTGATCTAACTAAGTGTAAATCACGCCCCACATACTCCATGCCAGTAAAATTAATATAGTCAAACTCTACCGTTGGCAAGCGATAGACTAAAACATGCTCTTGAAAAGATGAAGCTGGTGAAAATCCAACCGATGGCCCTTTGCGATTCTTAACACTATAGGCCCCCTTAGCGGCAGCCCACGGCAACCCAACGGTCGCCCCGGTTGTTAAAGTTTTTCCAGCTTTGGCGATGGCCTTACCCAGATCATAAGCCAACTGGTGCGAAGCTTTAACAGTTTCACCAGAGGCCGACCCAGAAACACAGATTTGATATCTCATTTTTATATTCCTTATGCTTATGTATTTATCATATCAGTTTAATTTTTATCTTGCAACAAACCCATCATCTGAAAAACATCACTTAACTCTCGGTTAGACAAAACACTATTTTTGCGATAACGATTCATAATCTCTTCTCGAAGCATTTTTTGACCATTTTTCTTACCTTGTCGAGCAAAAGAGTTCTTTTGTTGACTATTTTGCTTTAAATCAGCTTTATTAAAAGAAATAATCTTATCATTAACCTGCTTTAAGGTAAACTCTTTTCCGTTAAGAATTTTATTTTGATCTTTGTTCTGAATAAGGCTTAGTAGAGAGTAATATAGTTCCTCGCCGGTTGTGTCGCTAGTGATTAATTTTAAAGCCTTCATCACTTGATTAGTATTATTAATTATCTCTACCACTAGCTTCGTATCAATCTTTTTATTAGCTGTTGATTTTTCTAAAATCTCAATCCCAGCTGAGAAGAGTTTTTGACGCTTTTCTAAACCAGTTAAGGTGCACAAAATTTGCGCCATTTTTAAAAAGGCTCCTCACTTAATGGCATGCCGTGTAGCTCTACCCCCTGATAGAGAAGACCTTCTTTAGCCCCTATTTTTTGAACTACGCTCGTGGAATTGGCGCTCGCAAAGATTAAAGATTCTTTTAGAGATTTTTCTTGGGCGTATTGGCTCAAAAAACCTGAACCGAAAGCATCACCAGCCCCTGTTCGGTCAAGCACCTTGACGTCTTCATACATACCAGCCCGAATCATGACTTGTCCATCACTGGCAATTACCCCGTTAGCTCCATCACTGATAATTACCACTGGCACATAAGATTTTAGGCGACGAGCTAGTTCTTCAAGACTATCGCCGGCCACTATCATCTGAGCTTCGTCGCGATTCACCAACAAAACCTCCACATCTTCTAAAAGAGCTTTTATTTTTTCAGCTTGTCGCAATTCGCCTTTTCCGGGATTAAAAAAAATCTTAATGTTTTTTTGACGGGCCGCCAGAAAAATTTTGTTTAAAATGTCCATTTCACCAGCCATACTAGACACATATAACCAATCAGCCGAAGAGTTAGTTAAGTCAAAGTGTTGCTCCTCGTAATTAGTTGAAGCCCCCCGATAAGTCAAGATTGTCCGTTCACCGTTAGAGGCTAATAGCAATAAAGAATAACCAGTGTGAAGTTTATTAGAATAGC
Organism: uncultured Saccharimonas sp. (SeqCode); assembly: GCA_964516285.1. GTDB lineage: Bacteria > Patescibacteriota > Saccharimonadia > Saccharimonadales > Saccharimonadaceae > UBA1547. The sequence goes on from CAZEWP010000003.1 coordinate 4,282, forward strand.
TAACATACTGGGTCCCGACACCTTCTGTGTCTAAATCCTGGAGAACAGATCGACCAGCAGGATCATCAGCGATTGTCCCCATAAATTCAGCCTCTAGGCCCTGCCTGGCGAATGTTACCGCCGCGTTAGTCGCTCCTCCGCCAGTGCAAAAATAAATATTTTCAACATCAGCTTTAGCTCCTAGCTCTAATTTGATAAAAGGGTCGGCTTCATCGATACCAGAAACTGGATGAAGCTCGGAACTATTACTCAAGAAAACGTCTTGAACCGCTGCTCCAATCGTAATAATTTTTACCATACCTTAGCCTTTCCACTACTATTTAAAGCTTGGATTTTTTCTTCAACCACATACTCTATCGCTTTATGAACTATTGGCATTAATTTAAAAACAGCATATTCCTTAGGATTATCACTTAAAACCTTATCCAGCATTACTCGATAGGTATATCTCAAATCAGTGTTGACATTAACTTTACTGATACCCTCCTTAACAGCTTCTTTGAAATAATGAAGCGGAGTGCCACTCCCCCCATGCAGGCTTAAACTTACATCTGGGCTGACAATTTGACGAATTTCTTTTAAAAGATTAATATCCAACTCCTTTGGTCCATTATACTTACCGTGCAAATTACCAATCGCTACGGCAAAAGTGTCGACTCCGGTTTGGCCAATAAAATCTTTAACTTCTGACGGTTTACTGAAGGTTTTTTTCAACTCACCGTAGTCGATCTCTTGGTCATGAACATTTGAAGAACCACCAAAGAAATGAGGCTCGCCTTCCACTAAAGCGCCTGTTCGCCGAGCATAGGCCACAACCTCCTTTGTTTTACTAACAATCTCTGTCATTGACGCCTCGTGGTTAGCTTGACTAATATCAATGTGAATGAATTCAAAACCA
>CAZEWP010000003.1:5189-44794 GCA_964516285.1 uncultured Saccharimonas sp. (SeqCode)
GGAGCATGGTCAAGATTTAAATACATTTCTACTCCCAACTCAACAATATAATTATTAACTAGATCACGAATATTTTTTCGGCCAAGATAGTCTATTTCACTCTTACTAACCTCTATAATAACCGGGGATTCAAGGCGCTTAGCAACTTTAGCGATAGCTTCGAGAACACCTTGATTGTCAACATTAAAAGCTCCAACCGCAAAATGTTCACGACGACTGCGCTCCATCATATACCTGGCTTGCGTCGTTCTAGTTTGGATTTTATCTAACTCACTCATCCCACCTCCTTTTTCTTATTGATGGTACTGGGGCGTATCTTTACAAAAAGCCTCAATTTGCTTAACTAATTTTTCGCCAGACAAACCAAAGAAGTCAAACAACTCTTCTGGTTCGCCACTCTCACCAAAACGATCATACACTCCAACCCTTAACTGCGGTGTTGGTAGTTTAGTTGATAAAAGCTCCGCCACGCCACCACCAAATCCCCCCGCTATCTGAGCCTCCTCAGCGGTTACAACTCGGCCAGTTTTATGAATCGACGCCAAAATTACCGCTTCGTCTAAAGGCTTGATTGTTGGAACATGAACCACCTCGGCATCAATCCCTCTAGATCTCAAACTCGCAGCAGAAGCTAACAAATGGTAAGTCATCGTGCCTGTCCCCAAAAGCGAAACATCCCGCCCTTCTTTTAAAACATAGGCTTTGCCAACCCCAAAAGGAGAATCTGGAGTGCTAAAAACAGGCGTCTTGGGGCGAGCTAATCTTAGATAGACTGGTTTTTGGTTAAAAGCAATAGCTAAAGTAGCTTTTTCGGCCTCTAAACTATCGCCTGGTGCTATCACTATCATATTTGGCAAAACCCGAGTTAAGGCAATGTCTTCTAGCATTTGGTGGGTCGCTCCATCTGGACCAACCCCCACACCAGCATGACTACCGATAATTTTTACTGGTTGGTTATTAAGACAAACCGTAGTTTTGATTTGTTCCCAATTTCGGCCAGGGCTAAAAGCCGCATAACTACTAATAAACGGTATTTTACCAGCGTGAGCTAAGCCACTGGCTACAGCGACTAAATTTTGTTCAGCAATCCCAACTTCAATAAATCTATCAGGAAATTGCTCGGCAAATAAATGAACCTGGGTGCTTTCCATTAAATCAGCACTTAAGGCCACCACCGAACCATTTTGTTGACCAACTTTTAAAAGCCCTTTGCCAAAACCAGCTCTAATCGGTTCAACCTGTTCTGATTTTGTAAAAAGCTTAGCGTTCAAAGGATAATTACTAACTTCACTCTCAACCATTTTTTGCCTCTTTCTTTGGTGTTCGAAAGGTCATGATCTTCTTAATCGCTAAATTAGCTTCTTCTTGATTTGGTGCTACACCATGCCATTTATAGTCATGTTCCATAAAATCAACCCCTCGTCCCGGAATAGTATGGGCTAAAATAACCGTTGGGCGATTAACAACAGCCTTAGCTATTGAAACAGCATCAATAATACTATCAATGTTATGACCATCAATCTCCAAAACATGCCAACCAAAAGATTCCCATTTAGCTCTGAGGTTTTCAAGTGGCATGACATCTTCTGTATTACCATCAATTTGGATATTATTACGATCAACAAAAGCTATTAATTGCGACAACTTGTATTTACCAGCAAACATTGCAGACTCCCAGATATTACCTTCATCCAATTCCCCGTCGCCCATAATTACATAAACATATCTCTGCTGATTTTTATCTAGGTATTGTAAACTATAAGCATAACCAGCCGCTTGCGATAGACCACAGCCTAAAGGCCCACTAGTCATCTCTATGCCCGGTAACTTGCTTCTTTCCGGATGACCTTGTAAACGACTACCTAATCGACGCAAAGTTGAAAGTTCAGATCGCCTAAAAAATCCAGCTTCTGCCATGGTAGCGTATTGAATTGGCACAACATGACCATTGCTAAGCATAAAAATATCACGCTCGGGCCAATCCGGCTCTTGTGGCCTGATTCTCATAATTTTTAGATATAAAGTCGCTACAACCTCAGCTAAGCCCAACGAGCCAGCCGGATGACCACTGCCAGCTAGTTGTAGCATATTGATGACATCTTGACGGAGAAAATCAGCTTTTAAATAAAGTTGAGCGGTTGTTAAATCAGAGTTCATTAAATAATTCCTTGTTTATTAATCTCAACCACTAACTGTCGGTAAATAGCTTCTGGATCTTCAGCTTGAGCTAAAGCTCCGCCAACATTTAAAACATCAACTCCTCCTTGGGCAAGGGTAAAAGCGTTTTCAATATTAACCCCCCCATCCCAACCTATTTCTAATTGCGGATTTATTTTTTTAATTAATTTAATTTTCTCTAACTGCATTAAACTAGCCACCCCACCGTAATAACCTAGGTCACCAGAAAAAACCAAAGCATGATCAGCCACCTTTAAAAGACTACTAACAGTTTCTGGCACGGTTGGTTTAAGTAAAGCAATCCCAACTTTAATGTCATAGCGCTTAATCCGTTGAATAATTGATAACAAATTAGCTTTCGATTCAGCATGTAAAATAATTAAGTTAGGTTTAAAACTAATCATTCTCTCTAGATATGGCTCTGGGTTAACCATCATCACATGCAGGTCAACCACCCAATTCCGAGGCCACCAAATCTTATCAGGCGACAATAATAGATTTGGAGCAAACTCTCCATCACTCAAATCAACCTGGACTCGTTCCGCAAAAGTCTGGTAACGCTCCACTAATTGGCGGTATTCCTCTTCTGTTCCAACTGTTAAACAAGGAGCAATCACACTCATACCAACTCGTCCAACTGAGCATTACGTCTTTTGTAACGTGGGGCATCTGCAAAAGGAGTATTTAGCCAAGTTTCAACAATACCTTGCCAAGCTTTATCGTCATCAGTCAAAATCCGAGATGGTAAACACAAAACATTACTGTCATTGTCGTTACGAGTCATTTTAGCTTCATGGGCATCCCAAATCACACTGGCCCTAATCCCCTTAAAGCGATTAGCCGCCATCGCCATACCTTGCCCACCACCACAAAGCAAAATACCTCGAGCGTCGCTATCATCAGAACCTAAAACCTTAAAAGCCACCGCCCGAGCAAAATCTGGAAAATCGTCAGTCGGATCGAGAATCTTACCACCAACATCCTCAACATCATAATTATGTTTCAGAAGATAAAGATAAAGTTTTTCTTTTAAATAAAAACCCATATGATCACTACCAAGATATATTTTCATATCTTAAATTATAACTGCTCATGCTTAAGTTCGCAAGTAAAAAACCTTCATTCCAATTCAAATAGCAAAACATATAAAAAATTCCTTAAACTATTATTTATCTGTATAATATTCTTATGGACGCAACAAAAGTTATTAGTCAAGCTAAGGGGCATTATAGTCCGTCTGAGCTTGAACGCCTCAAAAAAGCAATTGACTTGGCGTCGCAAGCCCACGAAGGACAGAAAAGAAAAAGTAAAGACCCTTATATTACTCATCCTTTGACAGTAGCTAGCACTTTAATTGATTGGCAAATGGATATTGATAGTGTCATTACAGGTGTCTTACACGATACTATTGAAGATACTACCATCACGATTAAAGATATTGCCGATAACTTTGGCCCTAATGTTGCTTTTTTAGTTGATGGTGTGACGAAAGTTTCAAAGGCCCGAGCTGGGATGAAAGAACTTTCTGAATATCTCCCCCAGACAACTGACAACTTGTCAAAACTACTAGTTGCTGTTGGTCAAGACATTAGAGTTATTATTATTAAACTAGCCGATCGTCTTCATAACCTTAATACCCTTAAATATCTATCAAGAGAAAAGCAAATTAAGATTGCCCGGGAGTCACTGGAAGTTTTTAGTCCAATGGCTGACAGAATCGGGATGGGGCGAGTCAGAGTGCAAATCGAAGACTTGGCTTTCAGCTTTTTAAACCCCAGAGAATACAAAAAGATTTTCTTTTTAATCAGAAAACGCCTCGGTAAAAGTGCTCGTAAATTGGGAATTATCCATGGTGAAGTTGAGAAATTATTAAAAAAAGAAGGTGTCAGTTTTACGATGCATGGTCGGATTAAGGGAGTTCATAGCTTATACCAAAAACTGAAAAAAACCGGCAACGATATTGACGCTATTTACGATCTTATTGCTCTTAGAATAATCGTCGAGTCTAAAGAAGATTGTTACCGAACACTTGGTCTAATCCATAGTATTTACCAACCAATGGTCAAGCGTATTAAGGATTATATCGCTGCTCCTAAGCCTAATGGCTACCAAAGTTTACATACAACTGTTATCACCCCCACTAAACAAATCGTTGAGTTTCAAATTAGAACCAAAGAAATGCACGAGTATGCCGAAAGCGGTTTAGCGGCTAGTTTTCATTACCACGAACAAAAGAAATCTAAAAACTACACCAAGAATATCTCCTCAGCGCCACTCCCTAGTAACCTACAGTGGATTACTCAACTCCAAGAGATTGCTTCTCACTTGAAAGATGGCGAAGAAATCTCGCAAAAACAATTAAACATTGATCTTTTTAAGAACCGGATTTTCGTCTATTCCCCGAAGGGCGATATCTTTAATTTGCCAGAAGGAGCTTTGCCCTTAGATTTTGCTTACGCTGTCCACACTGACTTAGGACACCAAGCCGTCGGCTTTAGGGTTAACGGGCAAATCCACCCCTTTGATCGACCTTTGGAGAATGGGGATATTATTGAAGTTTTAACCCGCAAGACCTCACGACCAAAACCAGATTGGATTAACCTGGTTATTACTACTGGTGCCCGCAACAAGCTAAAGGCTAAACTAAAGCTCGATTTGTAAACTCTTGCCATCTCTCTTGAGCTTTCTTAATCTCTAAATGAGCTCTCTGCTCATCTTCCCAACCAATAATTTTATACTGGCCAGGTTTCTCTTTATAGTTATTAAAGAATTCTGTAATTTTAAGCTGTAGATCTGTTATTTTATTCTCTACAAGAAAGCTATCGTTTAAAATAGTTATAATTTTATGATCCTCTTGCCCTTCATCCTCCGACAGCATCACACCAATAACTCGCCCAGCTAAAACCTGACCAGTTTTTAACTGCTTTTCGGTTAGGACTAAAACATCTAAGTTGTCGCCATCCCCGGCTAAAGATTGAGGGATAAAACCATAATTAACCAACTCTGGTAAGGCACAGGATAAATTTCTCTGAACACAAAAAGACCCTTTTTGATGATTCCATTCTATTTTCTCCTGGCCTTTGGCTGGGATTTCAATAACCATTGTCACCAACTTAGCGTTTTGGTCGCTATATACAGGTAAGGCGTTAAAGTCAGTCATACTATCCATTGCTATTTTTCTAAATACTGGCTGATACTTAGGGCGACTTCGGCTCCCTCTCCAGCGGCGCTAACAATTTGCTTGATTGAACCGCTTCTAACATCGCCACTAGCAAAGATACCGGGAACACTAGTCATTAATTTTTCATTAGTTATAACAAAACCAGCATAATCAACCTTAACCTCACCACCAACCAAGAAACTTGTGTTTGGAATTAACCCTATAAAAATAAAGACTCCGTCAACAGCCTCTTTCTCTTTTTCACCAGACTGCTCAAACTCTAAGCCAACTACTTTGTCTTTCTCTATAACTAACCGCTTAGCAAGTGATTGGGTTTTGAGTTGAATTTGACCAGAGTCTAAAAATGGTTGTAAATTCTTTTGCAATACCGAGCTGGCCGTTAGTTCTGAGGCACTGAAGATGATAATCTTTTTAGCAAACTTGGTTAAAAAAATAGCTTCTTGGACGGCAGAGTTACCGCCACCAATCACAGCCACTGTTTTCTTATTATAAAAAGCTCCATCACAAGTTGCACAATAATGGACGCCCCTGCCCTGGTATTTCTCCTCGTCTGGTAAGCCAAGCTTACGAGGCTGACTACCTGAGGCTATTAGAATTGCTCGAGCTTCAAACTCTTTTCCAGAAAGTAGCTTAATCTTATGTAGAGCTGTTCTGCTAGTTACAATATTGTCAACTACCCCGGAGATTATTTCACCACCGAACCTTTCTGTTTGTTTTTTCATCAACTCGGCTAAGTCAAAACCAGAAATACCATCAGGAAAGCCAGGATAATTATCGACCCAATCAGTTGTCGTCATTAGACCACCAGCAATCTGCTTTTCAATCAACAGCGTTTTAAGGTTCTCTCGAGAAGCATAAAGCCCTGCCGTTAAGGCGCTCGGCCCAGCGCCAATAATCACTAAATCATAACTCTTTCCGCTAGACATATTACCACCTTATTGAAGCCCTTGTAAAACTTTTGGTAAAGGGACCGGTAAAACTTTTGGAACAACTAAAACGATAAACTTAATCGGACTATTCGGCGGGATTTTATCACCACTGCCTTGTTCGCCATAAGCTTTTTCAGCCGGAATAGTAATTTCTCGCACCCCACCCAGCTTCATACCTAATACACCTTCACGCCAACCCTCTATTAGGCCACTCCCCAGGATTGGTTTTTTCAAGCCATCTTTTTCAATAGATTGATCAAAAATCTCACCCTTAGGATTCCAGCCAATATAGTAAGCGCTGTATTCTGTCTCCTTTTCAAGCTTGGCCCCACTTCCCTCTTTTAAGTCCTTGATTGTTAAGTCCTCTGAAGTGTGCTCAAAAGGAGCCACTAAATTAACATATTCTTTTAAAATAGGATAATATTTTTCTGACAACTCCCTGGTTTGTTTTTCATCATCTTTTTGGTATTGCTCAAAGGCTTGCTGAAACCTAATTTGATCTTGGCCTTCGTTTTTTATTCCCAAAATAATTACCAGCAACGAGCCAACCGTCCCAAGCGCCATAAATAAAGCAATTAAAGCTGTCCCTATTCTCTGTATCTTTTTACTCGCCATTTTCCCCTCTTCTCTTTTAAATAACTTCTAAATTAACTTGTGTTTTTAACTTTTTAATAATCTGCTCCATAATAGTATTAGCTTCATCTCTTGTGATAGTTTTTTCAAAAGAAACCAGCTGAAAGCGAAAAGTTAAATTTTTAAAATCCGCTTGCTCTGGCTTATAACTATCAAGGAGCCTAAAATCAACCCTGTAGTCAATAATTGTATCACAAGCCAACTGAATTTCTTGATAAATAGTTTGGTAAGAAATATCCTGATTAAGCCTTAAACAAACATCTCTTTCAGTCGCCGGGAACCGACTAATTGAAGAGTATTTTTTTTCGGTCGCCTCTTTTGCTTCAAAAAGCGCCACAATATCAATCTCAAAACCAGCTGTATTGGTTGGGAGTTTTAGGCTTTGCACTGTGTCAACCTGGTATTCACCAACCACCCCCACAACCTTTCCAGTGCTAGCTACATAAATGAGAGCACTCCTGTCTAAACTGAAAGGTTGAAAAGTAACATTTTTTATTTGCTCTTCTTCTGTCAAAGCTCGAAAGCCAATTGCTAAGTGACTAATTTTAGCTAGTTTATCTAAAAGGTTTTTAGCTAGATAATATGGAGCGCCACTTATTTTGTTCTGTGTGGCTACTACCACAGCCAACGCTTCTGTTTCTAATGGCACACCATCGCCGTCAACACCACTGCTTCGACAATGAGTTTTATTAATCTCAAACAAAGCAAATTTATTAAAACCAGCCTTAACATTAGTAAAAACTAGATTTAAGAGGCTGGGTGATAAAGAAAGACGATAATACTGCAAAGCTGGACTAATTGAGTTAACTAAACGATAAGCCTCTTTTATCGGTTGCTTGGCTTTTTTGATTAAATCACCATGAACGAAACTGTATGATAGAACTTCATTAGCCCCTAATCTTACTAAGTTGGCTCGTAATTCTTTTTTAAAAAGTGCCAGGTCTGGTAACGAGACTGCTTTGAACTCTCGCTGGGGCAGAGTTATTGGAATATTATCAAAACCACTAATTCTCCCAACCTCTTCGGCTACATCCTCAACTAATCTAATATCGGGTCGCCAAAAAGGCGGGTTAATTAATAACTGGGCGTCTTGAACCTGACAATTAAAACCGGCGTTAGTTAGAATTGCTTGAATCTCCTGGGCTTGATATTTTTTACCCAGTATTTGATTAATAGCTTCCATCTGACAAACAATTTGTGAATTTTCACTCGGCACTGGGAAATCTTCAACCACATCCTGTAAAACCTGGGCGCCACCCAATTTCTCTAACATTCTCATTGCCCGTCTAATTGTTGGTTCTGTTACTTCGGCCGGAAGACCTTTAGTGAATCTTGTTACAGCCTCACTAAAAACACCATGTCGCATCTGAGTAAGACGAAGTTTATGTAGATTAAAAGAAGCGCTCTCCAGCACAATCCTAGTGGTGGTTGCGTCGATTGCTGTAGATGAGCCACCCATCGCCCCAGCCAGAGCGATTGGTTGGTCGTGACTGGTAATAATAATATCCTGATCAGATAAAATAATTTCGCGACCATCAAGTAGTTCTAAGCGCTCGCCATCCCTGGCTAAACGAACTACGATTTCAACTTCTGACTGACCTGATAGCTTTATTAATTTATCATAATCAAAAGCATGAAGTGGTTGCCCGGTTAAAAGCATTAAATAGTTGGTGGTATCAACAATTAGATTGATTGGTCTAACGCCTAATCGAGATAGGTATGTCTGAAGAGAAAGAGGTGAAACCTGTTTTCCATCAAGATTTTCCAACACTACTGCTTGGTAACGGCTAGTAATCGTTTCGTCAATAATCTTAACCTGAAGCTTTTTGCTCTCCACTGAGACAACTGGTGATTGTTTTGGATTTAAAAACCATTTCGGCTCAATAAATCGCTGGCCCAAAAGAACTGAGACTTCCCTTGCAAATCCCAAAATACCGAAACAATCAGACCGACGAGTTAAGGCCTTATTGTCAACCGTCAATAGTATATCGTCAAGTTCATAAGCCTTAGCAAAAGGCGTGCCTGGATCAACCTCATCTTGAATATCAATAATACCTTGGTGTTCATCAGAGATATCTAACTCCCTAGGACTAGCCAACATACCATGACTGACGACGCCCTTAAGAACTCTAGATTCTAACATAAACGGCTCAGCACTAAAATAAGTAACCGGAACAATGGCTTTTGGTGGTAGCCAAACAGTTATCATATCCTTATAAACATTGGTAGCTCCACAGACCACCTGAACATAACCCTGTTCATCTCTCTCTACGTTTTTAACCACTTGATTATCATCAATTTTTACTAAACTTAAATGATCTGAACCAGCTATCTTTTCAGCACTCATCACTCGCACCAAAACAGCCGACTCATATTTCTTATTTAGGTCAACCACTTCTTCTACTTCGACCAGACGAGAACTAATTAAATCAATTAGCTCCTGATTATCTAAATCAGTTTCTATGAATTTTTTAATCCAATTAAGTGAGATTATCATACAAATTTCTCCAAAAATACTAGTTTTCCGGACTCAAACAACCGCAAATCTTCAATACCATATTTCAACATTACAAAACGGTCAATACCACCACCCCAAGCAAATCCTCGATACTCAGTCGGATCAATCCCAGCCATCTTCAAAACATTCGGATGAATCATCCCACAACCCAACATCTCCAACCATTCTTTCCCACTAGTCGAAACTGCTGATGGCCGTTCGATCAAAAACTCTAAGCTTGGTTCGGTAAAAGGAAAATAACCAGGTTGAGTCCGGTACCTTAAAGTTTGACCGTAATAAGTTTCTAAAAACTCTTTTAAAACGCCCAAAAGCTGAGCTAAACTAGCCGTTTTAGAGACATAGACTCCCTCACATTGATAGAAAGTGTGTTCATGAGTAGCGTCAACATCCTCATTACGAAAAACTCGGCCGTAACTAATCGCTGCGATTTGCCCTGTCGTCTCTAGGCTCTTCCGGCGTGACGATAAAATCCGATTCTGCATAGTCGAAGTGTGAGCTGGTGGGATAAAACCCTCTTCAGTTCGAAAAGTATCATAAGCATCTCGGGCTGGATGATCTTTCGGAAAGTTTAAAGTATCGAACATGTATTTCTCATTATCTATTTGCTTGGACTCAATGGCTTCAAAGCCCATATTATTAAAGATACCAACAATCTTCTCTAGCTCAGACATTAAGGGATGTTTTGTGCCTTGGCTGGTTGATAAAATAGTTTCTTCACGAGTGTTGTAATCCCAAGGTGCTGTTACATCAATCTTTGGCTTTTCGACTGTCGCTAATTCAGCTTGTCGGCTCACTACCGCTTTCTCTAAGCGCCCTTTTAGTTGATTAATCTTTTGACCAAACTCACCCCTTAAAGATGGATCTAAATCTTTTAACCTAGCAAACAGTTGCTTTAATGGTTCAGCCTTGAGAACATTCTCTGGGGACTGGCTAGTTTTAATTGATCTAATTAATTCTGCCTCAATATTTTCTAAATCATGCATATATTATATTCTACGATAATTCTATTTTTTTGACAAAACCGTAGATAACCCCCAAATAATTAAACCTGCTATGACTAACACCACCACAACCACTAACCATTGCGCACCATAGCTCTTTTTAAAATTTTGGAGATAAGCTGAGTCCTCAACCCCATCAACAATTTCGTTCTTCTGTTGGCGAGCCTTTTCTTGTAACTCAGCCACGATTTTATTTTGAAGTTCAGTTCGATTCTCGTCTTGTTTTAAAAATAAGGCCATTTTTCCCCTCTTCTTGTTATTTTTTCTATTGTCGATTCACCACCCTGTGCTATACTATATATTATACTTAATGGAGGGAAAATTAAATGGCTAATAAACCAATTGCCAAAACGACCAAAAAAATTAAACCTGCAGCCCCAAAGACTGCCAAATTTATCGAGCTAGTCAATAAAAAGACTGCTAGCTACCGAGAAAAAGCTCTTAAAAATAATACACAAAATTTGACTTGTCTAATTGCCGAGTTCTTTGGAACCTTTCTATTGACATTAGCTATTATTATACTAATGCTCTCTCAGAATCCACAAAACCTCGTTCTTTTAGTCGCTGGAATCGTCCTCTTAGTCGGGTCGGTTTCATCAGCTCTCTTAAATCCAGCTCTCACTTTAGGGTATTGGATTATTAAGAAGATTAAGCTAGCTCGAGCTATTGCTTATATTATTGCTCAGGCCCTTGGTGGATTTGTTGCTTGGGGAATCATAACTGTTTATACTAAGGCTAACGCTTCAGCTGAACAAATAAGCATCTTCAAAACCAACCCACTAACAGCTGGTCAAGAATGGTATATTTTCTTTGCTGAAATCATTGGTGCTTTGATTGTTGCTTTCGGCCTAGCTAGCGCTATTCGTCTACGCCGAAAGAGCCAAACTGCTATCAGCAGTGCCTTGGCTTACGGTCTAGCCTATTTTACAGCCCACTTTATAACAATGCTTCTTGTTAGTATGGCTGGCATCCAAACCACAAGCTTCTTTAACCCTGTCTTAGCTTTTGTCTTTAAGGCTGTTAACCTTAATATTTGGTCAATTGCTATTTATATCATAGCCCCTATCATTGGTGCTGTTTTAGGATTCATCTTACATAATATTATTCACTACGCTAAGATTGAACTAACTGTTACTAACAAAAACTAAGAGCTGTTTTTCGTAACACAAAAACCCCACAATAGCGTGGGGTTTTTATTTAGATAAGATTAAAGATCTTCGCTAGGGCGGTCTAGCAACACGGGGTCAGTTGTAACTTCACCACCTGAAATCTTAACGACATCTCGATCAATCTTGCCGAACTCTTTATAGGCACTGTTATAGTGGCCAACGGTTTGACCTAGAGTCTTACCTAGTCGCTTTAGGTAATCATCAAATCCAACCAAGTGTCTCTTTAACTCTCCCACCTGCAACTGAATTTGTTTGGCTTGTTCATCAATCTGTAGACTTCTTAAACCATGCAAAACAGTTTGTAGATAAGCCATAAAAATAGTCGGACTAACCACAATAACTTTTTTCTCTAAATAGGCGTATTCAATTAGATCCCGCGTCGCCGTGCCTGAGCCAACACCACCAACTAAAAGATCATAGTATAGTGATTCACTAGGTATAAACATAAAAGCAAAATCCATCGTGTTTTCTTTTGACCGAACATACTTGCTGGTTTCATCGATCCTAGCCTTAAGATCAGCCCTAACTTTATTTAATAAACGCTCTTTCTCTAATTTACTAGTCTCAGCCACCATGCGGTTATAATTCTCTAGACTAAACTTACTGTCAATTGGTAAAATTTGTTTTTTATCCAAGAAAATCACCGCATCCACAATTTGACCATCTTGAAACTTATATTGCATCTGGTAGTTCTTGGTCGATAAAACATTTTGCAAAACCGTTTCAAGATAATATTCCCCAAAAACTCCTCGTTGTTTTGGATTCTGAAGAACATTTTGCAAAGTCTTTAACTCATCGGCTACATCTACTACTCGACGGTTGGTTTCATCTAGTTTTGTTAATCTTTGAGTGACATCTGCCACCAAGCGTGAACTTTGCTGTAGTTGCTGGCTCATTGACTGATGATTAACTTTCATATCGTCACTGACTGATTGAGATAATTTTTCAACTGACCGAGAAAGAGTATTAATGTCCTGTTTAAGATAATCCATTGTTCGATTGGTTTGGTCTTTACGCCAACCAAAAAAGACTATCAGACCGATGACACACAACAAAACAACCACCAAAAGCTCCAACATATTATTTTCTCCTTACCACTCTATAATCTAAATAGAAATAACCACTAAAGCCTAATAAAGCAATTACTATCCCACCGAGAATATCAATCGGGGCATGGACCAAAGATAAGACACGGCCCCAACCCATTAACAGAACCAAAACTGCTAAGATAGCTGTTAGCCACTTTTTTCTAGTAGCCAGCCACAGACTAATGGTGATAGCTGAAGCAAACAAGACATGATCGGACGGAAAGCCCGGGTTGTTTAATGATGAAGCTAAAGGTAGCACCCCTAAAGCTTCAAATGGCCTCATGCTACTGGGTTGAAAAAAATAACCAACTACCCGAGCTAGGAAAAAGCTTAATAGGCCAAAGAAAACTATCTTACTATAGGTTGATACTTTATCTTTAGCCGGTAACTTAATTAACGCTACCGCACCAAGCGCCACGATTGGAATAAGAAGTCCATCGGCTAACACTTTATAGACTATCAAGTTTATCATTATCGAGAAACTTCGGCTGTGTTAGACTCTAGGGGTGGGTTTAGTCGCCCCAAATGATCCTTGATGGCCCCTCCCTTTAGGGTTATTTTAACTGGGCCAAGGTTATCCCAAGCACCCTTAAACTTAACTGACCAAGAATAGCGATATTGGCCATTACTCAATTTTACCCGACCGTTAAAGTCAACAATTACATCTTTTAGCCGACCGTTCGGTGAAACAATTAGGTCTGAGTCGTAGATTGTGAGATTCTTTAATTCATCAGAACGACAAGCAATCAATCCATCATAAGTTGGATTAAAAATTAATTTAGTTTTAACATTTTTTATAATACTTAACTGACAATCTGTTATATTTTTACTAATCTCTTTATTCGGGATATCTACTTTGACATTCTTGCCAACATAAGTTGCTTTCTCAATTTTTTGATTAGTAGTGATAATTAAATATGGGAAAAAAATTTGATTATTCGATTGATCTAATTTGCTTCTTATTGCTCCGGACTTAATGTTCAATGATTTTATAACACTTGGAACCACTGTCTTATTTAATAAGCCAACCGTCGGGAAAAAAATCTGCACATCCCACGATACAACCCTCTCATCACCAGGTATAACGCTTTTACCCTCAGATTCTCCAACCCCGCCATTAATCTTCATACCAATTAAGTTAGCTTTAATGTTTGCAGTGTAGCTAATATCTTTTAAGCTAATTGTTTTGTCAGAAAAACCCGAAGGGGATGAACAAATTATTGAACCAGTAATAACATCTCCAGCCCCAACCTTCAAAGCTTGGTAGTATTTGTTTTCAAACTTATATTTATCTTCCTGAGGCAAATAATCCGACTGAAAGGTACAAAAAGGAACGCCATAATCAATCCGACTAACACCAACATCTTCACGATTAGAATAATTAAGATTACTTATTGAGTCTATGGCCGAACCATCTGTGTAATAATTGGTAGCAAAAAAACTATCTGTTTCATGGGTTGCCATCACATATGGCAACAAGCCCTTATAGGGGGTGCCTTCTCTAATTTTATTCATAACTTCTTGCGGAGGATCTTTAACCGATAGATTAACAAAGTTCTTTAATATCCGATCGATAGAGTTGACTATACTGCTACTTAAAACATCGTGTTTAATATAGCTTAACCACTGCTTGTCGCTACTTAACTTTTGAAAGCCTTCCGTGCCCAAAACCTTACTAGCCACCTGGTTAATATTTAATAGATTATTGTTGTGTTTTTCCACAAACCTTTTATCTGCCGACATTGTCTTAACTTGGCCATGATGGACACCAATAGACGACACTAAATCACCCAACATCCTAACTAATAAAACCCGGTCGGCCAAGGAGCCATCACTGGCAGTATTAAAAGCCCTGAGACGATCAGACAACATTTTTTGATTATTAGCAATATTCACCATAGATTTTTGACTAAAAAACAACCCCATCCCGTTAAAATAAACTATCCTTTTTAAGTTGTACGGGTTATCAATCGTGTTATCAGCGTTCAACTGATTCTGGAATTTAGGATCAGCTGACCCTAATAAACTAGCTCCAGCCACCTGTGATAAATACCCACCTAAAGAATGACCTGTTAGGTAGATATTATATTTACTTTGCCCATCACCATTATAAATTTTAGCAATATATTGCGCGTAGTCACTCGCCGACTTGTCTTGGCCTGAGTTATTTTTTAAGGCATAAGAACCGTCCACGCCAATCCAATCAACTAAATCAGTTAAGTCGGTTCCCCTGTAGGCAATAACTATATCATAACCTTTTTTAAAAGTTACCGCTGACATTAAACCGTAATTATCACTAACCGAAAAAGCAGATTCTTCCTTAAAATCAACTACTTCCCAGCCAGCTAACGACTTTAAATCGTCTAAATTGACTAAATCCCCAAAATAAAAACTTGGCCCTTCTTCCTTGCCTAGCATAGCAGTTGCCGCTAGCTGACCAGCGTTGGCTAAAACATCAACTACTCCCTTTTTTTTAATATCTTTTAGAATTTTAGCTTCATAATCCACTCCAACGATATCTTTGGCGGTGTAGCGATAAGGTGTATCGTCTGGATTATCACTTTTTAAACAAGCAATTTTATCATTACTATAATAATTTTGAACATTTTCATCAGCACACTTTACTCGCTCTGACAGGCGCTTATAGTCATGGGCACGATAAGTGACCGTTTTGTTTCCGACTTTAAATGACGCCACACCCACTGGTGAAGGTGTTTCATAAGCTAAAGTAGCAAACAAAGCTAAATCATCCTCATTAACGCTGTATTCAGATTTTTTGGGAACCTCCACTGCTCGACTCTTAGGCATTAACAACAAAAAAAATATTGGCACTAATATTAAAAACCAGATTAACCCAAAATTAAATTTCTGTTTAGGCATTCCCACAATCTCCTTTTCACTCTTTTTGAAACAATAACTGGCTGGGATGGAGGGACTCGAACCCCCGAATGCATGGACCAAAACCATGTGCCTTACCACTTGGCGACATCCCATTAGTTAATAGAATTCTATTAACAATAAAATTATACACTAAATAAGGTAATCCAGCAATTAAAAAACCAGTCAATTAACACTAAAAATTCTTATTTTTTCTATATCCTTTTACTGACAAAAAGAAGAGCAACAGAAGTATAGTCAGTAATCCAACCAAACACCAGCTGGACGAAAGCGGAACCTTTGACCCTAAAAAACCAAGCGATCCAAAGTTTTTAGTCAAATTTGCCCAAACCGCCCCAAAAAACCAAAATAATAAACCTAACCAGCCAGCCACTAAACTATATATTCTAATCCAGCGATTAAAATCTATATTCAACAAGAATATCAAAGCGCTAATTTCTAGAAGAATAACTTTAATCGCTAATAATTCTGAAAGATATTTCGGCCCGAACTTAATATTATCCTGAAAAATTTTAACAAATCCGGCTAGGTCAAATAATTGTAAAAAAGCTAAGCTGATAAAAACCCCTGCCAAACAAAAAGGAACAATCTGTAAAATATTTATTTTTTTTGTATTTTGATTTCTCTTGCTCTCTTTAGTCATCTCGCGTCCCAGTTCCTTGTGTCTTTAAACTCGAAGAGTGATCTCTTCTCCATTGCTCAATCTCAGCATGGTTGCCATTTAAAAGAACTTCTGGGACAATCAACCCATGAAATTCTCTCGGCCTGGTATATTGCGGAAATTCTAAATTGTCGCCATGGCTAAAGCTTTCTATCTCAGCACTTTTTTCTCCACCCAAAACACCTGGAATTAATCGCACCAAGCTATCAATCACTGTTAGGGCTGGCAATTCTCCACCTGTCAAGATGTAATCACCTATCCTAATTTTTTTATCAACAAACTCTGTAACCCTCTCGTCATACCCTTCATAATGAGCACATAAAAAAATATAATCTTGGTTTAGGTCCACCCAACTCTGCGCCACCTCTTGCTTCCACAGCTCACCATGGGGAGTTAATAAAACCACCTGAGCTTTAGGTAGATTTTTTTTGGCCTCAAAAATAGCTTTATAGATTGGTTCAATCATTAAGAGCATACCGTCGCCACCACCATAGGGGGTGTCATCCACCTTGCGTCGAAGACCTAAACCGTAGCGTCTTAAATCAATAACCTCAAAACTAACCAACCCCTGCTCTTGGGCTTTTCGCATCATCGAGCTATTTAAAACTGGCCACAAGACTTCCGGAAATAAGCTAATAATTTTTATAGTCATCATCTTATTTAAATTTTAACATAAAAAACCATCCTTTTCAGGATGGTTTCTTAAACATATAAATCTCTCAACGACCTATGTTGTCGCTCTCGCAGAAGAGCTTCGTTCTCGCAGTTAAAGCTTTAGCTGTAACTGATTTTTATTATATATCTAAATCATCTAATTGCGCAAGCTCTTCACGAGCATTTTTAGAAAACTCTGATTCATTTTCCACAGCTTCATCTTGTGAATTAACCACATCTTGCTTATCTTCAGTTTCTATGGTGTGGCTATCACTCCTTTTACCTGTGTTGTCATCACTATTCTCTATTTTTAGATTATAACGGGCATCATTTTTAGTTCCTAAAGCCCTTAATAAAGTACGTAAACTTTGAGCGGTGGCGCCTCGCTTGCCAATTACTCGGCCAAGATCTTCTGGGTTAACATTCAGTGTTAACAAGACTCCTTTTTCATCAATTACTCTTTCAACTTTAACATCCTCAGGATGACCGACTAGAGATTTAATAATATATTCTATAAACTGCTGGTCTAATGTAGCCATGACTGTCCTTTCTTATTATGCTTATTTACAAAATCAATTATACTCTTTGTTCTATTATCTAACAAGATAGTATTCTGTTAATTCTCAGTTTCTGTTTCGACCTCTACTGTGGCTTCTTCAGTCACAGCAACCTCTGGTTGGCGATTCTTGCGCAACTTGTCTGGGTTTTTCACACCCTTAGACATGACGGTGCGTTTTTTAACCCAAGCTGGAAGCTTTACTTTTTGCAACTCTAAGAGACTGGCCACTCTTGATGATGGTTGAGCGCCATTATTGACATATTCTTGAGCCTTAGCTGTATCTAGTTTAACTTCTTTAGTTTTAGGGTTATAGTGCCCAATAAAAGCTACAACCTTACCACTGGTTGGATTTTTTTGTGCTTCTTGAACAATGATACGGTAAAAAGCGTCACCCTTACGGCCGAACCGTTGTAAGCGAATTGCTAGCATATATTCTTTATTCCTCTTTAATTTTTAATTATTTTATTACCGATTAATCTTACTCTGTTTTTGCTTCTTTGTCAATCTGACTAGCTTTAGAATATTTCTCTAAAGCTTTCTCCGCTGCTAGTTGTTGAGCAACTTGCTTATTTGGCCCCTCTCCAACCCCCATTAAACGGTCTTTAACATAGACGCCTAATGTAAAAACCTTGTCGTGATCTGGACCAACCTCTTTTAGAACTCGGTACTGTGGAGTGCGGTTGTCAACTCTTTGAGCCACTTCTTGTAAGTAAGATTTGGCGTCACGCCAAGAGCCTGACTTTAAAATGCCATCTAATTTACTAATAATGGACTTGTTAATAAATCTAACTGCATCTTCAAACCCTCTCTCTAAATAAATTGATCCCACCAAAGCCTCAAAAGAATTAGCCAAGATTTGTCGCCTAGCCCGTTCGCTCCCGTGTCTTTCACCCCGGCTCATTCTAATCAATGGTTCGTAGCCCAGCTCTTCACCAGCCTCACCAATACTTTCAGTTCTAACCAAAGCCGAGCGCCAAGTTGTTAAAATACCCTCTGGCTCTTGATAGTTTTTAAATAAATATTCGGTCACCGCTAGCTCTAAAACAGCATCACCTAAAAACTCTAGTCGCTCATTGTGCTCTGTGGCGCTTTTACGGTGCTCATTAAGATAGCTTCTATGCGTCAGAGCTGTTATTAATAAATCAATATTCTTGTAGCGAAAACCAAGCTTAGCTTCCGCAAACTTTTGGTATGGTTCAATTGGTACGCCGTTCACAGTTTCTCCTGTCTAATTTTTTTCTTAGCTAATAACATTAAAGTGCCAATATCTTCGTATTCAATTAAATCTAAAGCTTTATTAAAGCTAAACCATTTAATGTCTTTCATCCAATCCTCTTTCTTGATGTTTTCTCCATCACCCCTAGCTCGCACTAGATAAATCTGAGTTGTCATTAAAATTAACTCATCTACTCGACGGTAACGAAAATGAATTTTACCCAACCAATTTAAAATATCAACATCAATCAAACCAGTTTCTTCAGCAATTTCTCTTTTGGCAGTCTGCTTGGCTGTTTCACCCGGTTCAATATGACCCTTTGGAATAGTCCATCTGCCCTTGGTGTCTTGGATTAATAGAATCTCAAGCTCAGCCTTGGAGTTATGGCGAAAAATAATCCCGCCACTAGTTGGCTCTTTGACGATCTTTTGAATCTGATCCTGGCGTCGCTTAAATAGTTTTTTAATCTTGTCGATCTGCTTGATGTTCGGCATTTTTATTCTCCTCTATTTGTCGGTAGGCAGTGCCTAAAACACCATTAATGAATTTACTAGAGTTTTCTGAACCAAAAGCTTTGGCTAGTTCAACCGCTTCATTGATTGCCACTTTTGGTGGAACCGAATCGGTTAAGAATAAAAGCTCATATAAGCCTAATCGTAAAATATTACGGTCAACTCGAGCCACTTGTTTGATTGGCCACTCTGGCGCAATTGGTTGCAACTGATTATCTAAATTTTCTTGGTGCTCTATCACTCCAAAAACTAAAGTTTTTACAAAATCACGGTCACCAACCGATTTTTCGTAACGGGTTAAATTATCATCTAAAATTTGCTCAAGATCAATTTGACTATCCCCAGAATCAACTCTAAATTCATACTCATAGAGCGTCTGTAAAGCAATAATTCTTCCCAAATGACGGTTTGATGACATCTTTAATCCACCCGTCTTATTTTTTAGTTGTTCGGTTAAAAATTTGACCCGATTGTTTACGCGTAGTAAAAACCTTTACTGGCGAAAACTTATTAACTCGCTTAGCTAGCTCTAATCTTAAATGACTACGGCGCATGCCGGTCTTGCGTGGACTTGATTGTTTTTTAGGTTGCCCCATAAAAAGACTCCTTTTGATTTATTATTTATAGATACTTATAGCTATTATATTAAAAAAAGTGCTTAAATTCAATATTTAAATTGACTTCTTATACTGCTTAAGTTATTATAATCATATGGAAAATAATAACGAAAACTCAATTTTTATCAACGCTAATGAGTCTCCGGTAGAAAATGAAACGGCAACCAATCAAGATATTGAGCCTTTTTCAACCGAAACAGCTGAACCTTTCCCAGTCGAACAGGTTTTAGAGACCATATCAGGAGAAGGAGCAATTCCAGATCAAGAGGTAGCCGAAACAACAGACTCAAAAGCTGAAAAAACTAAAAACCCAAACAAGCACCTGACCAACCTAAAGCGAGCAGTTATAGCTATCATTGGTCTAGTCGCCATTAGAGGTGGGACTGAAATCGCAAAAGATGTTGAAGAAGCAAAAAAATTTATCGAAGAGAGTGGCTACACAGCTAGTGAATTTTTCGAGAGTGCTTATAAAGATATTCTTTTCGTCGACAAAGAGACTAATACTATTACTGTAGATTCGCCTGCTACTATTAAAGAATTGGCAGAGAGCCAATTCCCTAATATCTCTAATAAAAACCAGGCTGAAGTTAAGGAATATGTTGTTGACCTTAACCAAAACAATCCTCAGGTCTACACCAACAACCAAGGTGAAATTGGACCTGGCAGTCAAATTAAAGTCCCCGCTAGTATCGAAGAGCGATCACCGCTTCAAGCTTTAATGGACTATGCCTTTGCTCCTCTAGAAAACGAACGAGAGATTGAACAAAGTCCCAACATAAAGCCTAACCCCGACAAAGCACCAAAAGCAGAAGCCGAAAACAACGAAGAAACCGAACCTATGACTTATGCCGTTCAACCTGGCGACTCTCTTTGGGGAATTGCTGATGGTATGCTTAAAGAATCTGGCGCTAAATACGATCCAACTGATGTTATGGGTCTGATTACTTACCTCAAAGAAATGAACGGGCTAAAAGATGATGGTATTACAGCTGGGGCAAATATTGAAATCCCTTCTAAAGAAGATGTCTTCAAGTTGCTAGAAGAATTTAATTCTTAGATAACAATATTAACTAACCGGCCAGGAACATAAATTACCCTGGCTGGTTTTTTATTGCCAATAAAACGCTGAACATTATCTTGGGCTAGGGCTAGCTCTTTAATCTTAGCTTCGGCTTCATCTTTTGCGACTTGAATCTTAGCTCGGACTCGCCCATCAACTTGCACGACAATAGTAATTTCTTCATCAGTAATATATTTTTTATCCCAAACTGGCCAATGATCAATATGGACACTATCTGTTTTACCAAGTTGCCCCCACAACTCTTCTGTAATATGCGGTGCAAAAGGAGCTAAAATCTGTAATAGACTCTCAATGGCATAATTCCAAGCTTCATTTTTACCAATGCCAAACTCTTCTTTGATTTTATAATAATTATTAACTGTTTCCATCATCGCCGAAATGGCCGTGTTGAACTTATCGTCTTCAATATCAGCTGTTACTTTTTTAACTAACTTATGAGCTGACGATAGAATCTGAGATTCAACTTTAGAATTTACTTTAATTGGTTTTTTAGCATCTAAATAATTCTGAGTTAAAACCCAAACTCGATTCAAAAAGCGGAAAGTTCCTGGCACCCCTCGCGTATCCCAACGCGCTTCAATGTCATAAGGAGCAATAAACATTTCATAAACCCGTAAGCTGTCAGCGCCATAACCGCTATCTATAATATCAAGTGGATCAACTACATTACCCTTAGATTTACTCATCTTAGTGCCATCAGAAGCCACAATATAAGCGTTATACATCATTCTCTTAAATGGTTCTTGGTGTGAGACTAAACCTAATTGGTAAAAAAATCTTTGCCAAAAACGAGCATATAGCAAATGAGCCGTGGCGTGGTCAGCGCCATTATAGAAATCAACTGGACCCCAATCTTTTTCAACAGCTGGATCCCAAGCCATTTGGTTATTAAACGGATCTAAATAACGCAGATGATACCAACTACTACAAGCGTAGCCATCTAAAGTATCTGTATCTCGCTTAGCTGGCCCACCACATTTTGGACAAATAGTCTTGACCCAATCAGTTGCCATTTCTAAGGCGGAAACTGCCCCACCATGTGGCTTAAAATCATCTAAATCCGGCAAAATAACTGGTAAATCTTCATCTGGTACTGGCACCGCCCCACATTTCGGACAATGAATAATTGGAATAGGCGCTCCCCAATAACGTTGGCGACTAATTAGCCAATCGTGTATTTTATAAGAAACTTTCGCCCGACCAGTTCCTTGCTGTTCTAGCCATTTAACAATCTGCTCTCTCGCCTCACTGGACGCCATACCGCTAAATTTCTGGCTATTAATTAATTCACCTTCCCCACAATAAAACTCATCTGTGTTTCCTTCTGGCTTCTTAATAACTTCAATAATTGGAATGGCAAAATTATTAGCAAACTCAAAATCACGATCATCATGAGCCGGCACTGCCATAATTGCCCCTGTGCCATAGCCAGCCAAAATATAATCAGCTACCCAAATAGGAATCTTTTGACCGTTAACCGGATTAATAGCATAACTACCAGTGAAAACCCCAGTTTTTTCGCGACTTTCATTCATTCGCTCAACTTCTGACTTGCGAGAAACTTCAGCCAAATATTTTTCTACAGCCGGAAGATTTGACTTAACGGTTATTTTCTTAACTAACTCATGTTCTGGCGCTAAAGCCAAAAAAGTTGCCCCAAATAAAGTGTCTGGACGAGTAGTAAAAACAGAAATAACCTCTTCTCTCTCGTCAACCTTAAATTCTACCTCCGCCCCATGCGACCGGCCAATCCAATTTTTCTGCATGACCTTTACCATGTCAGTCCAATCTAAATCATCAATAGCCCCTAACAGCTCATCGGCGTAATCAGTAATCTTAAAAAACCACTGCTTTAATTTCTTTTTGGTTACTGGATTCTCGCAACGCCAACATTTGCCATCATGCACTTGCTCATTAGCTAACACTGTTTGGTCTGTCTCGCACCACCACTGAGGACTCTCTTTCTGGTAAGCTAACCCATGCCGATACAATAAATTAAAAATCCACTGTGTCCAACGATAATATTCTGGATCAGCCGTGCTAATTTCCTTAGACCAGTCATAGCTATATCCCAGACGCTTTAGCTGTTCTTTAAAATGGGCCCTAGCTTCATCATGAGCTATCCTTGGTTTTTTTCCAACCTTAATAGCATAATTTTCAACCGGTAAACCAAAAGAATCCCAACCAATGGGATGATAAGCATTATAGCCTTGTTGTCTTTTAGCCCGAACCTTAATGTCACTAAACTGAAAAGTCCGACCATGACCAGTATGAATTCCGGCACCGGTAATCCCTGGAAGCATGCTAAAAGCATAATACTTTGGCTTGCTGTGATCATTAAAATCAACCTGATAAAGCCCTGTTTCTTCCCACTTGGTCTGCCACTTTTTTTCAATCTCAATTGGTTTATACTGCTTCATTGATTTGATCCTTTAATCTACTTTTATTATAAGAAGTATTGTACTCTATTTAAACTCTTCTCTCAACTAAAACCCGCCAAGAGGCGGATTATCTAAAACTTTGTGGTGGAGTTAGAGGGACTCGAACCCTCGACCTCTTCCATGCCATGGAAGCGCTCTAGCCAACTGAGCTATAACCCCGATAGCAGTATTATATAATAATTTAAATTATTTTTATAGTCATTAGCTCGACCTTTGTTTATTTTAAATCAATTTTAGAGTAGGATAGAGATATGGACCCTGCTATAACCGTCAAAGGCTTAACTAAAATTTACCAATCTCCAGCTGGTGACACTATTGCTTTAAACAATATATCTTTGGCCATCCAACCTGGAGAATTCTTAATGATTACCGGCCGAAACGGCTCTGGTAAATCAACTCTGCTCCACCAACTAGCCTTGTTAGATAATTATAATAAGGGAGAAATTACGATCGATGGTCAAAAAACTTCTCATCTACCAGAAAAAAAACGGATTGACTTAAGGTTGCGACAACTTGGTTATATCTTTCAAGAATATGCTTTAGTCAGTGAACTCTCAGCCCTAGAAAATGTTATGCTCCCAGCTATGATGCTTGGTTCTAATAAAGAAGCCAAAGAAAAAGCATTAAGGGTTCTAGCCAGTGTTGGTTTAGCTAAGAAGCACCACCGTCTACCAGCGGAATTATCCGGCGGCGAGCAACAACGAGTAGCCATCGCTCGTTCCCTGATTAATAATCCAAAAATAATTTTTGCTGATGAACCAACCGCCAATCTCGATACTGTTTCATCTAAAGAAGTTTTGGAAATCTTTAAAACTCTCAATCAAGAACATGGCATTACAATTGTGATGGTCACCCATGAGCCAGAAGAACTAGTTTATGCTAGCCGACAACTAAAGTTGGTCGACGGGAGGGTTGCATGAGAGATAAAAATCGCCTACCGTTTTACTTAGCCTTTAAATATATCCAGAGAGGTAGGAAATGGACATTAGCTCTGACGATTTTTCTAGTGGCGATTGCTTTTGTTAATTTAATTTTTATCTCTTCTTTGTTTAACGGCATTATTAAAGGGACAGACGAACAAATCATCAACACCCTAACCGGAAATATCTACCTCGCTCCAAGAGAAGGTGAAAATACTATTTCTGATAAAACAAAAGTTATCGAGAACCTAAAAACTATCAAAGAGATAACTGGTGTTAGCGCCCAACTCCAGATACCTGGTCGTTTAGAATACAACAAGATTTCTGGCAACTGGCCAATCATCGCCGTTCATCCGAGTGATGAAATCACTGTCACTAACATTCACCAAAAAATGATTGCTGGAAAATACCTCAAAGATGATGACGAAGACGGTATTGTCATCGGCCAGCAAATCGCTGGTGGTGAAGGTGTTGAACAAAACGCTTTTTCTTTCAAGGGCGCCAAAGTAAATGAAAAAGTCAAGATTCTTATCGGTGATCAAGAAAAAGAATTCACCATTCGAGGTATTTTTAAAACAAAATTTATTGATGCTGATGAAAAAGCCTTCATCACTCAAACAGCCTTTAGTAAAATTTTACCCGGATTAGAAGATAAAGCTAATACTTTTATAATTAAGATTGTCTCAGATGCCGAGAAGGATAAGGTTGTTACTAAAATAAAAAAACAACCTATTGATGGTAGTGTCTACACCTGGGAAGAAGTGGCTGGATTGATGAAATCGGTCAGCGAAAGCTTCTTGAGCATCAATGCCATCATGATTTTTGTGGGTATCTTAATTGCGTCGGCCACTATCTTTATAGTTATCTATGTTGACATCACTAATAAGCGTCGACAAATTGGTATTCTAAGAGCCATCGGTGTTCAACCTTATATTATTGTTTTCAGTTATGTAATCCTATCAGCCATCTACTCTGTGCTCGGGGTTATACTCGGCACAATTATCTTTTTCGCTATTCTGGTGCCTTATTTTAAGGCCTACCCCTTTCAGATTCCCCTGGCCGATATTGTTTTAGAGCTAGATAAAGTCGATTTTATTGCTAGGGCTGAAATGGTTATGATTGTCTCTGTAATCTCTGGACTAATTCCAGCCGTTATCGTGACAAGAGTTAAAATGCTCAACGCCATTCTTGGAAAGTAAAAGTAAACTAATTCTTGGTCGGGGTGATCCGATTCGAACGGACGACCTTACGGCCCCCAGCCGCACGCGCTAACCAACTGCGCCACACCCCGAATTTTTTAAAACACTTCTCATTAAAAGTATACTTAAAAATATTTTTGTTCTCAATCATAGAAAAATTACTTAACTTTTTAAATATTTTTATGCTAATATTACCATATTACCCCTAAGCCCTTATAGGGTAGTATTAATTTAAAAGAAGGTGAAAATATGTATGATAATTATAGTCGTGGAGTTTGTCTGGTGATGAGAATATTAATTTACACTATATTTTTACTACTAGCCATCACAGTTTTTTCTCGGCTACTCGGATTTGGCTACAATAATCATAATAATATTAATACCACCACTAGCGGTTCTGAAATCAGTATCTATACTGCTAATATAGCATAATCTTTTCTCGTAAAGGGCAACGAGAAAATATTAAAAAACTAGGCAAGCTCAGCTCGAGTTTGCCTAGTTTCAACCCTGATAAACATGCACTTTATAATAATCTGATTTGTTAATCTTTTCTAACCGATAGATTACTGGTGGAGTATGGCGGAGTCGAACCGCCGACCTCATCAATGCGAATGATGCGCTCTAGCCAACTGAGCTAATACCCCATAAACACCTTCAAATTATAACAAAAGCTTGCTCCTTTATCTAGAAGCAAGCTTTAGCTGTTGCGCGCCCACCCAGGGGCAATGTTTGTTTTAGTAAGTTGTTTGTTTTTACCTGCGCAAAGGTTACCCCTTATGCGCACCAGCTCAATTATTAGTATAATCGGAATCATAAAAATATGCTAGTATTTTACTTCTAGCTATGCTTTAATAAGGTCTGTTCAGAAGCGTACAGGATATCAAAGCATAAGACGAGATTTTATACTATATAAACTCCCTTCTTCGCCAGAATCGCTGGAAGCGGTCGATCTGACAAAAATATACCAGACAAGAAGAAAAGAGTTTAAATAGTATAATGTCAAAACAGAATCTATTCGTCGGTAGCTTGGCCTATGCCACCACCGATGACTCTCTCAAAGCTTTCTTTGAGCAAGTTGGCGAAGTTGAAAGCGCCCGAGTTATCTATGACCGAGAAAACCGTAACCGCAGTAAGGGTTTTGGTTTTGTCGAAATGGCTAACGAAAGCGACAACCAAAAGGCTATTGACCAACTTAATGGCAAAGAATTAGATGGGAGAGAGATTAGCGTTAATTTGGCCCGACCAAAAAACGATTAATTGATACTAAAAACAGCCTTGATCGTTCAGGGCTGTTTTTTATTGGCTCAAAATCTTTAAAAACTTTGGTTCTTTTATAGTTGTAATATTATATTGCTGGGCTTTAACCACTTTACTGCCACCGGCTTTTTCACCGACAACCAAAAAGTCTGTATCTTGGGCCACATTTGTTTGGAAAACTCCACCCAACTCTTTAATTCTATCAGCCACTTCAGCCCGCCCCATTGATTGAAGAGTGCCAGTTACCACAAATTTTTTCCCAGCTAAATTTTGTTTTATCTGGTAATAAATCGGTTCGACCCCTAATTGCTGAAATTTAGCTAATAGTTTTTGGTTTGTCGGATTTTTAAACCACTGGGCTAAGCTCCACGAGGCCTTCTCGCCAATTCCAGGAATCTCCTGGAAAGATTCTTGACTTACTTTACTTAGAGCTTCTAAAGATTTAAAAGCCTGGACTAATAAAGTGGCTGTTTGAGCACCAATATGCCTAATACCTAAACCGAACAAAAATTTATCTAGCGCTGGTTTTTTAGCACCTTGAATCGAACTAATTAACTTCTGACTGGACACTTCAGCAAAACGATCAAGCGTCAACAGGTCATCTCTTGTTAAACGATAAATATCAGCGATATCCCGAACCAAGCCAGCTTCGACTAAAGCTTGAATATTTTTAATCCCTAAGAGCTCAATATTAACAGCTCCTCGACTGACAAAATGTTCAATCGCTCTCATTAAAATAGTTACATCACTAAGATTCTCCGTCCGGTAAACCGCTTCTTCGCCCTCTCGTCGAAAAACCAAATCTGGAAATTGCTCAGCCAAGGCTTTCTCAAAATTAAACTTGATAGCCGTTTTTGGACGCAACTTAATCAGAACCGATTGAATTTGAGGAATAATATCCCCCGCCTTATAAACAACAACTGTATCGCCAATTCTAATATCCTTTCGCTCTATCTCATCAGCATTATGTAAACTAGCATACTGCACTAGGCTACCAGCCACCCGAACCGGCTCTAAAACAGCCACTGGCGTAGCCGCTCCAGTTCTACCTAATTGAATAATAATATCCTTAACGCGACTAGTGGCACTTTCTGGTGGATATTTATAGGCAACCGCTCCTCTAGGTTGCTTACCCACTATCCCCAATCGAGAGAATTGATCACGGTTGTTAACCTTAACCACCACCCCGTCAGTCTCAAATGGTAATTCTTGACGGTGCTGATCCCAATAACTAATAAAGTCTAACGCCTGCTTAAAATTGTTATGGAATTTAGCTTCTTGGTTACGGACCAGTCCTAAATCTGTTAAAACCTCATAAGCAAAGGCGTTGGTTGGCACTTCCGCTGGGTTCTCTCGAAGCACATCATAAGCTCGAAAATATAAAGACCGACTAGCCGTAACCTTAGGGTCTAGCTGACGAATTGTTCCCGCCGCTAAATTACGCGGATTAGCGAACAAAGGCTCGCCTTGTTTTTGACGGGTTTGATTAATCTTTTTAAAATCTTGCTTGTAGATAATAATTTCTCCCCGCACCTCGGTTCTTCCAGATAAAAATTGTTGGTATTTAGTTTCTGTTCTCAACTGAAGCGGTAGATTTCGAATGGTCCGAACATTTTCGGTCACATCTTCACCAATCAAACCATCACCCCGAGTGACAGCTCGCTCAAAGCTACCATTTTGGTAAATGACCGAACAGGCCAGACCATCCATTTTAATATCTGTAAAAAAGTCAATCTTTTCTTCGGGAAGTAGATTTTTAGTTCGCTCCAACCAAGCTTCCATTTCTTGATTTGAAAAAACATCATTTAGACTAATCATTCGTTGAGCATGTTTAATTTTAGTAAAACTATCCAGCGCCACACCACCAACCTTTTGTGTCGGACTATCTTTGGTGATTAATTCTGGATACTTGGCTTCAAGCTCTTTTAACTCTTGCATTAAACCGTCCCAGACCGCATCTCTAACTGATGGTTGGTCAAGAACATAATATTCAAAACTATACCCAGCCATTAGTTCTCGAAGTTTTTTTAATCGCTCCCTTGTTTGCTGTTTATTCATTTTTTATCACCTCACGATACAACAGATACATGTAGGCTGAGACCCAAATCACAGTCGAAGCCAACAAGAAAGCTACCACTAACGGAACAATTGGAATCTTGTTGATGAATTCCCAAAAACTAGCCACCCAGGAATTAAGCATAATGATTGGCACCACCACCATCAACCAAACTACCGCCACTGTTAGTAGCATAAATAAAGCTCGTTTCAACAATCGCGCCCGCCGACCAATCACTAAATCGCCTGACATCCTTAAAGCCTCCATCGGAGCGACCCCCGGCAAAGCGATAATAACCAAAGCAAACAAACTACTAGTTATAAAGTAAATTGACATTAAAACTAGCAAACTCGCTCCAAAGAAAAACAACATAGCCTCAATACCATGAAAATCAGTCGCCACCGCTGAACTGTAAGCAATCACCGTCAAAAAGATAGGTAGTAATTGAATTAAAACTACCACTAAAACTAAAAGTGTCGGCAAAATTGGCGCACCAGCATTATAGAGACCATCTCTTAAATTAACTTTGCGCTTGGCT
Source organism: uncultured Saccharimonas sp. (SeqCode) (assembly GCA_964516285.1). Classification (GTDB taxonomy): domain Bacteria; phylum Patescibacteriota; class Saccharimonadia; order Saccharimonadales; family Saccharimonadaceae; genus UBA1547. The sequence continues at coordinate 34,496 of CAZEWP010000003.1, forward strand.
AAAATATTTCGTAACAGCCAAGTTACTACTAACCAAAAGAAAAGCGTCAATAATATAAAATAAATTGCCTGAGAATCAGATAAATCACCGGTTAAAAGACTAGACAACAAACTCACAAACAACAAAGTGGCTTTACCAGCTTCGCCCCAATTACCCTTTAAAAAATTTTTACTGGTGCTGTCTAAAAGAGTCTTTAGCTCCTTAACCGTCCCCTGAGAAGCGATCAAACCAGTTAAGCTATATGCCACAATCGCGAACAGAATTAGCGATAAAAATAATCGTCGCTGACGCCAAAGTATTTTCCAAACTTGGGCGTTAAATTCTAGATAGCCTGGTAAAACCAACTCACGCTGGTAATCTCTCTTTCTTGACAACCTAAAACTACGGTGTGGCCGACGAGACAAATAACCTTTCAGTCGTTTCTGAGTTTTTTTAAAAAATTTTCTCTTTTTAAATTTCTTTAGCATTTAATTCAATCCTCTTAATACGCTCTTCAATAGGTGGATGAGTGCTGAATAATTTCTCTACAACTCCCTTACCTCTCCCCCCGTTGATATACATATGTGACATAGCTGGATCTTGGTATCTTAAAGCGCTAGAACTAGCCCCAAGTTTACTTAAAGCTGACTTCATCCCACTTGAATCACCTGTCAGAGAAACACTAGTGGCATCAGCCAAATATTCTCTTTGTCGACTAATCGCTAGCTGAATAATTAAAGCGACTAATGGCGCCAGAATAATTACGAACAACCATAACAAAACTCCGACCAGCGAAGACCCTTCATCGTCGCGCCGACGAAAAGAAGACCGCCAAACTATTCTACCTAAAAGGCTAATAATACTAACTAACCCATAAACTATCATACTAAGTCTAATATCATAATTAGCAATATGGCCAATCTCATGCGCCGTCACCGCCTCTAGTTCTGTATCATCTAGGGCCTCTAAAATACCAGTTGTAAAAGCTACTGAAGCATGTTTTGGGTCACGACCAGTTGCAAAAGCATTTAGTGCTGGATCATTAATTATATGAATTTTGGGCGCTGGAATCTTAGCTATTTTCGCTACCCTATCAACAATTTCATAAATTCGGGGATTATCATTTTTGGCTATCGGTTTAGCCCTAGACACCCACAAAGCTATTCGACTAGCTAAAAAATACTGAATCAAAGCATAAATAAAAGCACCAATTGTAGCTTGCCAGGCGATTTGATGATCTCCATAATAAAGACCAACCAACCAACCCACTCCACCAACCAAAAAAACAAAAACAATCATCATAATTATAGTATTGCGCTTATTCGTAGCTAAAGCTTTTTCCATTTTTACTCCCCTAAAATAATTACTACCTTTTATTATAGCAAATTCTGATAATTTTATTGATTCTTTGGTAAATAAAAAATCGTCAACATAGACGATTTCTTTCTTAATTTTATTGGTGCGCAGAGCGGGACTTGAACCCGCACAGCCGATTTGGCCAAGAGATTTTAAGTCTCTCGTGTCTACCATTCCACCATCCGCGCTTAATTCCTAAAAAGAACTTAAAATAATTTTACCACTAGTTTTCAAAAAACTAAATATCTGCTTGGAGGCACGTGCGGGAGTCGAACCCGCTTAAAAGGTTTTGCAGACCTCTACGTAACCGTTCCGTCAACGCGCCACCAAATATTATTGTAGCATCTCTAGAACTAAAACTAAACAGCTGATAAAACTAAACTTTTTAATTTATCTTTACCCAAAGCCCCAACATCCTGAGCAACCACTTCCCCATTTTTATAAACCAAAAAAGTTGGTAGACCACTAACCCCTAACTCTTGGACAAACTCCATGTCTAAAGAAGCGTCTAGTTTTACAACATCAGCAATATCTTTTAGCTCTTCAGCTAACTCTTCAACAACCGGCTCTAAGCTACGACACGGGCCGCAAAAAGGCGCCCAAACATCTAATAGAACTGGTCGACTAGCTTTTAAAACATCATTTTCAAATGTTTCCCTAGTAGTTGCTTTAATCATTTTATGTCCTCCTTTTTACTTAACATTACCATGTAATAGTAACAACTATTATTGACGCACGCAATATGTAGCGTCTATACTAATAACTAAACGCAATATGTAGGGGAGGAGGAAAAACCTTATGGGTGTTAATACTAAAAAAACTGATCAGACTACCAAAATTAGCTTACAAGAAGCCTATACTTTAGGCCAAAAAATACCCATACCACCAAGAAACTTAGCTGAACCAAAACTAAGCGAAAATGCTTGGTATATCGGTAAGACTCGCTATGCCAAGCGAGATGCCAAAGGAAATCCCATTGAAACCCCAAAAGAACTTTTTTGGCGAGTCGCTTATAATATCGCGACCGCTGAAAGACTCTATAGCGGTGATCCAAAAGTTCATAATTTAGTGGCCAAACAATTTTACCGTCTGATTGTTTCTAAAAAATTTATGCCAGCCACACCAATCCTCCTAAATACTGGCAAACCCAAACAACAACTCTCTTCTTGTTTCGTCCTACCTGTTCCAGATAGCCTTGCGGGTATTTTAGAGTCTGCCAAAGATATGGCTCTTATTCATAAATCAGGCGGTGGAACTGGTTTTGCTTTTTCTAGACTGAGACCTAAAAATGATATTTTATCATCTTCTGGTGGAACAACCACTGGACCAATCTCCTTTATGCAAATGTATAACGACATGACCGCTTCTATCCGTCAAGGTGGCGTTAGGCGAGGTGCTAATATGGGAATCTTACACTATAACCACCCCGATATCCTCCTCTTTATGATTTATAAACTCGAAGAATTTTCTTTAACTAACTTTAATATCTCTATCACTACCGAACAAGCCTTTTTTGATCAAATCGAAAAAGACTCCCAAATCTTAGCTAAAGATTACGAGAAAGACTTTGATTATGATAGTCTAGTTCAAGAAACTCGCGAAGCTCTAGCCACACGCGATATCGACCTAAAGCAAGTCCGCCTAGATGCTGTCACTGAAAAACTAACTGCTTGGTGCGAAGAAACTACTGACGGCTACGGCTATCCTTTAGTTAATCCTCGTAATGGCGAAGTTGCTCGACACTTAAATGCCAAAAAAGTCTTTGATCTAATCACCCGCTTTGCTTGGCAGTACGGCGACCCCGGTATGATCTTTATCGATAAAGTCAACAACTCCCGCGCCAACCCTACCCCCTTGCTGGGGCAAATTGAAGCTACTAACCCTTGTGGCGAACAGCCACTCTTGCCTTATGATGCTTGCACTCTCGGTAGTATCAACCTAGCTATGTTTGTTGAAAATAACGATTTTGACTGGGAAGAACTTCGGCAAGTCACTCATCAGGCCGTCCACTTCTTAGACAATGTTCTAGACATGAACGAATACCCTATTGATAAAGTTCTCCAAATGGTTAAAAAAATCCGCCGAATTGGTTTGGGAATTATGGGTTTTGCCGACGCACTATTAGCTCTGGGTATTGGTTACAACACTGAAGAAGGTGTTAAAACTGCTAAAAAGGTTATGAAATTCATTCAAAAAGAAGCTGATTTAGCTTCCGTTGAACTCGCTAAGATTCGTGGCACTTTCCCAGCTTTTGAAGGATCTATCTATGACAAACCTGGCGAAATTAAGCCTCGTAACGGCGCTCGCACCACGATTGCTCCAACTGGCACCATCGCTATGATTGCCGATGCTTCCAGTGGTTGCGAACCTCTCTTTGCCTTAACCTACGCTAAAAACACCATCGAGGGAAAAAGAATTTTCCAAACTAGCCCCTATTTTGTCGAAGCTCTTAAGAAACATGGTATCTACTCAGAAGAATTATTAGAAAAAATCCAACAAAACCGAGGTTCAATTCAAAATCTCACTGGTATTCCAGAAGAACTTAAAAAAGTCTTCGTCACAGCTGGTGACATCACCCCAGAATGGCACCTCAAAATCCAAGCTGCCTTCCAAAAATATGTTGATAATGCTATTTCTAAAACTATTAACTTCCCTAACACCGCTACCATTGACGATGTCCGCCAAGCTTACTTAACTGCCCATAACACCGGTTGTCGTGGTATTACTATTTATCGTGACGGAAGCCGTGAGAAGCAAGTTCTAGAAACCAAGAAAGAATCTTCCTATTACGACAAACTCTCAGCTAGTTCTAAACCAGAAACTGTCACCCTAGACCCAGCTAAAGAAGAAACATCCTTAGCCAACCAACGCTTAGCCCTCAAGCCTCGCCCAGAAGTTCTAGGTGGTAAAACCTATAAAGTTGCTACCCCTCTCGGTAAAGCCTTCATCTCTATTAATGAAGATGCCCATGGTAACATCTTTGAAGTCTTCATCAATGTTGGCCGAGCTGGAAGCGATATCACCGCTGACGCTGAAGCGATTGGTCGCCTCATCTCCCTTAATTTTAGAATCCCATCCGCTTATCTGCCAGAGCAGATTGCCCAAGAAGTCGTTTCACAACTCCGCGGAATTGGTGGATCAGGCTCCACTGGCTTTGGCAACAATCGAGTCCGTTCCTTAGCTGATGCCGTAGCCAAGACTATTGAACAACACCAAGCCTCAAAAGTTATCCAAGAAACCCCCCAAATTGAAACCGAAGAAGAAATTGCTGAAAAAACTATCCCACTCTTCAAAGAAACTTCATCAACCAGCCTAGCTGACATCTGCCCGGACTGTGGCGCCGCCGCCTTCCGTTCTATTGAGGGTTGTCACAAATGTGAACTCTGTGGCTTTAGTAAATGCTAAACTAAAAATCTATACCCTCTACCGCTAGCTGACCTTCATCATAATGATGCTTAACCTTAACCATCTCACTAGCAATGGATACTTTGGGAATTAATTTCTTAGGAAAATTCCGCCCCGTCAAACAAAGGGTTGTTTTTAGGTGTCGAACTTGAATAATTTTTTCTAGATAGTCATTTGGCAACAACCCATCATGCACCGCATTGTTAATTTCATCACAAATCACCACATCATACTCGCCAGAACCAACCAATTGGCTAGCTAGCTGGTAAGTCTCTTTAGCTAAAGCTAAATGCTCTTCCCGACTGGCTTTAGAACTTAATTCTCTCGCTTCAAAAAAACCAGCCCCACCTTTATAAAAAAATAGTTGTTTTGGATAAAGTTTTAAAATATCCTTAATAAACTTATGTTCACTAACCTGCCAATTCTTAATAAATTGAACAAACGCCACTCTCTTACCAGCCCCCAAGGCTCGCACCATTAAACCTAAGGCCGCACTAGTTTTACCTTTACCGTCACCAGTAAAGACTATTACCATACCTTCTACTACTTGTTGTTTGTCTTGAGTCATCTAATTAAAGTGGTTGGCCATCAAAAACCAACAACCAAACTAATAAAGCCCCTGTCACAAAAGCTAAAATTAAAGCTAAAATAAAAACTATCGTAAAAACAACCTTACCCTTTTGTTTCGGCTTAGTATTCTCAACATCAATGTCTGTTACTGCGTTAAAGTCTTGCTTGTTTTCTAGATCCATACCACCTCCTTATTACTATTTATTATAACACAAGCCCCACGCCCACATTCCTCCCCTACACTCTAAAATCAAATGCATGGTTAGTTGGTGAATGAAAAAGACACCGAAGTGCCTTAATAACCCTAGTCTTGGTGCGGGTGAAGAGACTCTAACTCTCGACCTCTTCCTTGGCAAGGAAGCGCTCTAACAACTGAGCTACACCCGCGCATCGTTTGGTGGCTCCTCCCGGACTTGAACCGGGGACACAAGGCTCTTCAGGCCTCTGCTCTACCAACTGAGCTAAAGAGCCACACTAATGGTGCTTTTATAGTTTACTAAACTAAACGCATTTTAACAAGTTCTGACCTTAGTTGTTTTCTTTAAAAAACTGATCTTTTTTAGCTAACCAATCTTTGGATTGTCGGACTAATTCTTGAGCTTGTTGTTTAGAAACTAAAACCAGCTTGACAGCTTCTTCTAGGAAAATACCGCCTTCTGATCCTTTAAACAAAACTAAATCTTGCTTTTTTAGATAATTTTGTAAGAATTCACCAGCTTGGAGGGCGTTGGTGAAAGTTTTAACTTGACAGCCATTCTCTCGCGCTGTCGTAGCAATAAACTGACTGGCTTGCGGTCCAACTGTCACCACTAATTGAAAATCTTTTGGAAGAAGTAGCTTGCCAATTTTTTGATGCTCTTGGCCTGAATCTTTCCCTAGTTCGTTCATGTCACCTAGGACGATAATCTTCCGGTGATAAGTGGTAGAAGGAAGATCAATTAATGCTTGAATAGCCTTAGCAACGGCTAAGGGGCTAGCATTATAGGTGTCATCAATTAATAAAGAGTTGTTTAAGCCTTTCAGCGGTTTCATGCGTCCAGCCACAGGAGAAAGTTTTTTGAGACCGGTTTGGATTTGCGTGCTAGATAAACCAAGTTTAATGGCTATGGCAATAGCTGGCGTGACAGCCATTAAGCTATGATCACTAAATAAATTAACCTCTGAAAAAGCCAACCCAGCAGTGAAACCGGGGCCAAAGTATTCAAAACTATAGCCTTTGTCTAGCGAATACTGTAAATTAGCTAAATAGTAATCGGCGGTCTGGCTAAAACCAAACTTAGAAACATTGTTCTTTTGAAAGAGCTTAAAATATTTAGCATCAATTGTGTCTTGGTTAACTAAAGTAATTTGAGAGAAATTAGCAACGGCTAATTCTTCTTTAGCAACATTGTCTAAAGTTAAAAAATACTCCATATGCTCTGGCGCCACAGCGGTGACAACTGCTATGTTTGGTTTAAGGTACTTGCCAAACTGAGCGATTTCACCAATTCGATCACTACCTAACTCTTGAATAATAATATCTGTCTTGTCAAAAAAGATTTTACCAAACGCCTGGATAAAGACCTTTAGCCAACTAAAGGGGTTCTGAATATTATTAGGGTATTTTAGACCAAGCATTGCTACCGGTGAACTCATTAAGGTGTTGTGATTCCCTTGATGAAACCTCACTTGATACTTAACGCCAAGAATAGTAGCAATGGCCACTTTAGCACTGGTTTTACCAACACTTCCAGTGATAACGATAAGCTTAGTTTGTTGATGACGTTTAAAATAAAGCTTGGTCAAAAGCTCTAAAATCTTCCGAACTACTTTAGCTAACATATCTTTATTGTAACACGCCACCAACAGACTAGGTTATAATAAGACTATGTTGAAAGCACCCTTAGCCGAAAGAATGCGCCCCCAATCTTTAAAAGATGTCGTTGGGCAGACTGAATTATTAGCTAATGGAGCAATTCTCCAACAAATTATTAAAAGCAAGGAGCCAACTAATTTAATTTTTTGGGGACCACCTGGTAGTGGTAAAACTACTTTAGCTCGCTTAATTGCTAAAGAAACTAAAGCTGAGTTTATGGAGATTTCAGCAGTCACTAATAACAAGAAAGATGTGACTAATATTATTGAGCATGCTCGCCAAAATTGGAACTTGAAAATTAGAACCATTCTGTTTGTGGATGAAATTCATCGCTTTAACAAGGCTCAACAAGATGCTTTTTTACCCCATGTAGAATCTGGCTTGATTACTTTAATTGGTGCCACCACTGAAAACCCTAGTTTTGAAATTATCCGACCACTTTTATCGCGGAGTCATGTTTTAGTTTTAAAGCCTTTAAGCAAAGAACAGCTTAAGACTATTCTCAAAAAAGCGCTTCGTCTCGAAAAATCTAGCCAAAATGTTACCCCTAGAGCGTTAGACTATCTCGCTGAGATTGCTGGTGGTGATGCTAGAATCGCCCTTAATACTCTAGAGCTAGCTTTATTACTAAATCCAAAAGTGACCTTGGAAACAGCTAAAACTGCTACCCAAAAACAACTCCCCGCCTATGATAAAAAAGGCGATAACCATTATGAAGTTATTTCAGCTTTTATTAAAAGTATGCGTGGAGGCGACGCTACAGCGACACTTTACTATATGGCTCGGATGATCCAAGCTGGTGAAGACCCAAAGTTTATTGCCCGTCGCATGGTAATTTTTGCCAGCGAAGATATTGGTTTGGCCGGTAATGGCGCCTTGGGGTTAGCCGTTAACGCCTTTTTAGCCACTGAAAGAATTGGTTTACCTGAAGCCAGTATTATTTTATCTCACACAGCAATCGCTCTAGCTAAAAGCAAAAAATCTCGTGATAGTTACAACGCTCTCAAAGAAGCTCAGGTCTTAGCCGAACAATATCCTAACCTACCAATTCCCCTTCATTTACGAAACGCTAGTACTAAACTAATGGGTGACCTTGGTTATGGTAAAGATTACGAATGGCAAGCTGGTTTTAAACACCAGCAAGGTTTTCTGCCAGAAGAAATTAAAAACAAAAAAATAATTTAATTTTTATGAGATCGTTTACGCTGAGTAGAATCCAAGATTCTTTTTCTAAGACGTAAGTTCTGAGGGGTAACTTCTAACAACTCATCATCCACCAAAAAATCGATGGCTTCTTCTAAGCTTAGTTTGGTGTGGGGCGTTAACTGAACTGTACCGTCAGATGACTTTGAACGCATATTAGTTAACTGCTTAGCCCGGCAAACATTAATCTCTAAATCCTCTGGGCGACTATGAAGGCCAACAATCATCCCTGCATAAACTTCAATCATAGGACCAATAAATAACTCCCCTCGCGCCTCAGCGCCTTCTAGAGCATATGGAGTGGTCAGGCCAGTCTCAAAAGCAATCAAGGCTCCATTGCGAGTCTGGTTCAAACCAGCTCGAAGTGGCTCATAACCCATCGGCAAACTATTCATAATTACTGTGCCTTTAGTTTCATTCATTAAGATCCCTCTCAAGCCAATTAGAGCTCTAGTCGTAATTTTATAGACTTGACGAATTAAATTGTTAGCAATCGTTTCTTGGCTCAGCAGTTCTCCATGCCTGACACCTAATTGTTGTGACACAACCCCTAAAAATTCTTCAGCAATATCTATAACCAACTCTTCCACTGGCTCTTTCTTAACACCGTCTTCTAAAATGGTAATCACTTCTGGTCGACCAACCTCAAATTCATAACCTTCCCGACGCATAGCCTCAATCAAAACCGATAAATGTAGCTCACCTCGCCCGGAAACTTTAAAACCAATCCCTTCCTCGGCAACTCGTAAGCTGATATTAGTTTCTAATTCTCGATCAAGACGCTCTTTTAATTGGCGAGAAGTGTTGAATTTACCTTCCTGACCTTTCATTGGGCTAGTATTGGGCCCTAGATAAATACTAATAGTCGGAGGATCAAGCTTAATCACTGGTAAGGCTTCTGGATAATTTTTATCGGCAATAGTCTCACCGATATTAACTTGGGTCAATCCAGTTAAAGCCACAATATCTCCCGCTGAAGCTTCTAAGACTTCTTCTTTCTCCAAACCTCGAAAAGAAAAGATGCCACTAATTTGCGCCGAGCTAACCTCACTATTTCGGCCAATGATAGCTACTGGCAATCCTTTCTTAACCGCTCCTCGATTAATTTTCCCTATGACCGACTTACCAACAAAAGAATCATACTGTAAAGCGGTAGCCAGCATTTGAAAAGGGGCTGTCAAATCAACTTGAGGAGCTGGAATATCTTTTAAAATTGCTTCTAAAATAGGTGTCATATCAGCTGATTCTGAAAAATTATCTGGCATTTCTTCCCAAGCCTTGCCGTCTCTGGCTATCGTGTAATAAATTTGATAATTTAATTGAGACTCTTCCATCGCTAGCTCCAGGAAAAGATCAGAAATTTCATCTAAAACTTCTTTAATTCGCCGAGCTGGCTTGTCAATTTTATTAATCACTACTACCGGTTTAAGTCCAAGACTAAGCGCTTTAGCCAACACAAATTTAGTCTGAGGCATCGGCCCTTCTTGGGCGTCAACCACTAACAAAGCACCATCAGCCATATTTAAGGTTCGTTCTACTTCACCGCTGAAATCGGCGTGACCAGGTGTATCAATAATATTGATTTTATAGCCTTGGTAATAGATGGCCGTCTGTTTAGCAGTGATAGTAATTCCTCGCTCACTCTCTTGATCGCCACTATCCATGATGAGCGTTTGTTGCATTTCGGCCTGGTTAGCTCGAAAAGTATTACTCTGCTTCAATAAACTATCAACCAAGGTTGTTTTACCATGGTCAACATGAGCAATAATAGCAACATTTCTGATTAAATCTGGGTTAGTCATTTTTAGTTAGGTTATTTAATTTCAATTAGATTATCTTAACATAATCTAAGAAACCTAACAAGCTTGACTACTTACATTCCAATTCAAATAGCAAAACTAGTTAACAAAAAAGACATCTTGGTGTTTATC
>CAZEWP010000004.1:0-7573 GCA_964516285.1 uncultured Saccharimonas sp. (SeqCode)
TAACTAATGCTAGAAAACAACTAGAACTTCATAAAGCTGAATATGGTGTTTATCCAACAACCAACGACTGTGAACAAGAAGTCAGTGAAACTAACATTTGCCTAAAAGCCAGCTCTGGTCATGAGTTAGGATATACTCCAGAAGATAATGATCAAGGTTATATTATTGGCGTTACAGCTGATGATGGTTATCACACTATTGACGGACAAGGTAATATTGTCAAGCTGACTGGGTGGAAGGAGATAATGGCTAGCTATGATTATACTTGTGGGCTAGCTGTTAACAATAAGGTTTATTGCTGGGGGAAACAGCTTGGTAGCGGTGTACTTAAACCGACCCCAATTAACACCTCTATTAAGTTCAAGCAGTTAACGACTGGTCTAGGTCACACTTGTGGTATAGCTATTGACGGTCAAGCATATTGTTGGGGAGAAAATAGTTATGGTGAACTTGGTGATGAGACAACTGTGAATAAACAAACACCAACCTTAGTTGGGACTACTGTTAAATTTAAACAACTAACAGCTGGTCGGAACCACACTTGTGGTATAGCTATTGACGATAAAGCATATTGTTGGGGGTCGAATAGTCGTGGTCAGCTTGGTGCTGAAACAGATACATCCAAACAAACAACACCAATCTTAGTTGAGACCACTATTAAGTTTAAACAACTAACGGCTGGTGGCGGTAACCATACTTGTGGGCTAGCCATTACTGGTCAAGCGTATTGTTGGGGAGGAAATAGTTATGGTGAACTTGGTGATGAGACAACTGTGAATAAGCAAACACCAACTTTAGTTGTTGGTGATTTTATATTTCAACAATTAGTGGTTGCTCAGCTCCATACATGTGCTTTAACCATTAACAACAAAGCATATTGTTGGGGGTCGAATGCTTTTGGTGAGCTTGGTATTGGATCAGGTGATAAAAAGAATAGACCAACACCAGTTGAAGGTGGGCGTAGCTTTAAATATATAACAGCTCAGTATAGTCACACTTGCGCTATAGCTAGTGACAATCAGGCTTATTGTTGGGGGATGGGCAACTATGGCCAGCTTGGTAATAATAAGACTTCAGGTTATTATATTCTTCCTGGTTTAGTTAATCGTAAACAAACCCAAATGCCAATTGAGGTTTTTATTCAGCAGTTAACAACAGGGAACAATCATACATGTGCTTTAGACACTACTGGTCAAGCCTATTGCTGGGGAGGAAATAATTATGGTCAACTTGGTAATGGGGAAACTAGTGAAAAGAACCCGTTACCATTATTAGTGGCCCCACCATTTTAGAGGTAGTTGTTAACATTTCACTTGTAAGAACTCATATGTTTTTTAGATAAATAAAAATCACTCTCTTAGAGTGATCGTTTGGTGCGGATGAAAGGACTTGAACCTTCACGCCTTGCGGCACTAGCTCCTAAAGCTAGCGTGTCTACCAATTCCACCACATCCGCGCAGATTGGTCACAGTTAAAGTATAACAAATAGAGAAGTAGTTTTAAAGTAGTTATTTTATTAAAATTAATAGCGGATATGCTATTATAGAGACAGGTTACTGATAATTGAGGGTAAAAAATAAATGAGTAAAATTAAAAATTATTTAAATAAACATCTCTTAGGGGAAGTTATTGACCAACCTAGTTCACGGTTAGCTTTTGCGCGAGATGCGAGTATTTTTCGGATTAATCCAGAGGTAGTAGTGGCTCCAAGAACCATTAATGACATTAGAAAGGTGGCTCGGTTTGCTTGGCAGTTAGCTGAAAAAGGTCATCTTTTACCAATTACGGCTCGTGGTGGGGGAACCGATCAAACTGGTGCAGCGATTGGTCGAGGAATTGTTATTAATCTTCAAGCTCATTTAAATAAGATTATCGATATCAGTAAAAAAGATAAAGAAAAATTTGTTCATGTTCAAGCTGGAACCAATTTTCATGTTTTAAATGAAGTTTTAAAGCGAGAAGGGGCTTTTATTCCTTCTTTTCCATCATCAAGTCAGTTTAGTACGCTGGGCGGGGCAGTAGCTAATCATGCTAATGGCAGTTTAGCTGGATCATATGGTCAGTTTAAAAACGAGGTAATTCGTTTAGAGGTGGTTTTAGCTAATGGCGATGTGATTGAAACTGGTCGTTTAAGCCGTGCTGAATTAAACAAGAAAAAGGGCCTACAGACTCTAGAGGGTGAAATTTACCGTCGAGTCGATGGTTTTATTGAAGACTATAAAGATATAATTGACGCGATTAATGATTTAGATAATAGTGGCTATTCTGGTATTAAAGCTGTTAAGCAAAAGAATGGTTCGTTTGACCTAACACCATTATTTGTTGGTAGCCAGGGGACTTTGGGAATTATCTCAGAGATTATTGTAAAAACAACTTATTGTTCGACAGAAGAATCTATTGTGGTAGTGGCTTGTCAGAATAAGAAACAAGCCTTGGCCTTAATTCCTGCTATCGTTAAGCTTAAACCGGCTCTTTTTGAATATATTGATGGTGACAATATTGAATTAGCCCATCGGCAAGAGCACCGCTTTATTTTTGATAAAATTGAAGACGAAGTTAAAACTAATGCGGTGTTGTATATTAAATTTGATGATTACAACTATCGTCTGCGTCAGCGACGAATGAAAGCAATTGAGAAAATTGCTGGTAAGCAAAAAGCCATGGTCTTTACTAATAGTGAATATGCTGATGAAGAGTTAGAAGCAGTTAGAGATGCTAATTTAACTATTCTCACGCCTTCAAAAAAATCGGAATCAGCCCCGTATTTAATTGATGGATCAGCCATCCCGCCAGAAAGAATCAAAGAGTTTTTAGATAGTTTAGAAGACTTGGCCTCTAAGCATCATATTCGTTTAGCACCAGTGGTAAATTGTTTAAATGGAGTAATTCAAGCCCGAACTAGTTTACAAATGCAAAGTGTCGGTGATAAGCAAAAATCCTTTAAATTGATTAACGATTATTATGATTTAATATCTAAATTTAAAGGAGCTTTTTGCTATGCTTCTGGAGAAGGTCGCTTAAAGTCGGTGGTGGTTTACGAAAAGATGGATGAAGAGTTAGCTAAACTCTATACAGAAATTAAAGCGGTTTTTGATCCATTAGGAATTTTAAATCCAAAAGTTAAAAGCCAAACTACCTTAAAAGACTTAGTAGCTGATTTAAATTCAGATTACGATATCGCTAATATTATTCAGCATAGCTTAAGGCTTTAAATAGTTTTAAAAACTTTGTAAAATAAGAAATGTCTAACTTAGGCGCGAGTGGCGGAATGGTAGACGCGCTAGCTTCAGGAGTTAGTGTCTTTCGGGACATGGAGGTTCAAGTCCTCTCTCGCGTACCAAATTAGAAAATTATGATCCCCGCGGTGTTAGTGGGGATTAGTGTATCGTAATATTGACATAACTAGTTATCTGTGGCATAGTATAAGCCGAGATTAGGCTATGGGCATCTTTAGACTAATAGCACTTTAACACTTCTTACTTTAAAACTATTTCTTTTCTGTGTCATTCCGTAACTAAGTTTGCTCATTGATGTGATGGGTAAGCTTAGTTGCGGAAGAACCCGCACTAATATTTTATAGCCATGCGGGCTTAAAACGTAGGAGAGAATAATGTGGGATCTGGATGAACTCAAGGCCATCAGTATCATGGTCTTTCCCGGTATGGTTGAAGCTCGTTGGCCCCTTGCTGACGAAATGGAGAGTCCCGATTGTCGTATGCCGAACTTTTGTCGCAGTATGTCAGATGTCGCCATGGAATACGACAACCAGTATAGCTGGAATCGTGGCGTTGTGGCTTTTTGCCATGACAGTGAAGTTTGGGTAACACCTGTTAATGTTAAGGTTTTTAAAGTGCTCGACGAAGCTGGTTTAACTGGGGCACAAGGCTTGTTTTATGTCCCTTTTAGCAGTGGCGAATATCCTGTTCGTCATCAAAGACGGTGGGAAATGTTAAAAAGAAGGGCGAACAAAGTGAATCGCGCATATTTCAAACAGGAATGTCTGAAATATGCGGAGTATAAAGAGGTTTGGCCATTAAGCCAGAAACTCTTAGATGATTGTTTTCACTTACCATTGACTGGAGTGCCTGTTCAATGGTCGAATGGTAACCGTAGTGTCATTTATCCAGATGAGAGTTTAGTCTATGGCACACTAACGATCTCCGCAAAAAAACTCTTAGGGAGCTACTGGATACACAATTCCATAGTAGCTTTCACAACTAACGACGGTGAGACGTATGTTACAAATAACTCTTCAATTACAACGCAATTGGATAAAGCAGGCTACCAACGCCTGTCGCAATTTGTGCCATTTTCCAATAATGAACGTATTCTCGATGAAAAACTGGCAATAGTTTGGGACGATGTTCGCGCTTTCACTAAAATGAAAGCGGAATTTGATTTTCGCGAACGATGTTGGGATGCTTCTTATCTAAAAGATGTTGGTGACATTAAGGATTTGGTTCACCGATGTTTTTTGGTGCCTAAGAATGGTTTAGAGGCATTGACAGATGACGGGCAACAGACTATTTTTCCAGAAATCAAGACTAATCTTTTTGGCGAACGCGAAAAGATTAAGCTTGGCACCTATAATTATTGCAATAATGTTTTCGTAGTAGTCGATAATTACGGTCAAACATTTCTGGGGACAGATCATCGCCTATTAGACCAACTCCCTGATAGAGGTTATCAACGGGACGAAAACCTTTTTGTGCCACTCGCCCATGGAGAAAAAATCAAAAACGGTGAGTTGGCTGCTTATTGGCAAAGAATTACCGACGACGAAGAAGAGTAAGAAGTGCGACCCTCGGTTTCCACGTCGCCAGCGTGGGGAGAACTGAGGGTCTTTTTATTTTGAATTAAACTGGCTATACTAGAAGTAGTATCAATCTTAATAAAAAAGGGGGAGAGCTATGGGGTTTATTAAAGCATTTAGTGGAGCATTAGGTGGAACTTTCGCTGATCAATGGAAGGATTTTTATGTGCCGACACCGGGCGTGTCAGCTACGGCAGTAGTTTTTGAGGCTGTGCCACAAGGTCAAAATGCTGGTCGAGGAGAAAATACTAAAGGTTCAAAAAATATTATCACTAACGGTAGTAAAATTATTGTGCCTGAAGGGACAGCTTTAGTTACCCTTCAGGATGGAGCTATTACTGGTGTGATTACTGAACCGGGTGGTTTTGAATTTCGTTCGGATGACCCTAATTCTAAATCAATTTTTACTGGTGGTGGTCTCATTTCATCAACCTTAGGGACTTCTTGGGAGCGCTTTAAATTTGGCGGACAACCCGGGGCGCAACAATTAGCCTTTTATGTTAATTTAAAAGAAATTCCTAATAATCGTTTTGGTACTCAATCCGAAATTTTTTGGGATGATGCTTATTTAGGAGCACAAGTAGGGGCAATTACTCGAGGAACCTATTCTTTAAAGGTGGTTGATCCGATTTTATTTGTTAAAAATTTTGTGCCAGCTCAATATCTACAACCAGATGCGCCAATTTTTGATTTGGCCGATATGGATAATGAAGCGGGAAATCAGTTGTTTACAGAGGTTGTCGGCAGTTTAGCGGCGGCTTTTTCTAATTACACTAATGATCCAAGCAAGGGTAATCGGATGGCTAAAATTCAGGGAGATTCAATTGGCTTTGCTCAATCTTTGTCACAAGCTGTCGAGGATGGCTACCAATGGAAAACCGATCGTGGCCTAGAGATTATAAAAGTGGCTTTAGCTGCGATTGAATATGATGAAGACACTAAAGCCCTACTCAGCGATGTTAAAAAAGCTGATGCGCTGTCCGGAGCAAGAGGTAATGCTTTTATGCAACAATCAGTGGCTCGTGGAGTGCAAGCAGCGGGTGAAAATGGCGGTGGTACCGGCATGGCTTTTATGGGTATGGGTGTGAATGCCGTTGGTGGAATGATGGGGGCGATGCAACAACCTCAGCAAACTACACCTCAAGCTCAAGCAATTGGTGGTCAGTCTCAACCGGGGATGGCTCCAACTATAGACCCAATGGAAGAATTGAAAAAGTTCAAAGCGATGCTAGACGATGGTCTAATTACCCAGGAAGATTATGATGCTAAAAAAACTCAACTTTTAGGGTAAGTTTATGTTAGATAAACAGAAAGTTGAAGATCAATCAGATGCAAAGGTTATCCAAACTGACGGTGGGGCTAAAGATGGCCAGACTAAATGTCCGAAATGTGGGGCAACTGACATCTCTTTAAATGTTAATAATAGTAAACTAAGATGTAATTTTTGTCGTCATGAATTTGAGCCAGAACAAGTAACTGGTTTAGAGAATGATCTAAGTAAATTATCTGGTCAAATTATAGCTTCTGGGGCGAGCGATATTGTGGCCGATACTAAGGATATTTTAACACTAAAATGTAGTAGCTGTGGCTCAGAAGTAGTGATTGATACTTCTGAAGTTACTCAAGCCCGCTGTCATTGGTGTCGTAATACTTTGTCAATTAACCAGCAAATTCCGAATGGAGCGGTGCCAGATGTAGTTTTGCCGTTTGCCATTAAAAAAGAGGTAGCTAAACAAGAGATTGAGGTTTTTGTTGGCAAAAGAAAGTTTTTTGCTCATCCAAAATTTCGAGCAGAGTTCACCACTGAAAATATTATGGGGGTTTATTTTCCCTATATGGTGGTTGATATTAATGCCCAGGCTAAGCTAAAAGGACAAGGGGAGCATTTAATTAGATCCTATACTAGAGGGTCAGGCGACAATGAAGAAACTTACTATGATGCTGATTTATATGATGTGGAGAGAGAGTTTGATTTAGTGGTGGAAGGTCTAACCGTAGAGTCAAGTGCCGATAAGTTAGATAGCCAAGCTAAAGACAAGACTAATAATGTAATCAATGCTATTATGCCTTTTGATACTGAAAAAAGCGTAAAATGGGATGCTAATTACTTAAAAGGTTTTTCTTCAGAAAAAAGAGACACCAATATTAAACAACTTGAGGGGTTGGTTGACTTACAAGCTAAAGATATTGCTCGCCATTCAGCTAATGAGACTTTAACCCATTATGATCGGGGAGTGCGCTGGGATAATGAACAACTAGCAGTTAAAGGTCAACAATGGAAATCGGCTTACTTACCAGTTTGGCTTTATAGTTACCAGCAAACTCAAGGTGATAAAAAAATATTACATTACGTGGCGGTTAATGCACGAACTAAGGAAACTATGGGAAGTGTGCCAATTCATATGCCTAAATTAGTGGCTGTTTCGGTGGGGGTAGAAATAATTGGCCTCTTCTTCTGGTGGAAGATTTTAATTGACTGGGATTATGGTTGGCTTTGTATCTTTGCTGGGATAGCCTATTTCTTAATTATGTATGCTCGCTATCGTAACGCTGGGGCTAGGCATCATCATGAAAAAGAAACCAAAGCTCAAAAAAGTAATCTAAAAAAAGTTGATACTTTTATTAAAAAACGAATTGGTTTACGAAATCCTCACATTGAAGGGGCTAATAACACTAGTATCTTAGCCAGTCAACCAAACACAAAATACAAAGCATTAAACTCTATTATGGAAAAAAATCCTTTATTCAATACTATTAAAG
>CAZEWP010000004.1:7583-31973 GCA_964516285.1 uncultured Saccharimonas sp. (SeqCode)
AATAATTTAAAATTTGATTAAACATTTCTTAAACATTTTTTTATTTTTCAAAAAAAAGTATTTTAATATTTAATAATTTGATTTATTCAATACTATTAAAGATAAAGTTGCTAAAACCAACGATAATGAGAAATAGTTTTGATTGCTTTTATCTCTGTTTTGTGGTAGAATACTTATAACATTAAGGACTATTTAGTAGGTTTCTTTAGTGTTTGTGTTTGCTTTATGGTTAGCTTTTTAGTTTTTTGTTTTTTGAAAGCTAAAAAGCTGACCGTAAGGCAGTAATATTTTTTAAGGAGGTGACTCACCATTGAGTCACAACAGAGAAGTACTAAACAGGACTATAGCTATTATCGAGGACTATCGATTGGGCGTTAGCGACCGCGTAATTAAAAAAATTACGCGAGACTACAAGTCTGCCCCACCGCCACCAGCTGGCGAGTTCTTATTGCCGAGCATCAACATTGGCAGGCAGAAAGATGTGGCCTTTGAGAGGCTTTGCGTTGTGTTGGCGTCTGAGCTCTCAGAGCTCGGCTTAAACTTTGAGCCCAGAATCTTTGATTTATGGGTCAAAGTAGTCGGCGACGATCCTTATGACTCAGTCATGAGCTGTAAGGTAGAAAAAGTCAACAAGGGTTTCTTGAAGCGTAATATGCTTCTCCAGGAAACTCTCTGGTGGTTGATCTTAGAGCCAGCGAGATGTTATCGTATTGGCGAGGATGGGTTAGTTCTTCCTGGTGTCAGGTGTTCTGAGACACCCCAGAAGGGGAAGGGAGAGCATTGCGAGTATGGTGCTATTATGCGCCAGAAAGACAAGCATGTTTTTATCGATACGGTAAAATACTCAGAAATTTTACCTTATCAATCTTTCCCCACTCTGATTGCAGTTTAGTTTTCTCTCGGTAGATAGCACCTACTAGCTGTTTGCCACCTATTCCCCTAATCGTCTAGATTGGGGGAATTTTATTTGTTAAGATAAAGAATATGATAAAGGAAGAACCAAAGCCAACTATTGGTGTTGGGCCTTACCAAGGGTCTACTTTGGTTGGTGAAGACTATGATTCAGAGCTGTTAGCTGAGGGGGATCGGCGTAATGTAGCAGATCAATACCGTTATTTAACTAATGAAGCTATTAAAAAGCGTTTAGATTTAAGTCGTTGCCCATTACAAATTGCCATTGAGAATTGGCAACACGATTTTAATATTGGTTCAATTGTCCGAACGGCTAATGCTTTTAATTTAGAAAAAGTTCATATTGTTGGTAAAAAACACTGGAATCGCCGAGGAGCGATGGTGACAGATAAGTATTTAGATATTGAGCACCACCAAACAACGGAATCTTTTGTTGAATTTTGTCAGCAGGCCAAGCGTCAGATTGTGGTGATAGATAATGTTCCGGGGGCCAAGCAATTATCTAAGGTAACCTTACCTAAAAAAGCAGTGTTGGTTTTCGGTGGTGAAGGGCCGGGTGTTAGTCAGGAGCTTCAACAAGCTTCAAATTTAATTGTGGAGATTGAGCAATTTGGCTCCACTAGATCGATTAATGTTGGAGCGGCAGCCAGTATTGCAATGTATGTTTGGCTTCAGCAACATTTTCTATAATTTGCTTAAATGACCTTAAGAGTTTAGAATAGATAGGCAGTTTTTAAATAAGATCTTGTCAGAAAAATGGAGGAAAAGATGAAAACAACAATTAAACAAGAGTCAAAGACCAAAGTAAAAGTTACGATTGCCTTGACCAAGGAAGAAATCACTTTAGCTAACAATAAGGCTATTAAAGAGCTATCTAAAGGTTTAAAGTTAGCTGGTTTTAGGAAAGGTAAAATTCCGAAAGAGGTAGCCAAAAAACACTTAAATCCAAATAACTTAGAGGAGCAGACGATTGATATGGCTGTTTCACAAGCTGTAGCCGATGTCTTTCTAGCTAATGAATTAAGGGCATTGGAGCGTCCAGCTGTTGCTATTTTAAAATCTGTTCCAGGCGAGGTGCTTGAATTTACGGCTACGGCAGAAGTTATGCCAGAAATTAAGTTAGGTAATTATAAAAAAATTAAATTAGATGAAATCAAGACAGAAGTGTCTGATAAAGAAGTGGCCGATTCTTTGGCTCGGATTCAAGAAAGTTTAGCTGAAAAAAAGACAGTGACTCGTTTAGCTAAAACTGGCGATGAAACTGTCATCGATTTTATTGGTAAGAAAAAAGGGAAAGCTTTTGAGGGTGGAACGGGTCATGATTACCCGCTAAAGCTGGGTGGTGGTCAATTCATTCCTGGCTTTGAAGAACAGATTATTGGTCATAAAGCTGGCGAGGAATTTACTATTAAATTAACCTTCCCTAAAGATTATGGGGTGGCTGATTTAAACGGCCAAGCTGTAACTTTTGATATTAAACTAAAAGAAGTTAAAGAGTTAAAATTACCAAAGCTAGACGACGCTTTTGCTAAAAAAGTCGGGAACTTTAAGACTTTAGCTGAGTTGAAAGCCGATATCTTACGAGAGCTGACCAACCAAAAACAACATCAAGGTGAAGAAAAGCAAAAAGAAGCCGTCCTAGATAAGCTGATTGAAATTAGTGATATTCCAACTCCAGAGGTTTTAATTGACGATCATGTCAAAATGATTCGTCAGGATTTTGAGAACAATATTAAATATCGTGGTATTACCTTTGAACAGTATTTAAAGACCAACAATTTTAAAGACGAGGAAGATTGGCTAAATAAAGAAATTCGTGTCATAGCTAATAAAAGAGTTAAGGTTGGCCTGGCCTTAGCTGAACTTAGCCGGTTAGAAAATATACTAATTGATCCGAGAGATGTAGAGAAATCCTTGGATAGCTATCGTCAACATTATAGTAAAAATAAAGAGATGTTGGCACAATTTGACCGTCCAGAAGTTAAGCAAGATATTGCTAATCGCTTACTGGTTGAAAAAACAATTCAACACTTAATTAATTTAAATAAATAATCTTGCCTAAAAGCCTTGACTAATGTTTTAGTTTAAAGCATAATGGGCTACCAAGAAGTAGTATAACTTTGGTTATTTATGTGTGTATGCATGATTGGCACAAATGCAACACTAACCATAGTTAGGGTCATCTTCGGCGCCAAAGAAAAACCCTATTAACTAAACTAAAACCACAAGGAGCAAGCTATTATATGGCTAAAACTAAAACTAAGCTTGAGCGTATTCTCTTAACAGAGGATAGGCTAACTTTACAATTACCAAATTTAATTGGGCATCAAATTGATAGCTGGCGTGATCTAATCGATAATGGGCTAAACGAAATCTTTTCAGAGATTAACCCTATCGACGATTACACTGGTTCAAAACTTTCTTTGAGATTCAAGAGCTATGCCTTCCAAGATCCAAAAAATTCAGAAAAATTTGCTAAAGAGAATAACATTACTTATGATGCCCCACTTCATGCTGTTGTGGAGTTGACTAATAAGGTTACAGGTGAAATCAAAGAACAAGATATTTATCTCGGCGATTATCCTTGGATGACTGAACGAGGAACTTTTGTTATTAATGGGACAGAACGAGTGGTTGTTTCTCAGCTGACTCGTAGTGCTGGGGTTTTCTTCTCTTCAGAAAGAGGAGTGAATAGAGATCTTTATGGTGCTAAAATTATTCCCGGCCGTGGCGTTTGGCTAGAAATTGAAACTAGTGCCTCCGGAGCGATGTATGTCAAGATTGATCGCCGACGCAAATTACCGATTACCACTCTTTTAAGGGCTTTAGGGTTTAGTAAAACAACTGAAATCAAGCAATTATTTGAAGATATTGATACCGGTGAGACAAAATATATCGAGGCCACTTTAGAAAAAGATTCAGCTAAGGGTGTCAACGAAGCCTTGATTGAAGTTTATCGTCGTTTAAGACCAGGCGACTTAGCTAATATTGATAACGCTCGAGGCATGATTGAACGCATCTTCTTTGACTTTAAGAGATATGACTCTAGTAAAGTTGGGCGCTATAAACTTAATCAACGATTAGGTCTTGACCTTAAAGACACTCCTAAAAATCGAGTCTTTCAGATTAACGACTTAGTTTTAATTATTCGAGAAATTATTCGCCTAAACAATACCCAAGAACCAGCTGATGATATTGACACCTTAGCCAACCGTCGAGTGAAATTAGTTGGTGAATTAGTGGCTCGGCAATTTAGGATTGGCTTACTCCGTATGCAACGCAATGCTATGGATCGTATGAGCAACACCACTGACATTGAGAATGTTTCACCTAGTCAGCTAATTAATGCCCGGCCAGTTGTCGCAGCGGTGCGAGAATTC
Organism: uncultured Saccharimonas sp. (SeqCode); assembly: GCA_964516285.1. Lineage (GTDB taxonomy): Bacteria > Patescibacteriota > Saccharimonadia > Saccharimonadales > Saccharimonadaceae > UBA1547. The sequence goes on from CAZEWP010000004.1 coordinate 11,876, forward strand.
TTTGCCAGCTCACAACTTTCACAGTTAATGGATGATACTAACCCCTTGGCAGAACTGTCACAAAAGCGACGCTTAAGCTCAATGGGGCCAGGTGGCTTGTCGCGAGAAAGAGCTGGTTTTGAAGTTCGCGATACTCATCCGACCCATTATGGCCGTATCTGTGTGGTGGAAACACCAGAAGGGCCAAATGTTGGTTTGGTCTTAAACTTGGCGTCTTATGCCCGAATTAATCCCTATGGTTTTATTGAGACACCTTACTATAAGGTTGTTAACGGAAAAGTAACCGACACGATTGAGTATCTTGATGCTGGACAAGAAGCGAAAGAAGTTATCGCTGACGCTAGTGCTGAATTGAATCCAGATGGCTCTTTTGTCGAAGAGCGAGTTAGTGCTCGAAATGGAATTTTACCAGAGCAAGTTGACGCCTCGGAAGTAACTTATGTTGATGTTGATCATAAACAAATTCTTGGCGTGTCAGCTGGTTTAATTCCTTTTGTTGAGAAAGACCGAGTTGACCGAGCTCTAGGGGCATCTTCTATGCAGAAACAAGCTGTGCCATTACTGAAAACAGAATCACCAATTGTCGGAACTGGTATTGAGGCTGATATTGCTCGTAACACCGGACAGCTGGTTTTGGCTGAAGGAGCGGGAGAAGTTATTCGAGCTGATGGTGACGAAGTTCATGTCCAATATAAAGATGGTTTAAAAAAATATGAACCAACTCATTTTGTTAAGAGTAATGATGATCGATCAATCAACCAAAAAGTCAAAGTTTCTCGCGGTCAGAAGGTTAAAAAAGGTGACATTCTAATAGAAGGCGCTTCGGTGGCTGATGGCGAGCTAGCTCTTGGAAAAGATTTAGTTGTAGCCTTTATGCCTTGGGGTGGCTATAACATGGATGACGCTATTGTCTTGTCGCAGAGAGTTGTCCAAGATGACACCCTAACAAGTATTAATATTAAGGACTTTATTGTTGAAGTGCGTGAAACCAAGCTCGGTGATGAAATTGTGACACGAGATATTCCAAATGTTAGCGAAGAATCGCTTCGACATCTAAACGAAGATGGTATCGTTCAAATTGGGTCTGAGGTTAAGGCTGGTGATGTTTTAGTTGGTAAAATCACCCCAAAAGGTGAACAAGAATTATCCAGTGAAGAACGCTTACTAAGAGCTGTCTTCGGTGAAAAAGCTAAAGATGTGCGTGATACTTCCTTAAGAATGGACAACGCTGGGGGCGGTAAGGTTGTTGGGGTTAAAGTCTTTAGTCGTGAGAACGGTCATGAACTGAAAGCTGGTGCCTTAAAACAAATCCAAATCTTTGTAGCTCAATTTCGTAAAATTGGGGTTGGCGACAAAATGGCCGGTCGACACGGTAACAAGGGTGTAGTAGCTAAAATTTTAGCCGTTGAAGATATGCCTTATATGGAAGATGGAACACCGGTTGATGTGGTGCTTAACCCACTAGGTGTGCCAAGCCGTATGAATATTGGTCAATTGTTTGAAACTCATTTAGGTATGGCAGCGAGAGCTTTAGGTTACAAGGTAGCGACTCCATCTTTTGCTGGTGTTCCAGAGCCTATTATATCGGCTGAGCTTGAAAAGGCTGGTTTTACATCAGATGGTAAGTTTCAGTTATATGATGGAAGAACTGGTGACGCCTTTGAAGAAAAAACTACGGTTGGTGTTATGCATATGTTGAAACTACATCATATGGTTTCCGATAAGATTCATGCTCGAGCTACAGGACCATACACCATGGTTACGCAACAACCACTAGGCGGAAAAGCTCAAAATGGTGGACAGAGATTTGGAGAAATGGAAGTTTGGGCGCTCGAAGCTTACGGAGCAGCGACAACTCTTCAAGAAATGTTGACGATTAAATCAGATGATGTCTATGGCCGAGCTAAAGCTTACGAATCTATTATTAAGAACGAATCAATCGTTGGACCAAAGCTACCAGAATCCTTTAATGTTTTAGTTAAAGAACTTCAAGGGCTTGGCCTAAGAGTAGACCTCCTAGACGAAGCGGATAAAGCGGTGGTTGATGCCGAACAAATTATTGGTCATTACAAAGAAGAAGTTGATAAAAAAATAAATGAAGAAAAGGTCGAAGTGATAGAAAGTGATATTTCAGAAGAAGCACTAGAAGATCTCAATATTGTCGAAGAAGAGGACGAAGACAGTTTGATGTTAGAGACTAGTGCCGAAGAAGAGCAAATAATGGAAGAGTTTGGAGAGGAGGTTTAGTATGACACAGGTTAATCCATTAACTGGAATAGCTGATTTTGACGCTATTCGCTTATCAGTAGCTAGTGCTGAGGATATTTTAAACTGGAGTTATGGTGAGGTTACTAAGCCAGAAACCATTAATTACCGGACTCAAAAGCCAGAACGCGATGGGTTATTTTGTGAAAGGATTTTTGGTCCAGTTAAGGACATTAATCCCCACGACGGGAAGCTAAAGGGCATCAGATCACGCGAGATGGCGGTTGATAAAAATGGTGAGATCGTCACTAAATCAATTGTTCGTCGTGAGAGAATGGGGCATATTAGTTTAGCTGTGCCAGTAGCTCATATTTGGTTTATGCATGGCACACCAAGCGCTCTTGGTTTGGTTTTGGGTATGACAGTTCGTAATATTGAAAGAATTGCCTACTTTGCATCCTATGTCATTACTGAAGTTGACGAAGAAAAGCGCCAACAAATCTTAAGTGACTTAGAATCTCAAGTAATTGCTTCCAGGGAAGCCATTAAGATAAGACACCAAAAAGAAGCAGAGGCCGAAGGAGCTGATCTTAAAAAAGTGGCTGAGAGCCAAACTAAAGAACTTGAAGAACTCGAGGCTGATTATGCGATTAAGAAAGCTCAATTAGACGGGCTAGTTAGAAAAGCTTTAATTAGTGAAGTTGAGTATCGCAACTTACCCGAAGAATACGTTGATCTTGTTAAGGTTGCTATGGGTGGTGTAGCCTTAAAGAATCTACTTGATGAAACAAACTTACCAGAGTTAATTAAAAAACTAAGCGAAGAAGCAGAGAATTCTAAGGGTCAGAAACAAAAGAAACTCTTAAAGAGACTAAAGCTCTTAGAAGGTATGCAGAACGCTGGCATTAAGCCAAGTAGCTTGCTTTTGACAGTCTTACCAGTTATTCCACCAGATTTAAGGCCAATGGTGCAGTTGACCGGTGGTCGATTTGCAACCAGTGATTTAAACGATCTTTATCGCCGAGTTATTAACCGCAACAATCGTTTGAAAAAACTACTTGCTCTTAACGCTCCAGAAGTAATTCGCCGTAATGAAATGCGCATGCTTCAAGAAGCAGTTGATGCTCTGATTGATAACAATGCTGCTCGGGGTGGACGAGCTGTTAGTGCCACTAGTAATCGCCGTAAACTAAAATCAATTAGTGATATGCTAAAAGGCAAGCAGGGTCGTTTTCGTCAAAACCTTCTCGGAAAACGAGTAGATTATTCTGGTCGGTCAGTTATCGTAGTTGGTCCAAGATTAAAAATAGATCAGTGCGGTATCCCTAAAAAGATGGCCCTAGAACTTTTTAAACCTTTTATTATTAGTTGGCTAATTCGTCATGACCATGCTTATAATATTCGTTCCGCCACTCGTTTAATTGAAGCTGGTGAAGCTGTAGCCTGGGATGCTCTAGACGAAGTTGTTAAAAATAAGTTTGTGCTTTTAAATCGAGCCCCAACCTTACACCGTTTATCTATCCAAGCTTTCAAACCTGTCCTAGTCGAGGGTGAAGCTATCCAACTCCACCCATTAGTGGCCACTGGTTTTAACGCTGACTACGACGGCGACCAAATGGCAGTTCACCTACCATTATCCAAAGCCTCCCAGCGTGAAGCGCGCGAGCTAATGAGTGCAGTTAACAATTTGCTTAAGCCAGCTGATGGAGCACCAGTTTTAAATATTGGTCAAGATATCGTTTTAGGTAACTATTACTTAACTTACGATAAACCTAGTGTCAAAGATGATGAAGCTAAACTCTATGCCTCTATCTATGAAGCCGAAATGGCCTATGAGGCTGGTGAAATTCACCTTCAATCACCAATTGATATTCTGTATAAGGGAGAGCGCCGTCTGACAACTCTCGGTCGTGTTTTCTTTAATGATGTTTTGCCAGAAGACTTTCCTTATGACAACGCCGTTCAGGACAAAAAACAAATCAAGAAGGTTCTAGCCAAAATCTTTGATAAATATGGCGCTGAAGAAACAGCCCGCACCGCTGATCGCCTCAAAGGTTTAGCCTTCCGCTTTGCAACAGTCGCAGCGGTCTCAACTGGTAAAGATGATTATATTCATTTTCCAGAGATTGATGATTTTATCGAAGAAGGTGACAAAAAAACTGCTTTAATTTCCGAACAGTTCGACCAAGGCTTAATAACCAATGAAGAGCGCTATAACTTAACTATCTCTAACTGGCGAACGATAGATAAGAAGATTGCCGATTTCTTACAAGATCGTCTCCACAGTATGGATACCAGTGTTAGCTTAATGGTTAACTCTGGTGCCCGTGGTTCAATTAGTAATGTTAAGTGGGCTTCAGCAACGATTGGTATTGTGGTTGACTCTAGTAACCGAGAAATTGAATTACCTATTAAATCCAACTATAAGAAGGGTTTAAGCTCTTTGGAACAATTCGTTCAGACACGAGGTGCTCGTAAGGGAACCATTGACACAGCGCTCAAGACAGCTGATGCTGGTTATTTAACTCGTCGATTGGTTGATGTTTCACAAGATGTTTTCTCAGTTGATGACACTGAGGGTGATGATAAAGGCTTTGCTATCTATCGTAGCGAAAGCGACCTCACAATGATTGACTTTGCCAAGCGTCTAACTGGTCGCTACTCAGCTGAAGCTGTCCCAGGACACCTAGAAGCGGATGAGCTTATCACTAAAGAAAAAGCTCAAGCAATTGAAGCCGACGAAAAGATTGAATTTGTTAAAATCCAATCAATTCTTTCAGCTCAAACACTAACCGGGGTCCCCCGCAAGAGTTATGGTCTTGATATGTCAACTAGTCAGTTGGTTGATATCGATCAACCAGTTGGCGTAATCGCTGCTCAAGCCGTCGGTGAGCCAGGCACACAGCTAACATTAAAAACCTTCCACAGTGGTGGTGAAGCTGGTGGTGATATTACTCAAGGGTTGCCCCGTGTCGAAGAATTGTTTGAGGCTCGCACCCCACGCGGTCAAGCTTTCATGGCGGAAATAGCTGGAACAGTTAACCTATCAGAAGACAATAAAAAATATCTAATTCAGATTATACCCCAAGAAGGAAAGAGCGAAGTCTTATCTGTCAAAGGTAAAAAACCAACTGTCAAATCTGGGAATGGTGTTGAAAAAGGTGATGTTTTGGCAATTGATAAGAAAACTGAAGAAACAGTTGTAGCTCCTTTTGCTGGCCAAGTTGAGGTTGAAGGTGAGACTATCATCTTGACTGACCATAATACTGGCCCTGTCCGTTACGAAGTGCCTCTTAACTATCGGATTTTAGTTAAAGACGGTGATTTAGTGGCGGTAGGCGATCGCTTAACTAGCGGTTCACTAAATCTACATGACTTAATGAATTTAAGAGGTATTGAGGAAACTCAGCGTTATATTATCAATGAAGTTCTGGCTATCTATGCTACTCAAGGTCAAGATGTGGCTGATAAGCATATTGAAATCATTGTCAGACAAATGTTTAGCCGAGTCCAAATTGAAGAGTCTGGAGATAGTATGTTTGTGGCGGGAGATGTTATCTCTAAAGCTCTAGTAGTAGAGACCAACAAACAATTAGCTCTTGCGGGTAAAAACCTTATTAAGTATGAACAATTACTTCTTGGTATCACTAAAGTAGCCATCTATTCAGACAGCTTCTTGTCGGCTGCTTCTTTCCAAGACACTACTCGGGTCTTAATTGGAGCGGCTATTAGCGGTCGGGTTGATCGCTTAAGAGGATTAAAAGAAAATGTTATTATCGGTCGCAAGATTCCAGTTGGAACTGGCTCAGAAAGCTATCAAGAACCAGTCGAAGAGGATTCATCAACCGATATTACTTCAACTGTTGAAGAGATAATTCAATAAAACAGTTGCCAGATAAGGCTATCTTTGCTAGAATACTCTATGAGTTTACGCTTATTGAGTATTCTAGTTGTTAGGTGTGATAACAGAAAGCGTCAATAAGAAAAAGTCGTCAGCGAGGATGTTGAACTTAATGACGAAAAGAAACAAGATCTACTTGTAGATATTTATTAGTTTAATGGAGTAAAATATGCCAACAATTAATCAATTGGTTCGCAAACCACGCCAAGTGGCTAGCAAAAAATCAAAATCTCCCGCCCTAGGGAAGATTCATAACGCCTTAAAAACTAGGTATTATGATCAGAATTGTCCTCTTAAACGAGGTGTCTGTATTAGGGTTACCACTAAAACCCCTAAGAAGCCAAATTCAGCTTTAAGAAAAGTGGCTCGTGTGCGACTTACTAACCAACAAGAAGTCTGGGCTTATATCGGTGGGGAAGGCCATAACCTACAAGAGCATGCAGTTGTGCTAGTGAGAGGTGGCCGTGTGCCAGATTTACCAGGTGTTAGATATCATATTGTCCGCGGAGCTTTAGACCTTCAAGGTGTCCAAAAGCGCAAGCAAGGTCGCTCTAAATACGGGACTAAAAAGGAGGATAAGTAATCATGCCTAGAAAAACTAATGTTAAGTTGCAACGAAAAATTAATCCTGACCGTAAATACCAAAGTATTTTAGTGCAACGCTTAATAAATAAAACTATTCTTGATGGTAAAAAGAATTTAGCTGAAAAGATGGTTTACGAAGCCCTAGAAATTGCCGCTAAAAAATTAAAAAGCGAAGACCCACTAGAAGTCTTTGAGAAAGCTCTAAAAAATATTTCACCAGATTTTGAAGTCAAATCTCGTCGGGTAGGTGGAGCAAACTACCAAATACCTTTTCCAGTTCAAGGTCATCGACAATTACACTTTGCTTTTAGCTGGCTAGTTCAAGCAGCTAGAAACAGGCAGGGTCAATCCTATTCTCATTGTTTAGGTCAAGAGATTGTTGACGCTTACAATAGCGCTGGCGGTGCTTATAAGAAAAAAGAAGATACACATCGAATGGCAGAAGCAAACCGAGCTTTCGCCCATTTTGCAAGAGTTTAAAGGGGGGATATGGCAGAAAAGAAATTTAAATTAGAAGATTTTAGAAATGTGGGAATTATCGCCCATATTGATGCTGGTAAAACTACTACCACGGAAGCTATCTTATATCGGACTGGACTATCTCATAAGATTGGATTGGTTCATGAAGGAGAGACCACTACCGACTGGATGGAGCAAGAGCGAGAGCGTGGTATTACTATTACCTCCGCTGCGGTGACCGCCTTTTGGCGAGATCATAAAATTAATGTTATTGACACCCCCGGTCACATCGATTTTACCGCTGAAGTTGAACGATCTTTGCGAGTGTTGGATGGAGCTGTGGTTGTTTTTGATGGAAAAATGGGCGTCGAGGCTCAGTCAGAAACAGTTTGGCGACAAGCTAATAAGTATAATGTTCCCCGAGTTTGTTTTATTAATAAAATAAATCAAATTGGTGGTGACTTCTATCGATCGTTAGGCACTATTCATCATCGTTTGTCAAAGAATGCTCTACCTATTCATCTCCCGATTGGTTTTGAAAAAGAAATTAACGGGGTTGTTGACTTAATTGACATGAAAGCTTACACCTACAAAGAGTATTCTGATCATGAATTAATTCAAGGTGAAATCCCAGAGGATATGAAAGAAAAGGCCGTTACTGCTCGTAGCGCTTTAGTTGAGGCCGCAGTTGAGGCTGACGACGAACTCTTTGAGCGATTCTTTGAAAAAGGGGAAGAGTCAATCACTAATGAAGAGCTAAAAAGAGCTTTACGAAAGCGTGTCTTAAAAGGAGACTTTTATCTAGTGACCGGCGGTGATGGTCGCGGGGTAATTATCGAAAAGGTTTTAGACTTAATTGTTGATTATCTCCCGTCACCAGCCGATATCGGCATAGCCAAAGGAATAAATCCTAAAACCGGTGACGAGATTGAGCGCCAAGCTAATGAGAGCGAACCTTTGGCGGGCATCGCTTTTAAGGTAGCCACTGATCCTTTTGTCGGAAAATTAATTTTTGTCCGGGTTTATAGTGGTAAGATGGTGGCTGGTTCTTATGTTCTAAACACTGTAACCGGTGAAAAAGAGCGCATTGGACGAATTGTGCGAATGTTTGCTGATAAACGAGAAGATATCAGTGAGATTGGTGCTGGCGATATCGCAGCTGTCGTGGGGTTGAAAGGAACTTTTACTGGACATACTTTAACAGATGTATCTCACCCAATTATCTTAGAGTCAATTTCATTTCCAGAACCACCAGTTTCAATTGCCGTTGAGCCAAAAACTAAAGCTGACCAAGAAAAGATGGGCGTGGCCTTGCAACGCTTAGCTGAGGAAGACCCAACTTTTATTATTAAGACTAATGAAGAAACCGGCCAAACAATTATGTCTGGTATGGGTGAACTTCACTTGGAAGTTCTCGTTGATCGTATGAAACGAGAATTTAAAGTAGAAGCTAATGTTGGTGAACCACAGGTTGCCTTTAGGGAATCAATAAAAGGAACATCCGAAGTTCAAGGGAAATATATCAAGCAATCCGGTGGTCGCGGTCAATATGGTGATGTTTGGGTCAAGTTTGAACCAAACGAACATGGCAAAGGCTTCCAGTTTGTTGATGCTATTAAGGGAGGTGTGGTGCCTCTAGAGTATCGCAAACCAGTGGAGGCTGGTATTAAAGAAACCTTAGCCTCAGGTGTAATCGCTGGCTACCCAGTAGTTGATGTTAAAGCTACTCTTTATGACGGAAGTTATCATGATGTCGACTCTTCAGAAATGGCCTTTAAGTTGGCTGCTAGCTTGGCAACTCGTGACGGAGTTAAAAAAGCTGATCCAATTATCTTAGAGCCTATCATGAATGTTGATGTTACTACCCCAGAAGAGTTTATGGGCGATATTATTGGTGATCTCAGTTCCCGACGTGGGCGTATTCGAACAATGGAAGACCTTAGCCCTGGAATTAAACTGATTAAAGCTCAGGCTCCATTAGCCAATATGTTTGGCTATACAAGCGATTTACGATCTATGAGTCAGGGTCGAGCTGTTAGTGCTATGGAACTTTCTAACTACGAAGAAGTGCCAGCTAATGTTGCTCAAGAGATTATCGAGAAAAGAACCACAAAGTAAGCTAAAAATAAGCTTTACTTAAAGTAATTTTTCTCATATAATATAAGCATATGTCGTGAGGCCGATAATAATTTCGTGCTTTGTGATTAAAAAATATAATTAAAGAAGAGAGGAAAAGATAAATGGCAGAATTTGATCGAAGTAAGCCACACATTAATGTCGGAACCATGGGTCATGTTGATCATGGCAAGACAACCTTAACAGCCGCTATTACAGCTGTGTTAGCAAAAAGATTACCCAGCGACGTCAACAAACAGGTTGACTATGCTCAAATCGATAATGCACCAGAAGAACGCGAACGCGGTATCACTATCGCTTCTAGCCACCAAGAATATGAATCAGAAAAAAGGCACTACGCCCACGTTGATATGCCTGGACACGCTGATTATGTTAAAAACATGATTACTGGAGCAGCTCAGATTGATGGAGCTATTCTGGTAGTAGCCGCTAATGACGGCCCCCTTCCACAAACCAGAGAGCACGTTCTCTTAGCTCACCAAGTTGGTGTGCCAAAAATCCTAGTTTATCTCAATAAAATGGACTTAGCTGATCCAGAGTTAGTCGAGTTAGTAGAAATGGATATTCGTGAACTCTTAGCTAAAAACGGATTTGACGAAGACGCTCCAATCATCAAAGGTTCAGCTACCAAAGCTATTGAAGGCGACAAAGAAGCTGAAGATTCTATTATGGAACTTGTTGAAGCTTTAGATAGTTATATCCCAGAACCAGTTCGTGATCTTGACAAGCCATTCTTGATGCCTATCGAAGACGTCTTCTCGATTAAGGGTCGTGGTACCGTTGCTACTGGACGCATTGAACAAGGTGTTGTAAAAATCAATGATCCTGTCGAAATTGTTGGAGTTCGACCAACTCAAACATCTGTTGTGACCGGTATTGAAGCCTTTAAGAAGAGCTTAGACCAAGGACAAGCTGGTGACAACGCTGGTATCTTGCTTCGTGGGATTGAGCGTGAGCAAATCGAGCGCGGTCAGGTGATTGTTAAACCTGGTAGCCTAGAGCCACACACCGAATTTGAAGCTGAAGTTTATATTCTTAAAAAAGAAGAAGGTGGCCGACACACGCCTTTCTCAAAAGGCTACAAGCCACAATTCTATTTTAGAACGACCGATGTAACAGGTGAAGTTGAGCTTCCAGCTGATAAAGAACTTGTTATCCCTGGTGATACAGTTACCTTCAAGGTTAAGCTTCTAGCACCAATTGCTATGGAAAAAGGTCTAACCTTTGCTATCCGTGAAGGCGGTAAGACTGTTGGGGCTGGTATCGTTACAAGCATTATTAAATAAGCTTTTAACTAAAGCCAATGTAAAATCAAGAACACCTCTTCGGGGGTGTTTTTGATTTTGTCTTTTTTAAAAAATATGCTATGATATAAAAGTAAAAATAATAATTATACCGAGAACTTAGTTTGAAACTTAGTTTCTTAATAAGGTTACGGTATTGCACATAAGGAGTAAAAATGTCAAACACTAACGAAAACCAAGCACCTCATATTAGGATTCGCCTAAAGGCTTATGATTATAAGGTGATTGATCAATCTGCTAAGCAAATTATTGATACTGCTTTGCGAAATGGCGCAACTGTTTCTGGTCCAATTCCTCTTCCTACGAGGCGAAGTGCTTTTACTGTTAACAAATCACCTTTTGTCTATAAAAAAGGTGGTGAAACTTTTGAGATGAAGGTCCACAAACGACTAATAGAAATCAAAAATGCTACGCCAAAAACCATCGACAGTCTTCAAAACCTAAGCCTTCCAGCTGGGGTTGAAGCTGAAATTAGAATGTAAAGCTAATCTTTAATTAGACCAGCGTCTTTAGTTTTTGCTAAAGCTTCTTCTAGGAAAGGCCAAGCCTCTTCGAATGTTAAGCCACTTTCATGAAGAGCTGTCGCTAAATCTACGCCCAGGAAACGAAAATGCCAAGGTTCGTAGCTATAACCAGTAATAGTTTCTTTCTCTTTCGGATAACGCAAAATAAAACCAAATCGATGAGCGTTGTTTCTTAACCATTCACCAGCTCCTGTATTTTCAAAACACCACTCAAGAGAGCATTCTTCGGGGGTGGTTGCAATATCTATAACTAATCCCGTCTGGTGTTCGCTTTGCCCAGGGAAAGCGATATATTGTTTTGTCTGCTCTTCACCAACTCGGGCCAAAGAGTTATTATAAATAATTTCTTGAGTTAGAGCTGACCGGTAACCGCTCAGAATAGTCAAGACTAAACTATTATCTTGAGCTTCCTTAAACATAGCTACCACATAAGACGCAATGTCGGCTCGAACCGACCTTTCATCTTGACTTCGCCACTCTTGTGTCTTAACAGCCGGAATGGTTAATTCAGAGGGCGTATAATCACGAGGTAAAGGGCGTTGTTTATTAACCAAAAACCAGAGACTAGCTGGGTCTAGGTAGTTTTCTTCTAAAGCTTTGATTGGTTTTGCGTCAGGTAAAGTAATGGTTATTTCTGGTTTAACTAAACTAACTTCTGGCTCAACAGTCGCTTTGGGTTGAGAGGTGAAAGTGGAATTATTTTCTCTATTATCTCTTGCAACCAGGCTTATAGTTACCAGGCTTAACAAAAAAGCCACAATAAAAAAACCAAGGCTTATTCCAAGCCACGCTTTTTGTTTTTTAAAAAAATAAAATCTTGACATATAACTGGTTATGGCTTTTTTTATTATATCTAACAAAAAAGCTTACTACTAGTGTGTCTAAACCCAAACAGGTCGTAGACACTTCTCTTGTAAAATAGTTAGTGTAATATAACTAATTAAACAAAAGGAGAAGATACTATGACATCATGTATCGGGCAGGCTACGACCTGTGCTTTCATTTTACCAAACTCTAAAGCATTAGCTAAGATACAGCCCAAGAAGCTATCACCAGAAGCTAAGTTCCGTTTACGCTTTATTGAACATTATCTTAAGATATCGCGAAATGTATCAGAAACATGCCGAATATTTGGTATTACCAGAAGCTTACTTTACAAATGGCTTAATCGCTATAACTATCGTAACTTGTCTAGCTTAGAGAATAAGTCTTCAAGACCGCACTATGTGCGGTCTGTAGCCTATTCCACTAAGCTTATAGCTAAAATTAGAGAAATCCGTCAAGACAAAGACACCGCTACCTATTCAGCAAAGAAGATAGCTATTATTCTAGCTAGAGACTATCCTAAGGACATTGAACTACAAGCTTCTGCTTCAACCATTGGCCGAATTATCCAACGCTTTAAGCTCTTCTTCACAGAAATAGCTAAACAAGCTAAGTTTCGCAGTAAACGAGCTCTAGCTACTTGGAAGAAGCGTAAGCCAGCTGGTCTTCATACTAACCTACATAAGCCTCGCACCCTCATTGAGTTCGATATGAAGCATGTCTATGCTGGCGGTAGGAAGTATTACGCTTTTTGTGCTATTGATGTCTATACCAGAGAAGCACTTATCCACACCGCCAGAACCGCTACTAGTCTTCAAGCTAAACTAGCACTCCAGAAGGTAGTAGCTATCTTTGGTAAAGATGTTACCATCCTTAATGACAATGGAGGTGAGAACATGGGCAAAGCTTACGACTACTTGCAACAAGAAAGTATTACACAATACTTTACTCGTCCTTGCCAACCAAAAGACAAGCCTTACATTGAAAGGTTGATCGGTAGTTACCAACGTGAATGTTTAGATCAAAGACGTAATGATATAACTAACTTAGATGAGCTTGATTACTATACTACCCGTTGGCTTAATAACTACCATTACTTTCGACCACATAACAGCCTTCAAAACAAAACCCCAGAAGAATACTGTGCTACAATGAACATAACTATTAAGCGACGGGAAGTGTCCACGAGGTAGTGAGTATGGACACTAGTGTTGACTATTAATTTAGTCTGTGGTAGAATTCATGAGTAATATTAACTAATTAGTCTTTCTTGGTAAATTAGTCAGTCATTTCGATGATACTGCTAGCTACCAAGAATTTTAAATGGGAGTAGCAAGCGCTATGAAAGCACTTATCGGTACCAAAATTGGTATGACCCAAATCATCGGTGAAGACGGTGTAGTTGTTCCAATTACACTAGTTGAAGCCAGCCCAGCAACTGTGACTCAGATCAAGTCTGTCGAAAAGGACGGCTACAACGCAGTGCAGGTGGCCTATGGTATGGGGAAGAATCTGAGCAAGGCCGTAGCTGGACACACTAAACCAGCTCAAGTCACACCAAAACATCTTCAAGAGTTTCGGGTGGCAAATCTAGAAGAACAATTAACAGTCGGTAGCAAGATTGATGTTACCGTTTTTTCAGTTGGTGACATTGTCGATGTCACAGGAACCAGTAAAGGAAAAGGTTTTGCTGGAACTGTCAAAAGATACAACTTTAACACCAGCCGAGAAACCCATGGTGGCAACGGTAATGTCCGTCGTGTAGGCTCGATTGGCTCCATGTATCCACAAAAAGTTTTGAAGGGTAAAAAAATGGCTGGTCGAATGGGAAACAGTAAAGTGACTGTTAAGAATCTAAGCGTAGCTTATATTAATACCCAGGATAATCTTATTGGTTTAAAGGGAGCTATACCCGGACCTAAAAAAGGACTGGTTATTATTGGAGGTAAAAAATAATGGCTAAGACAATTAATCCAACCACTAAAGATACCTTGCCAAAAGATATTTTTAATCTTGATGTTAAAAATCATGAACTCTTAAAGTTAGCTTATAACAGCTATCTAGCCAATGCTCGCAACGCTAAAGCTAAAACAAAAGCCCGCGGTGATGTTAGTGGTGGCGGTAAGAAACCATGGCGACAAAAAGGAACAGGACGAGCTCGCTTTGGATCCAGTCGTAACCCTATCTGGCGAGGCGGAGGTGTTGCCTTTGGCCCTAAAGGAAATGAAAACTATTCCATTAAATTATCTGTCAGTAGCAAGAGAGTCGCTCTTAGACAAGCTCTATCTTTAGCTAATGCTAAAAACAAGATTATCTTAGCTAGTGAAGCAAACCTTACTGGAAGCAAGACGAAAGATGCCGTAGCTCTTCTTCAAAAATATGAAATAGCCGACAAAGAAAGAATTCTTGGTGTTGTCGGAACAAAAACACCACAAGTATTGCAAGCCACTAACAATCTTCCTAACTTAAAGGTTGTTTCGGCTCTTTATCTAAATGTTTTTGATATCCTGAATGCTGATGTAATTATTTTTGGGCCAGCTGGTTTAGAGAAAGTTATCGACTGGCTAGGAAAGAAGGAGGCAAAATAATGACCAAAAGAATTACCGTCTACCCATTGGCAACTGAGAAAAGTTACCAGCAAGCTGAAAAGAATATCTATGTCTTTAAAGCTCCTCTTAATGCCAACCAACAGGAAATCAAAAAAGCCGTTGAAGAAGCCTTTAAAGTCTCCGTCGTAAAGATTAAAACATTAATTACTTTTGGTAAAAAGGTTAGAGTTTCCAAGGGGAAACATAGCCGTCCAGGAGTTGCTTTCCGTCAAGATGTTAAAAAGGCCTATGTCACCTTAAAAGAAGGAGACAAAATCAACTTATTTGAAGAGCCTAGTCAACCAGAAAAAGCTAAAAAAACTGAGAAATCAAAGGAGACTAAATAATGGCTATCGTTAAATATAATCCAACTACTCCAGCTCGTCGTAGCATGACGTCGCAAGATTTATCAGATATCACCACTAAAAAACCACTAAAGAGTCTTTTACAAAGAAAAACTCAAAAGTCTGGGCGCAACAACACTGGCCGAATTACCGTTCGTCGTCGTGGTGGGGGAGCCAAGAAACATTACCGACTCGTTAGCCACAAATTAATAGAAGGACTTATTCTAACGGTTGAACAGATTGAGTATGATCCCAACCGAAGCGCTAGGATTGCTCGAGTTAAAGATCAAAATAATCAATATTATTACATCTTAGCCGATGCCACAATGGTGGTTGGTAAGACAATTCAAACTGGCAAAGAAGCCCCTATCGAAGATGGTAACCGACTAGCTTTGATAGATATACCAGTTGGATCGCAAATTTATGCTATCGAAATCCAACCCGGTAAAGGTGCTCAAATGGTTCGCTCAGCTGGTACTAAGGCCCAATTAATGGCCAAGGAAGGTGATTATGTCTTAGTTCGTCTACCGTCTGGTGAAGTCCGTCGCTTCAGAAAAGAAGCCACCGCTTCCATTGGTGTCGTTGGAAACACCCAACATCAGAATGTCAAGATTGGTTCGGCTGGCCGAAACCGCAATCGTGGCAAACGACCAAGTGTTCGAGGAGTTGTTATGAACGCTGTTGATCACCCTCATGGTGGTGGTGACGGTGGTCGCCATACAGCTGGTCGTCCACCAGTTACACCTTGGGGACAGTTAACTTTAGGCTATCGTACCCGACGTCGCAAAGATGTCAGTAAACTAATTATTAAAAGTCGTCATAAAGCGAAGAGAGGTAAATAAGCATGAGTCGTTCTACTAAAAAAGGTCTATACGTTGACTTTAAACTAGCAAAAAAAATAAATGCCTTAAGTAAAGACGACCGAACGGTTATCAAAACTTGGGCTCGTGAAAGTGCCATCAGCCCTGAGATGGTTGGCCGAACTATTGCTGTGCATAATGGCAAGACCCACATCCCTGTTTTTATTGTTGAAAATATGGTTGGACATAAATTAGGTGAATTCAGCCCAACCCGCAAATTCCGCAAGCACGGTGGAAAGGAAAAGAAATAAAATGACTGAAAAAACTGTTCGAGCTTACACCAAAGGAATCCTTCAAGCTCCTAGGAAAGTAGCTTTAGTAACCAGCTTAATTAGAAACCGATCGGTTGATGATGCTTTGGTTATTTTGTCACATGTGCCTCGTCGTCCAGCTACGGCTGTTAAAAAAGCTCTTGAAAGCGCCCGAGCTAATGCTCTCCATAATCATAATCTCCAAGCTAGTAGCTTACAGATTAAAACTATTTCTGCTACCATTGGCGAACGCATGAAACGCTATATGCCAGCCAGCCGAGGCCGAGCCTTACCATTTCAGAAAAAATCAACCAACTTACTGATTGAAATCACTGGCCAGGAAAAACCAAAGCCAGTTAAGAAAGAAACCGCTAAAGTTGTTAAAAAGGAGAAAAAATAATGGGTCAAAAAATCAATCCTATTAGTTTTCGTCTTCAAACCCATAGAGGATGGAGTTCACGCTGGTTCGCAAGTAAAAAGAATTTCTCAAAATGGTTGATTGAAGATGTCAAGATCAGAGAATTTATAGAAAATCGTTTCGCTTCTCGACCAACAATTGATCAAATTGAAATTGAACGATCAGCTAACCTAGTAACCATTACTATTCACACTGCCAAAGCTGGTGTGGTAATCGGTCGAGGCGGATCTGGTATTACCGAAATCAAAAAAGCTATCGAGAAGATGACAGGTTTACCTTGTCGCTTGAATGTCGAAGAAGTGCGCCGACCAGAGTTATCAGCTAAATTGGTTTCCGAAAATATTGCTCGACAAATTGAACACCGAATTAACTTTCGCAGAGCCATTAAGATGACCGCTCAAAATACTATGAATGCTGGCGCAAAAGGAATCAGAATCCAAGTTGCCGGGCGTCTAAACGGAGCTGACATTGCTCGCACAGAAAAGCATATCGAAGGGTCAGTGCCACTACACACCCTTAAAGCTGATATCGATTTCCATAACGGCCGAGCTCAAACCAAAGATGGAATCATCGGTGTTAAAGTTTGGATTTATCGAGGAGAAAGGATCTAATTATGTTAATGTCACCTAGAAAATCAGCCCACCGAAAGGTTATGCGAGGTAAGAATAAAGGTATTGCCACCCGCGGTTCAACCGTCGCTTTTGGTGATTACGGCTTACAGTCACAGGACAACAAAGACATAACTGGTCGCCAGCTTGAAGCTGCTCGTCAAGCCATTGCGCGCTATGTTCAAAGAGGAGCAAAGATTTGGATTAGAGTCTTCCCTCATATTCCTTATACCAAGAAACCACTTGATGTTAAGATGGGTGGCGGTAAAGGAAACCCTGAATTCCATGTTGCAAAAGTTAAACCAGGCACTGTTCTCTTTGAGATAAAAGGAGTAGAAGAGCCTGTAGCAAGAGAAGCCTTGCGATTAGCTTCACACAAATTGCCGGTTAAGACCAAAATTGTAGGAAAGGAGCAAATCTAATGGCTAAACAAACCACTAAACAAGACCTTCAAACCGAGCTGAATCAACAGTTAGAGCTTTTAGCCAGCTCCAAATTGAGTCACTTTCAGGGTGAGCTAGCTAATCCTAGGGTCTTACCAAAAATACGTCGGCAAATTGCTCGTCTCAAGACAGCTCTTCGTCAAGCGGAACTAACCAATAAGGAGAACAAGTAAGATGGCAAAAACATTAATTGGTCTTGTTGTCTCAGCTAGTAATAATAAAACCATTACAGTCGCTGTAACAACTAAAAAGACTCACCCTATTTATGGTAAACAATATCTAGTTACCAATAAATATCTGGCCCACGATGAAAAAAACCAAGCTAAAATAGGTGATCAAGTAACTATATCTGAAAGTCGACCTTATTCAAAAAGGAAAAATTATAATCTAGACAAGATTATCGAAAAGTCACGCGATCAAATTAATCTCAAAGAAGAGGTTGTAGAGGTCAAGGAGTAAATATGATTCAACAAGAAACAAGATTAAAAATAGCCGACAACTCTGGCGCCAAAGAGATTCTTTGCATCCGAGTTCTAGGTGGCACTGGCCGACGATACGCTCGAGTGGGCGATGTTATCGTGGCTAGTGTTAAAGAAGCTTCTCCTGTTGGCCTAATTAAAAAGAAAGCTGTGGTGAAAGCTGTGGTGGTTCGAACTAAACAACAAATCCACCGCCCTGACGGATCAAATATTTGCTTTGACGACAATGCCGCAGTAATTATTGGTGATGACAAACTGCCTAAGGGAACTCGTATCTTTGGACCAGTGCCCCGCGAGTTGCGTGATCTTGGCTACAGCAAAATTATTAGCTTAGCTCCGGAGGTATTATAAATGGCTAAAATTATTAAAGGCGATACTGTAAAAATTATCAGCGGACAATTAAAAGGAACTACCGGCAAGGTATTAACGGTTTTAACCAAAAAACAAGCGGTTCTGATTGAAAATATAGGTATTATAAAGCGCAAGCTTAAACCAACACCTTATAATCCTAATGGTGGCCAAAAGACTATTCACACCCCTGTGCCTATCCAAAAAATAGCACTTGTGATAGATCAAAAAAGTGAAAAAACCAGCCGAGTTGGGCACCAAACAACTTCAGAAGGCAAAAAAATAAGAGTCGCCCGACAGAACGGCAATAAGGAGATAGCTTAATGGCAAAAAAACAAATACTACCACAAGTTGCACGCTTAAGAGCACTTTACAATCAACAGTTGACTAAAGAGCTTCAAGCTGAGTTAAAATTAGCCAACATTCAACAGGTTCCAAAAATTAAAAAAATCGTTATCAGTGTTGGATTAGGTAAGCACCAAGGCGACAAGAATTTTTACGAAGTGGTAAAAAACACTATTACTAAGGTTACTGGTCAAGCCCCCGTTGACAGAATGGCTCGAAAATCTATTGCCACCTTCAAAATTAGGGCCGGTATGAATCGAATTGGTATCTGTGTCACACTAAGAGGTGATCGAATGTATGAGTTCTTAGACCGCTTTGCAAATGTCTATCTACCACGGGTTAAAGATTTTCACGGTGTTAGCCCTAAATCTTTTGACAAAGAAGGCAACTTCAACTACGGGATTATTGAACAATCCATCTTCCCAGAGCTAACCTTTGAAGAGACACAAGTTTTACATGGTCTCCAGGTTACGATTGTTATCCAAAACAACCAACCTGCCCACAGCTTATTGTTGTTAGAAAAATTTGGAATACCGTTTGAAAAAGATGGAGGTAAAAAATAATGGCTAAAAAATCAGCAATCGAAAGAGACGAAAAGCGTAAAAAAATGATTTTAAAGCACGCTAGCAAAAGAGCAACTTTAAAAGCAATGGGTGATAGGGAAGGGTTAGCAAAACTACCTCGAAACAGCTCACCAACCCGTTGGAAAAATCGAGATATGCTTCATGGTCGACCACGCGGTTATATGCGTCGCTTTGGGCTTAGTCGAATTAACTTTCGAGAAAAAGCTTCCAAAGGCGAAATACCCGGCATAACAAAGAGTAGTTGGTAATTTAGGAAAGGAGAGACAAATATGAAAGTACAAGTAAATGACCCAATCGCAGATTTGTTGACACGCATCCGTAATGCCAACTTGGTTGGTAAAAACGAGATCCGGGTGCCTGCTTCAAAACTGAAACTAGCTATTTTACAAGAATTAAAAAAAGCTAATTACATTGAAGATGTTAAAATAGAAAAAAGCCAGCCAGTTGATTTTATCTTAATCACCATCTGTCAAGCTGGACAAAATTCCAATATCAACGAGATTACTAGACTATCAAAGCCTGGCCGTCGCGTTTATGTTAAATACGATCAAATTCCAAAAGTTAAAAACGGCCGAGGCCTAGTCTTACTAAGCACCAGCAAGGGAATCTTACCTGGTTACCTAGCAGTAAGAGAAAAAATCGGCGGTGAGTTACTTCTTAAAGTATTTTAAAGAAAGGATACAGATATGAGTCGAATCGGAAAACTACCAATTAAAATTCCTGCTGGCGTGACAATCACGGTTGACAAAGAATCAATTGTTGTCAAGGGGCCAAAAGGTGAACTAACGACACCACAGCTTCAAGCAGTGGTTGTTAAGCAAGAGGGTGATGAGCTATTTGTCACTCGTAAAGATGATCAGTTTTTGGCTAAATCACAACATGGTTTACAAA
>CAZEWP010000005.1:0-27634 GCA_964516285.1 uncultured Saccharimonas sp. (SeqCode)
ATGAAGAAAAAAGATTTATTAAAGAAGTAGATAATCTAGTTGCCGATTACAATCGAAAACTAGAAGATATCTTCAAGAGTAAAGAAAGAGAGATTTTAACAATCTAATGGCTGATTTAATCATCCCAAGACATATTGGGTTTATTCTTGATGGGAATCGTCGTTGGGCTAAACAACACGGTTTACCGGCTTATGAAGGACATATGGCTGGTTATAATGCAGTCATGGATGTTTTATTAGAGGCCTTCAAGCTGGGTGTTAAAAATGTGTCAGTTTATGCTTTTAGTACTGAAAACTGGAGGAGAGATCAAGAAGAGGTCAGCAAGATCATGAAGCTTGTTAACCGAATTGTGACGACTGATTTAGATATTTTAATAAAGAAAGACGTGAGGTTGCTTATTTTAGGTTCAACTGATGGCCTGGATGATAAAATGCTGAATAATGTTAAGACAGCAACTGAAAAAACTGCCAACGGTCAGGCCGGAACCTTAGCTATTTGTTTTAATTATGGTGGGCAACAAGAGATTGTTGATGCTGTTAAGCGTGTTTTAGCTGATAGGGTCCCAGTTGAAGATTTAACGGTTGATAGCTTCCGTCAATATTTATATCACCCAGAGTTACCCGACTTAGATTTGGTAGTTAGGACCAGTGGAGAACAGAGATTGTCTAATTTTATGCTGTGGCGGGTGGCTTATAGTGAGATTATGTTTATTGATAAGATGTGGCCAGAGATGCAGAAGAAAGATATGAAAAAAATTTTACGAGATTTCTCAAAGCGTAATCGACGCTTTGGCGGTTAGGTTGCTAATATGATTGATATCTTGATTAGCATTATTATTGGTTTAGTTATCTTAGTCTTGCTAGTAGTAATTCATGAGTTCGGTCATGCTTTTGCGGCTCGGCGTAGTGGGGTTGTTGTTAAGGAATTTGGGATTGGTCTTCCTCCTCGGATTTTTGGCAAAAAAACGAAGAGTGGGATGATTTTCTCGCTTAATTGGTTAATGTTGGGTGGGTTTGTGCGCTTGAAAGGCGAGCACAATGAATCAAAAGGCCCAGGTAGCTACGGGGAAGCTTCTTTTTTAAATAAAACTAAAATCTTGTGGGCTGGGGTATTGGCTAATTTTGTTCTGGCTGGACTACTCTTATCGGGATTAGCTTTATTTGGCTTGCCAAAAATGGTGCCAGATCAGTTTTATATAAAGGAAGATGTAAAGATTAATTATAGTCCAGTGGAGCTAGTCGCTGTTAATAAGCAGACCCCGGCTCAGAAGGCTGGATTAGAGGTCGGCGACAAGATCGTTGATTTAGATGGCAAGAAAATAACATCTCAAAAACAAGTTACAGATTATATTCGACAAAAAACAAAACAACCAGTGCAGGTTACTTTTTTAAGAAAAAGTCACAAACAATCAGTGGTCGTTTATCCTGAAGCAAAAGATGGCTATGGGTATATTGGTGTGGGGCTAGCTCAATCTACGAGTGTTAAATCAACCTGGTCGGCTCCGCTAGTTGGTTTTGTGACAACCGCCCAATTAGCTCGAGATACACTCAAAGGGATTATTCAATTAGTAGGAAATATTGGAAAATCATTAATTAATCGTTGGAACTCAAACTACACTGTTAGAGATCAAGCTAAAAAATCTTTAAGTGAGGCTGGACAGCAGGTGGTTGGCCCATTAGGAATTGTGGCTTTTATTTTTCCGACTATGAGGCAAGCTGATTTTTCGCAGATTCTTTTATTAATGGCGGTTATCTCAGTGTCCTTAGCGGTTGTTAATATTTTACCAATTCCAGCATTAGATGGTGGAAGGTGGTTGACGATGGCTATTTACAAGGTGCTGGGTAAAGAGCTGACAAAAAAACAAGAAGAAAAAATTCAAACAATTGGCTTTATGATAATAACCTTTTTATTCATAGTGGTAACAATTTTAGATGTTAAAAAAATATTTTAAAATTTGGTTTATTCTTAAATTGTCTTTTTTTGTGGTAGCTAGTTTTATAGCGGGGCAAATCATAGTTGTAGGGATGTTTTTAGCTGTGAACAAATTTTTTAACATGACCAATCTTAATAATAATTTTTTACAAATTATTATGACACTTATCACTTATGCTATAACCCTTTTTTTAATTATAATTATCTACCGTAAAATATTGAAGCAAAAAATATCTTTAGGGGATGTTGGTTTTAATCGTTTTCCTGACTGGGGGGATATCGCTTTGGCCATTCCGGTTTTTATTGTCTATTCTCTGGCTTCCTCTTTTAGTATTATTCTATTAAGCACCTTATTACCGTCTTTTAACACTAGCCAGCAACAGCAGGTTGGTTTTAAAGCTTTTGGTGGTAGGCTGGAATATATCTTTGTTTTTTTATTGATTGCTTTTCTAACTCCTTTATTTGAAGAAACCTTATTTAGGGGGTTTTTCTTAAAGCATTTAGAGAAAAAAATATCACCCAAGCTAGCTATTTTTATAGTAAGTTTAGTTTTTGCAATCTTACATATTAATTGGGTTAGTGTTTTTCAAAGTTTTAGCTGGGATTTAATTTTCTCACATATTATTGTTGATATTTTTATCTTTGCCTTAACTTTGGGTTATTTAGTCAAAATAACAGGCAGTATTTGGGCGTCTATTTTGCTTCATGTCTTGAAAAATAGTGTGGCTTTTATGGTTTTATTTTTATTTAAATAAAAACTTTGACTTATTGTTAGTTTAATAATATAATCTCTAAGTCTAAGCAATTTATTGTAGAAAAATTGGAGTTAATGATAATGAAAAAAGAATTTAAAATCACCGCTGTTGGTAAAAATGAGCTAGAAGCTGAATTAGCCGAGCTTAAGGGGCGACGAGGTTCGATTGCTGATAAAATCGCTGAAGCCCGAGGTTTTGGCGACTTAAGTGAAAATGCTGAATATGATGTTGCCAGGGAAGAGCAGGGCGTGGTTGAAACACGAATTGCCGAAATTGAGGAAATTTTAAAGAACGCTAAAATTATTAAGGCAAAAGATAGCACTAAGATTGCTGTTGGGAGCTGTGTTGAACTAACTCAAGGTAATAAAACTGTTAGCTATACCATTGTAGGTAAGATTGAGGCCAATCCAATTGAAGGTAAGATTAGTGACGAATCTCCAATCGGGATAGCTCTTTTGGGTAAGCAAGTTGGTGATACAGTTGACATCTCAACAACTAAAAACAAGATAACTTATAAAATAGTTAAAATCTGCTAAAGACTTAATTTTTAGTCATCAGTTAACTTTTGGCGTTTCTTTAAGATATTTGTTATTATTAAAATATGTTAGATATTAAATTTATTAGAGAGAACCCAGAAAAAGTCCAGCAAAATGCTTTTAATAAAGGTTATGATGTTGATATTGCAAAAACCTTAGAGCTTGATGAAAAGCGGAAGCGGGCACAGGTTAAAATAGACAACCTGAGAGAGAGAAGAAATCAGTTAGCTGTTCAAAATAAGGGTCAAAAACCATCAGAAGAGGCGATTGCCGAAGGTAAAAAAATTAGACAAGAGCTCGAAAAGATTGAGGGTCAATTTAATAAAATTGATCAAGAGTTTATCGGGCTTCTGAAAAAAATTCCCAACATGGCGCTTGATGATGTTCCGGTGGGGTTGAGTGAAGATGAGAATGTCATTATTAAGACAGTGGGTGAGAAGCCTAAATTCGATTTTGAGCCGAAAAATCACGCTGAAATAGCTACACAGAACGGTTGGCTAGATAAAGAGCGGGCCGCTAAGGTTACTGGCAGTCGTTTTGCTTATGTGATGGGGGATTTAGCTAAACTTCAGATGGCAATCGTTCAATATGTTTTTGAACTTTTAAGTGATGAAGCTAGTCTCAAAAAGATTATCAAAGACGCTGGATTAAGCTTGTCACCCCAACCATTTGTGCCGGTGTTACCACCATTAATGATTCGCACAGAGATGTATGATGCTATGGATAGGCTGGAGCCTCGTGATGAGCGATATAAATTAGAGAATGATGATCTTTGGCTTCAAGGAAGCGCCGAACATGTTTTAGGGAGTATGCATCAAGGTGAGATTTTTGAAGAAGCTCAATTACCAATTCGTTATCTTGGCTATGCTAGTAGTTTTCGTCGGGAAGCAGGAGCTTATGGTAAGGACATGGAAGGGCTGTTTAGAATGCATCAATTTGACAAATTAGAGCTAGAAAGCTTCACTGTCGCTGAAAATGGTCTTGAAGAGCATAAACTTTTCATTGCTATCCAGGATTATATGCTAACTCAATTAGGGTTACCTCATCAGGTAGTTAAAAAATGCACCTTTGATATTGGTAAGCCTAACGCCACAGGTACGGATATGGACACTTGGATGCCGGGACAAGCTAAATACCGAGAAACTCACACAGCCGACTATATGACTGATTACCAAGCTCGTCGCTTAAACACTCGAGTCAGGCGAACATCCGGTGAACTGGAACTAGTTCATATTAATGACGCCACGGCTTTTGCACTGGGGAGGATTATGATTGCTATTATTGAAAATTACCAGACGGCCGACGGGAGAGTTAGTATTCCAGTACCTCTTCAAAAATATCTAAATAATCGAACAATAATTTAGTTAGTTTTTAAAGATAGGCTGTTTTGGTTTAGGGCTTTTTTGGTATAATAAAGATATAGTAACTCAGATGTAGAGGAGGGAAAATGATCACACAAATTCAAATCGCAAGTATAGATTACGAAGCTGACGATAGTGTTAAGAAGTATGTCGAGAAGAAGATTGGAAAGCTTGATCGGTATCTTCCTAGGCACGCTCGAAAAAGCGCCACTGCCGAGGTTAGGTTAAAGCAAATTGATCACAAACATGGTAATAAATACCAGGTGGAAGCCAAGTTAATTGTGCCAAATAAAATCATTCAAGCACAAGACGCTACTGGTAATATGCTGGCAGCAGTTGATATTGTTGAGCGAAAACTACATGCTCAGCTCAGAGAATACAAACAAATTGTCGCCCCTCATGTTGGTGGCCGACGAGCTATGATGAAAATTGGTAAGAAATTATTGGGACGAAAATAGTCCGCTTGTGAAAAAACAGGGCTAGCCCTATAATTAGACTATTATAAATTAAAGAATTGAGACTAATAGGAGCGACAGATTTATTATGGCAACGAAAAAGACAGTTTTGACTAAAATATTTGGTGACCATCAGGCTAAAATATTAAAAGGACTGAAAAAGAAAGTTAACCAGATTAATAGTTTGGCCGATAAGTACCAGGCTATGTCCAAGGCAGAATTACAGGGGCAAACTGAAAAATTTAGAAAACAACTAAAAAAGAAAAACACCAAAGTTGACGATTTATTACCAGAAGCCTTTGCCTTAGTTAGAGAGGCAAGTGTTCGAGTGCTAAAGATGCGTCATTTTGATGTCCAGTTGATTGGTGGGATGGTCCTACATGATGGTAATGTAGCGGAAATGAAAACTGGTGAAGGTAAGACTTTAGTAGCAACTTTACCAGCTTATTTAAATGCTTTAACTGGTAAGGGTGTCCATGTGGTGACGGTTAATGACTATTTGGCTCAGCGTGATGCTGGTTGGATGGGGCAGATTTATCACTACTTAGGGTTGTCAACGGGTGTTATTATTAATGACGCTTCTTTTTTATATGATCCAGAATTCGATAACGGCAACCATGATGATGAGAGATTACGAAGACTTCGTCCAGTGACACGCAAAGAGGCTTACGCCGCTGATATAACTTACGGTACTAATAACGAGTTCGGATTTGATTATTTGCGTGACAATATGGTTAATGATATGAACTTATTGCGCCAACGAGAGTTAAATTTTGCAATTGTAGATGAGGTCGACAGTATTTTGATTGATGAAGCCAGGACACCTTTGATTATTAGCGCCCCTGCAGCAGAAAATCCAGAGAGTTATTACCAGTTTGCTAAAATAGCCACCAAGTTGGAACCAGGCGATTATGATCTTGAAGAAAAACACCGCTCAGTCTCCTTGAGCGATGCTGGGATAGAAAAAATTCAACGACTTTTAGGGGTTGAGAATCTGTATAGTCCTGACCATGTGCGTTTGGTCTATCACATGGAACAAGCCTTGCGAGCACAAACTTTGTTCAAAAGGGATAAAGATTATGTAGTAACTAATGATGGTGAGGTTATCATAGTTGATGAGTTCACTGGTCGTCTTATGCAAGGTCGTCGCTATAACGAGGGGTTACATCAAGCTATTGAAGCAAAAGAAGGAGTCAAGGTCTTACAAGAAAGTATGACTCTAGCTACTATTTCTTTCCAAAATTATTTTCGACTTTACAGTAAATTATCAGGTATGACAGGCACGGCCTTAACTGAAGCTGAAGAGTTTCAGCAAATTTATAGTCTAGATGTGATTGAAATACCATCAAACAAGCCAGTAGTGAGAGATGACAAAGAAGACTTAATTTTTAAAACTGAAAAGGGCAAAATTAAAGCTTTAGTTGAAGCGATTAGGGGGTATTATGAGGCTGGCCGACCAGTTTTGATTGGCTCTTCTTCAATCACTAAAAATGAATTAATTGCTAGCGCTCTAGATAAAGCTGGGTTACCTTATGAAATTCTAAATGCTAAAAATAATGAGCGTGAAGCAGCAATTATTGAAAAGGCTGGCGAAAAAGGAGCTATCACTTTGGCTACCAATATGGCCGGGCGGGGAACAGACATTAAAATTAATAAAGATGTGGTCAAGCTAGGTGGTTTAGTGGTGCTAGGATCAGAGCGTCATGAATCTCGCCGGATTGATAATCAGTTAAGAGGGCGTTGTGGTCGCCAGGGTGATCCTGGCGAAACGCAGTTCTATGTTTCGACAGAAGATGACCTAATGCGTATTTTCCAAGGAGAAAGAGTGGCTAGTTTAATGGGCAAACTAGGGATTGAAGAAGATGTGCCGATCCACAATAAAGCTATTTCTAAAACCTTAGAGATGGCCCAAAAAAGAGTGGAAGGGTTTAATTTTGACACCCGTAAAAATGTTGTTCAATATGATAATGTCATTAATCGCCACCGCCGAGTGGTTTATGTGATGCGCCGAAAAATTCTAGAAGGGTTAAGTATCGATTCGGAAATCCGTCGATTAATTGAGGAGAAAGTCCGAGATCTAACTGTTCTACCGGCTAAATATGTTGAAGATTTTTATAATAACTTTACTAATTTTTTCCCAATTAGCCAGCAAGATATAGAGAAGTTTGCTAACGAAAAGAACGATCAAAAACGCTTTAAAGTAGCCCTAGATCAAGCTCTAGAGATTTACCAAAATCAAGAAAAAGAGCTCACAAAAGAGGTAATTCGTAGAATAGAACGGGAAGTCTATTTGCAGGTTTTAGACACACTTTGGATGCAACACTTAGAGAATATGCAACATTTACGCGAGGGTATTCACTGGCGCAGTATTGGTCAAAGAGATCCATTGGTGGAATACAGAAGCGAATCTCAAAAATTATTTAACAGCTTGCAACAAAATCTACGCGATGAGGTTATTAAAATTGTTCTTTCGGTCAGGAAAACAGATTTAATAGCGACCGATGGGACAGAGGATCTTGACACCGAATTAACTCGGTTGGCTGAAACATCTGTTGAAAAGGGAGTAAACGAGATTTCTTCGGGCGAAAAGAATCTTGATAAAGAGTTTAAGGCTGTTAAGACTGCCAACCAAAAGAAAGAACTAGCCCGAAAAAAGAAGAAGAAACAGAGGCAGAATCGTAAAAAGAGTCGTCGATAATGAAACACGCTGTTCAAGAAGTTAAGCTAAAGAACGGGGCGAGAGGGTTACTAATTGATGTTCCTGGGGCCACGACCATGAGCATGGAATTTTGTTTTAGAGCTGGGCATCGCTATGCCAAGACTAAAGAGATTGAACAAGTTCCGCATATTATGGAGCATATTGTGGCTTCGGGGGTTAACGCTCGTTATAAGTCAAGCGCTGATTTTGAGTTTGAGTTTACTAAGAATGGAGCTTACCGAAATGCTTTTACCGGTGGGATTTCTATGGTTTACGAATCTGATTGTGCTGATTTTGAATGGGATAGGATTTTAGATTTGCAGAAAATAGCTATTTGCCAACCCCTCTTTCGGGAGAAAGATTTAATTGCTGAAAAGGGTAATGTTAGGAATGAATTAACCAATTATCTAAACAACTATCAACGAATCTTATATCGTAAAGTCCAGCAATCAATGGGCGAGGATGTTTTAACTTATCAACAAGCCCTAAAGACAATTAGCAATATCTCGATAGAAGATATTAAAGAGCACCACCGCAGAACACACATAACTGGCAATATGAGATTTGTAATTGCTGGTAAATTAAAAGGGCGCAAGGCGATTATTAAAAAACAAATTGAGTCTTTTTGTTTACCCCAAAAAGAAAGATTCGATTATCCAAAAGATGAATTAATTAAACCTAGACCGTTTATTATTCGACGGAAAGATGCTAGTAATCTTACCTTTGATTTTTTCTTAGCTATACCTAGATCACTAACAGATGAGGAGTCTGATGCCGTTGATTGTTTAAATCATATCTTAACAGGGACAATGCATTCTCGTATTTTTGGTAAAGCTAGAAGTAGGGGTTTAGCTTATAACATTAATGCCTATTCTGGAGTTGGGTTTTATGATAGTGGCTGGGGAATTACTGGCGAGGTCAATCACGAGGACGCAGATGCTTTGTTTGGCTTGATTGTTCGTGAAATGAAACGAGTCTTAACAGGGCAGATTAGCGAGAAAGAAGTTGAGGCTGCCAAGTCTTTTGCTTTGGGCCGTCATCAAATGGATGGCCAGACGGTTTCTCAGATTAGCAATTTTTATTCTAGTCGGTATTATTTTGATGATTTTATTAAAAATTACGAGAAAGTCCCAGAGATGATAAAAGGGGTAACTGTAGAGAAAATGGTAAATCTAGCTAATGAATTCTTTTCAACTGACACATGGTCGCTTGCAGCGGTTAGTGGTGGCGAGAGACAGGAAATTATAGATTTAGCTGAAAAAGTTGGTGTTTTATTTAAAGAAAAAGAGGTTAGCGTCTAATGAAAATTGCAATTTTGGGCTACGGCATGGAAGGGCGGGCTAGTTATCAATATTGGTCCCAGATGGGGGGGCATGACATCACGGTTCTTGATCAAAAAACGCCAGAAATTTTACCGCCAGCGGAAGCTAAAACAGTTTTTGGCGAGAACTACCTGGATAATTTAGATGAGTTTGATCTAGTCGTTCGCACGGCTAGTTTTAATAAATATGAAATTAAAACAACCGCTAAGGTTTGGACGGCTACTAATGAGTTTTTTGCAAAATGTCCAGCTAAAATTATTGGAGTGACTGGCACTAAAGGAAAAGGCACCACCGCCAGTTTGATTGATAGCTTGTTTAGAAAAGCGGGTTATAAAACTTGGTTGACCGGTAATATTGGAATCGTTTCTTTGATGGACTTAGAGAATATAAAGCCAACTGATATTGTTATCTATGAGCTATCTAGTTTTCAGTTGTGGGATCTTGAAAAATCTCCTCATGTTTCAGTGGTAACAATTATTGAGCCAGAGCACTTGGATGTGCATCGAGATTTTGATGATTACATCTTAGCCAAGGCTAATATTCGTCGTTTCCAGACAGTCGAAGATATTTGTTTTTATCATCCATCGAATATTTATTCTGAAAGAATTGCTAAAATCACTCGCGTTGGAAGAATTTCCCATTATGGTGTGGCCGGCGACAAGCAATCCGTTTATGAAAAAGCTGGTTATTTTTGGTGTGATGATCAAAAAATTTGTCCAACCAGCCAATTGCAATTAGTTGGACAACACAATATTGAAAATGCTTGCGCCGCTTTATCAGTTGCTAAGTTTTATGGTCTTAGCGATGAACAAATCTCTGAAGGACTAGAAGACTTTAAGGGACTGCCTCACCGCTTAGAGTTTGTTCGTCAAGTTAAGGGGGTCAGCTATTATAATGATAGTTTTTCGTCGTCTACCCCAGCTGTCGGAGCAGCGATCAGGGCTTTTCGACAACCAGAGGTTCTAATTTTAGGGGGAATTGATCGAGGGGGTGATTTTTCTAAAATTGCCAATGTTGTTGAAGAGGCCAATAACATTAAAGCTATTATAGTAATGGGTGAGATCAGGCATAAGTTAGCCAACTTTATCAAAGAAACAAAAACATCAGCTCGGGTTGTTGTAACTGATAAAAAAACTATGGCCGGTGTTTTCGCTGAAGCTCAAGTTTTGGTCTCGCCAGGCGATGTGATGATCTTAAGCCCGGGTTGCGCTAGTTTTGATATGTTTAAAGACTTTTCAGACAGGGGTAACCAATTTAAAGAGGAGGTTAATAAACTATGAGTCGGTTTATTTTTAGGAATTATGCTTTTGATCATGACTCGTTAACAGCCCAGTTTAACTACACTTCCAGCCAGGGGTTTGATTTTACTGAAACGGTGACTTTTGCCCCAAGCAATTATTCTTATGATCCAATTCTACTAAAGAGAGCTCTTTTTTTAGCTTTTATGGTAATTGGAACTTCATATTATAAAGCTTTTCCAACAACTGAATTTGAGTTAGATCATCCAATTGATGCTTGGCAGGCTAACTTTTTTAATCTGGTTTACCAGGAAGGTTTAGGTCAATTTGCTTTTGAAAATAATTTAACCAGACAAGACCTGATTAATTTTCAAGCTAACAGCTGGGGATCGGACGAGGGAGAGATAGCTTTTGACGGTAAGGGTATTTTAGCTTTACAGAGTGGCGGAAAAGACTCTTTATTATTGGCAGAATTATTATTAACTAAAGGGCAAGATTTTATGCCTTGGTATGTATCAAGCACTCAATTCTATCCAAGCGTTTTAGACAAACTCGGACAAGAGCCAAAGCTGGCTATTAGGCAGATTGATAGAGAGTCTCTACAAAAAGCTAGTTTGCAGGGTGCTAAAAATGGACATGTGCCAGTTACTTACATTATTCAAAGCTTAGCTGTGGTTCAGGCTATCTTGTCTGGGAGAAACCAAATTTTATCTTCAATTGGGCATGAAGGGGAAGAGGTTCATGCTCGAATCGGTGGCCTAGAAGTAACTCACCAATGGTCTAAAACCTGGCTAGCCGAGCAAGAGTTTTCGCGCTATGTTCAAAAATATATCTCCCCCGATATAATGATTGGTTCACCTTTGAGGAGCTATAGTGAGCTCAGAATTGCTGAGTTGTTTGTTGAGCATTGTTGGAAAAAATATAAGCAAGATTTTAGTTCTTGTAATATGGCCAACTATAAACAAGGAGCGGATAACAGACAGTTGTCTTGGTGTGCTAACTGTCCAAAATGTGCTAACGCTTTTTTATTGTTTGCACCCTTTGTTAAAGCATCAGATTTAGTTGAGCTTTTTGGTGGACAAAATTTATTTCTCAAACCAGAATTAACTAACACCTTTAAAGGTCTTCTGGGTATTGATGGTGTCTTGAAGCCATTTGAATGTATTGGTGAAGTTAACGAGCTACGACTAGCTTATCAGTTGTCTATTCAAAACGGTTATGATTCTTTACCATTTAATGTGCCGGAATCAAGGTATGATTATTTGCAAAAATATCCTATGCAAAAATGGGCAGAAGGACTGCTTTGTTAAATGCAACCACTAGAGAAACAACTAGTTAAATTACTAGAGAAAATCAACCAAGCCATCGTAGGCTTAAAAATTAATGATAAAAAGCAAGAAGCGCAAGCCTTAACCGAAGAGTTGGCCGACTCTGATGTTTGGAATAATCCTTTCGTGGCTCAAGCTAAAAGTAAACAGTTATCAAAAATAAATAACACCATTGACCCATGGATTCTATTACAAGCTCAAGCCCAGGATTTAAAAGAACTTTTGGGACTTGCGGATAGTGATATGTGGCCTGAAATTGAAAAACAAATTAAAGCTCTAGAAAAAGTTTATGAGAAACTAGAAAAAGATTTAATTTTTACTGATCCATATGACAGCTATAATGTGATTTTGCGCTTAACATCAGGTGTTGGTGGAACTGATGCTCAAGACTGGACAGCTATGTTAGAGAGAATGTATTTGCGCTGGGCAGAACGATCTGGTATGGAGACCATCATTTTAACAAGATCACTTGGTGAAGAAGCGGGAGTGAAGACAAGTGTTGTCGAAGTCAACGGAGCTTTTGCCTATGGCAAACTAAGAGGTGAACATGGTGTTCACCGATTAGTGCGCCTAAGCCCTTTTAATGCTAATAATTTGCGTCAAACCAGCTTTGCTTTGGCAGAGGTCCTACCTCAAGTTGACCAAACTAATGAAGTGGAAATAAACGAGAATGATTTAAAAATTGAAGCCTATCGATCTAGTGGGAAAGGTGGTCAATCTGTTAACACAACTGATAGCGCAGTTAGAGTCACGCATTTACCAACTGGGATTAAAGTGGCTATTCAAAGCGAGCGCTCCCAAATCCAAAATAGAGAAACGGCTTTAAGGATTTTACTTTCAAAACTAACACAGCTCCAACTTGAGCAACAAGCCAAAGATGTTAGTGAGCTTCGAGCTGGGCAATCAGCCAACTGGGGGTCGCAAATTCGGAACTATGTTATGCATCCATATAGTTTAGTCAAAGATTTAAGAACTAAACATGAAGAGAAGAATGTTGAGGCTGTTTTAGACGGTGAATTAGATTCTTTTATAGATGCATTTTTGAAGAGATCCTAGCATTTTTTAGCCAGGTTTTAATAATTCTTATGCTATAATTAAAGAAGCTATGATATTGCTAGATAGAGTCACAAAAACATATATTAAAGGGGTTTCCCCAGCCCTGGAAAAGGTCAGTATTTTTATTGGCCCTCGTGAGTTTGTTATTTTAGTCGGAACAAGTGGGGCCGGAAAATCAACCTTATTAAAATTATTGACTCGAGAGGAAAAGCCGACCAGTGGCAAAATTGTGGTTGGTGGGATTGACTATGATGAACTCAAGGATAGTCAAATCCCAGTTTTACGACGTAAAATCGGAGTTATTTTTCAGGATTTTAAGCTCTTACCTCAGCGAAATGTTTTTGAAAATATTGCTTTTGCTTTAGAGATTGCTGGTGTTACTCGACACGAAATTAAAAGCACTGTGCCCAAAGTTATTAAATTAGTTGGCCTGGAGGGTAAAGAGAAACAATTTCCAGATGAACTCTCTGGTGGGGAAAGGCAAAGAGTTGCGATTGCTCGAGCGGTTGTTCGTCAACCTAAGATTTTGATTGCTGATGAGCCAACTGGCAACCTTGACCCTCAAAATAGCTGGGAAATCATAAAACTCTTAGAAAAAATTAATAAATATGGAACAACCGTTCTTTTAACTACGCATAACGCGGAGATTGTTAATCGTTTAAAGCGTCGAGTTGTGACGCTGGATGATGGAAAGATTACTAGCGACCAAGCAGAAGGGAGTTATCGACAATGAGACAGGCTAATAAGAAAAAGAATAGTCCCAAAAAACAACATCGTTTTCACAGTCGCCGACTATTAGCACTCAGTCGGATGATTAAATACGGCGTTAATAGTTTTTTTAGAAATTCTTGGCTTTCTGTAGCCGCGACTTTAGTTATGACTTTAACACTCTTAATTATTCTAGTGACTTTCTTATCGCACCAGATTTTAAATGATACCATTAAGGATCTGCAAGAGAAGGTTGACATGTCAATTTACCTAAAAACAGAAACAACTGACGAAGTCGCTGGTCTTATAACTAAAGATTTAAAGAAACTGAAATCAGTTAAAAAGGTTACATATATTAGCGCTGACCAAGCCCGAAAACAGATTATAGAAGAAAGTGCGGGCAGTGACGCTGTTTTAGAAGCTCTTAAGGAAGCGACTAATAAGAACCCGGCAACTTTACGCGTGGTGGTCGAGGATATAAACGACACCACCGAATTAGAAAAGTTCGTAGAGTCAAATAAAACCATTCAAAAATATCTTAGCACTCGCTATAAACCATCTTTCGCCGGAGAACGACGCCAAACTATTAAGAGCATTGGGCGAGCAGTTAGCTTTGTTCAACAATTAGGCTTGGGGGCTGGTGTCTTGTTTGTTTTAATTTCCGCTTTAATTATTTTTAACACCATTCGAATGGCTATCTTTAATCGTAAAGAGGAAATCTACATGATGAAGCTAATCGGAGCAGACAAAGCTTTTATTAGGGGGCCGTTCTTGGTGGAATCAGTGGTTTACGGTGTTTTGGCAGCCTTGGTTGCCACCGGTTTTAGTTTTTGGGCTCTACACAGCGTTGTCGGTGTTTTGATTGATTACCAAATTGCCGTTCAACCCACCTTAGAGTGGCTAACAAACTATCTAGGCTTGGTTTTGTTAGCAGTAATGACACTTGGTTCTTTAATCGGCATAATTTCTTCGTCTTTAGCAACTCGACAATTTTTAAAACAGCAACAGTAAGGAGCTAAGAGTGGTAAAAAAGATACATCAAATGAAGACAAAAATCATGGCGATTGTTTCAACCGCAGTTTTTGTTTTTAGTGGAGTAGCTATTGTCTTTAACCAAACTGCTTCAGCTGACCAATATGATATCAAGATAAAGGCACTACAAAAGCAAAAAGAATCTTTTAATAACCAAGCAGCAACTTTGGCAGAGAAGGCTAAAACCCTCAAGGCAACCATAGAAACACTGGAAGCTCAAGCCTCAGCTATGCAAACTCAAATTGACATCAGTCAAGTTAAATACGACCAGTTGGTTGAGAAAATTAACGAAACCCAACAATTAATTCAAGCCAACAGTGAACAGCTAGGAATTATTATAGCTGATTCTTATGTGGCTGATAGAGTTTCGCCGATTGAAATGTTGGCTAGTAGTAAAAATTTGAGTGATTTTTTAGATAAACAAGAACAGCGTTCAGCAGTTCAAAACCAACTGACAGCAAAAATAAAAGAAAATAAAGAATTAAAAGCTCAATTAGAAGATCAAAAAACTCAAGCTGGACGAATTTTAGAAGATCAAAAAAATCAGAAAGCTCAATTAGACGCTACCCGTCAAGAAGAACAAAGAATCTTAAATGTAACAAAAGGCCAAGAGGCATCTTTTCAAGACATGGTTAAAAAGAATGATGCCGAAATTACTCGTTTAAGAGCCGAGCAGGCAGCTGTTAATGCTACTAGGGCCCAGCAGTATGGTGGTAATTTCAAGAGTTTGCCGGGTGATGGCAGTAAAGGTGGTTATCCAGCTAAATGGGCAAATGCTCCGATTGATGCCTATGTTGATGATTGGGGGATGTATACAAGAGAATGCGTGAGCTATGCAGCTTTTAAGGTTGCGAGCACCTATGGCAATATGCCTTACTGGGGTGGCAGGGGAAATGCTAACCAATGGGATGATAACGCCCGAGCCATGGGGATACCTGGTGGCACAACGCCCAAGCCGGGGTCAGTGGGAGTGTCTAATGCTGGAATATACGGACACGTGGCCTGGGTTGAGTCTGTTAATGCAGATGGGACAATTAATATCAGCCATTATAACATTAATTGGAATGGTGATTACGCTGAATGGTATAACCTTAGGGCTAGTTATTTTGACTATTATATTTATTTTGGGGAGTGGTAAAATAATAAATTATGGATGAAGAAAAAAAGATAATTGAAGAGTCGGTTCCTACCAAGAAATTCTCTGCTGTCAATCTTGTTTTGGCGGTTTGTGTTTCGTTGGTGATTGGTTTTCTGATGGGGGGTTATCGTTTCCAGATTGAACAAGTGGCGAGTAGCTTATTAGGCCGCCAGCCATTAAATCTTGATATTTTAGATTTTTCTTCGGTTCAAGAAACCTATGAAGTGCTTAAAAAAAATTATGACGGGAAAATTGATAAACAAGATTTAGTTTATGGGTTAAACAGGGGGTTGGTTGAGGCTTTGGGCGACGAACACTCTCAGTATTTTGATCCAGATGAAGCCGAAGAATTCCGAGATGGCTTAGAGGGAAATATTGGCACCGGAATAGGGGCGGAGTTAGGAAGCGAAAATAGCCAATTAGTGATTGTAAGGGTTTTAAAAAACAACTCAGCCGAGAAAAGTGGCCTTTTGGCAGGAGATATTATTATAAAAGTTAACGATGAGTCAGTGGCGGGTTGGGCAATCGAAAAAGCAGTTAGCAAAATTAGAGGTGAAGCTGGGACGACAGTTAAGATTGTGATAGAGAGAGATGGCAAGGAGTTAAGTTTTGTTGTTACCCGGGCCACAATCAGTATTCCAAGTATAGAAAGCAAGATTATTGATGGGATAGGTTATCTGCAAGTCTACCGGTTTGATAGTGAAACGGATAATTTAGCTCGTTTGGCCGCTAAGTCTTTTATTGAACAGGGCGTCAAAGGTGTGGTTGTCGACTTACGAGATAATGGTGGTGGCTTCTTGGTGGCAGCTAAAGACCTAGACAGCCTTTGGTTAGACAATAAAGTCGTGGCTGTTGAAAAAAAGCAGAATATTATTATTGAGAAAATTAGAACAGATTCTAGTCGGGCCTTGCTTGGTGGTTTGCCGACAGTTATCTTAGTTAATCGAAATTCAGCTAGTGCTAGTGAGATTTTTGCTGGGGCGATGCAAGAATATAATATTGCTAAATTAGTTGGCGAACAAACTTTTGGTAAAGGGACGGTTCAGTCGATGCTTGATCTTAAAAGTGGAGCAATGGCAAAATTAACAGTTGCGAGGTGGTATACGGCTCGTGGCAAAAATATTAATAAGAAGGGTATAAAGCCAGATGTAGTTATAGAAATTACCAAAGACGATTTAAAGAACAAACAGGATAAACAACTAGAGAAAGCGCTTAATCTTTTATCCCAATAGGCTTGTGTTTAAAGATTTGGTTTAGTATCATTAGATTATGAATAAGAAGAAAATATTATTAGTCGAAGATGACGACGCCTTGTCCGGAGTCTACAAGTCTCGCTTAGAGATGGAAGGCTTTGAGGTAACGGAAGTAAACAATGGGGAAAAAGCTTTAGCGATAGTTAATGACCTTAACCCTGATTTAATTGTGCTGGACGCAATGATGCCAAAAATGAGTGGTTTTGATGTCCTAGACACTATTCGTAAGAATAATAGTGCGATTTCAGATGTTAAGGTGATTATGTTAACAGCCTTAAGTCAAGATAAAGATAAAGAGCTAGCCAAGTCTCTAGGCGCTAGTGAATATCTAGTAAAATCTCAGGTTGTGATTGGTGAAGTAGTTGAGCATATTAAAAGACTACTTGGTTTAAAATAAGTAAAAGAGATTAAAAAATAACCCCCATCCACGGGGGTTATTTTATATGAAGGAATAATTGGTTCTTATTCAACACAAACTTGCGTGCGACGAACGGTTCGTCCGGTAAAACGAGTTTTTTTAACTTGTTTAAATTGGACTGTCCCGTCGGTAGAAGCGTGAATAGTGTAATCTTTGCTGATAAAGGTTCCAGGTCCGGCTGTTTTTGTTAAACCAGTTTGGCGAACCAAGACTTCACCAGTTTTAACCTTTTGTCCACCAAAGCGTTTCACACCGAGTCGTTGACCGGGGCTATCGTGGATATTTTTGGCTGTTCCGCCAGCTTTAACTTTTGACATGGTTAATAGTTGCTCCTGTTATAAATAATCTTAGTAAATATACCAAACAATAGCTATTTAGTCAATTATTTTATTGCTAAACGCTAGTTAAAAAGGGTATAATAAGCTTAATTAATTAGGAGAAGTGTGATGGGGTGGCATAAAAAAGATAAACAAAAGTTTATTAGACCAAGTATTATATTGGTTAGCTCTTTTTTGTTAATTGGTTTTATGGTTTTTGGCAAAACAGCTAGAGTTGGAGCGGAAAGTCCCGTTCACCCAGCTTTTAAGGACAACTCATTCTATAAATGTGTGATTGACAACCTAAACAAAGAGAAGGTTAGTGATAAAACAAATCGAAATTACAATTATAAAGTTTCTGATGATGAATTGCTCGGTTTAAAAAAATTAGAATGTGAATCTAGTAAATTAAGTGAGCCTAATCAAAAAGTTGAATCAATTAATATGGCCGGCTTAGAGAAATTGACATCGTTAACAGATTTAAAGCTTCACGTTCCAGGTTTTATCCCCCTGTCTAATTTTGATTTAACAAAACTGACTAAATTAGAAAATCTAGATATAGCCAGTGCAAAAAATAAATTAGACTTATCTAAAAATTTAAAATTAGAAAAATTAAGAGTTTTTGTGGATGTTTTTTCAGACAGAACTATCCCACCTATTGTTTTTCCTAGGGGTGATACTTTACGAACAGTTAAACTTTATTTGTTAAGTAGACTGGAGCAGCCGTTAGATTTTTCTGGTCTTTTAGGTTTAGAAGATTTAAGAATGGCAGATATGTTTGGCCAATTACATACTAACCTTAGTAATAATACAAAACTAAAAAGATTGCATCTTACAGGCTTTATTGCTGATGATAAGGTGTTCGATTTATCTAATAATATAAATTTAGAAGAATTTACTTATACTGGGACATCTAAAATAGTATCTGATTTTTCTAAAAATATAAGATTAAAAAAGGTTACGATTAATAACACTACTGCAGTCCAAGGTGGAACCACTCAAGGTCTTGGTAAATGTTTTAGCTTACAAACACAAGGTGGATCAGATTTTTTTGGAAAATATGGCTTATTAGATTTTTCAAATAATCAAGAATTAGAATCTTTAAGTTTATACAATATCGTAATTGATGATTTAGTTTTAGGCAAAAATAATGCCCTAAAAACGTTAGAGATTGACAGTGTTTTTCTTAAATCGCTAGATTTATCGTCTAGTACTCAATTAAAAAAAATAAACTTAAAATGCAACAACTTAAATAAGATAGATTTATCCCGTAATCGAGAATTGGATGAAGTGGAGATTGTTCACAATGCTCTAGAGCAAATTAATTTTTCTAATAATGAAGCAATAACTAAATTAAATCTGTATGATAATCACCTCAAAGATATCGGTATTAATCGGCTTTCTCAGTTAAAAGAATTAAATCTATCAGACAATCAATTTACATTTTTAGATATTTCTAACTATCCGATAGAAAGTTTAGCAGTTTCTAATAATCGACTCACCGAAGTCAAAACTAGTAAAAATGGGTTGTATAGATATTCTCTAAGAGGGCTTGATCTAGCTAATAATCAATTAACAACTATCGATTTGAGTGATTATGAAAATTTAGAATCTTTACATCTTTCTAACAATCAATTAACTAGTCTAGATTTAAATAAAAATAGCAACTTAAAGAATTTGGGCCTTTCTAATAACCAATTAGACGCCCTAGATATTTCTAAAAATACTGCTTTAAAATATTTATTTTTATCAAAAAATAAGCTTTCAGAGATTAACTTATTAAATAATTTAGAACTTGAAGAATTAAAGCTATCTGATAATTATTTTTTCCAAAAATTAGACATTTCTAAGAACATAAAACTTAATTTCAAGGATCTTGAACTTGATAATAATTCAACAAAATTGAAAGTTCCAACTAAAACCGCTAAGGACATATTAGCCAATAAATATAGTAATCTTATTATTGAAGTGGCTGAAGGTGGTGACACGGCAAAGAAGATTAAGACTACTATAGCTCACGACGATGAAACAGAAGCTATTAACAACAAGGGGTCGGCTATACTATTACTGGCTTTGGTTATCTTTCGAGTTATCCCATCAATTATTGCTTTAGTTATAATCTTTCTTAAAAAAAGAAAACTTAAAAAAGCTAGGAAATTAATTAATTAGTTTTTTCTAAGATTAATAATTTACGGGCGACAATTTGATCGTCGCGAAAATAAAGTAATTGATTAGTATCAGTTAAGTTAAGCTTGATGGTTTTTAATTTAAATTTAGTCAGGTTATCCAAGATAGGCAGTGTGTCAAAAGAGCCGTCCGGTTTTTTCCAGGCGGGGACTGCCAGGCAAAATAGAGTGCCAGCTGGAGCTTGAGTGCTAATATTTTTTAAGAATTGGCTAATTAAGTGGTTGCAGTTTTGGCGAATGGCTACTAATTTATCTTGTGGCGGATAACCAGATAGGGGTTGGCCTAAATAAGTTTCACTTACCACATGGGTAAAACGGTGGTGCCAGATGGCGTTGGTGGCGTCGGCTTGATGGAGTTGGTGGCGCCCGTTTGGGTGGTGTTTTTTAGCTAACCAGTTTAGATTTACCTGGCTATAATCTATCATCTTTTGGGACAGGTCAGTGCCGATTACGGAATAGCCCATTAAAAGAGCTTCTTGGAGGATAACGCCAGTTCCACAGAAGGGATCTAGGATGGTTGGGTTTTTAGTTTGGCTTTGGCCAAGAGCTAGATTAAGCATAGTTTGGGCTAGTTTTGGTGGGAGCATACCAACAAAAGCATCTCTTTTAGGCCGGGCCTGGTCTCTTTGCTGGTAGGCGGTAATATTTTGGGCGCCAGTGCTGATGGCGACAATCAGTTTTTGTTGATTAGTTTTAGTAATTAAAAGTTCAATTTTATTAGGGTTAAGACCGAGTTTGTTATGGTGGCTGGTGGCGGTATTTAGGGTTGGTTCAGCATTAGGGACAACTCTAAGGCTAACATTACTTTTCTTGAGTTGCTTTTTAAGATTAAGAGCTAGTTTTTGGATTTCCTTGGTGTCAATTGGGTAGTTATAGACACTAATCCCCAAGGTTATTTTATGAGGGTTGTTTTCCCATTGGGTTAGAAAATGGCTAGTAATTTTTTTCACTAAAGAGTCCCAAGAAGAAGAGGTCAGGCAGTCGATTATCTCACCAGCCTTTAGGAGTCCGCCAAAGTTCTGGATATCAAAAACAGAGGCCTCAAAAGAAGCGGTGGTGTGGTTGAGTTGTTGAACTTTGGTGGGGCAAAAAACCCGCTCTAGTTCGGCTAACCCAAGATTAGGTTGGCGACCTAAGATAGCTAATCTCATTCTTTGATTATAGCGCGTTTTTAAGAATAAATGGTATAATTGTCTTATGTTTCGCCGGATTATAATGAGCCTTTTGGTGACTCTGCTAGTAGGGGCGGTAGTTTATTTTGCTAGAGATTCATTGCTTTAATCCAACAGATCAATTTTTGGGTATTTAGTTTAATTCTTCCAGTTCAAATTGTTAGTTTTGCGGCGATTGGACAGGTTATGATTTCATATCTCCAACAAAAAGGAGAGCGTTTTAAGATGTCTTGGCCACGCAGAGTGCGCCTAGCTTTAGAGATAAACTTTGTGGATCAGATTGTGCCAGTGCCAAGTGTGGCAGGGGTAACTTATTTCTCTTGGGTGATGAAGCGCTATGGTGTTTTACCTAGCCGATCTTTTATTGCCTATATTGTGAGGGTGGCGTCTTCTTTTGTTTGTTTTGCTGGGGCAGTTTTAATATCAGTAGTTGTGCTTCTGTTTGATAATAGAATTAATCGAACCATGATTAACCTCAGTGCTGTAATGGTTGGTTTGGTCTTTATTTTAATGGTCATTCTGGTAATAATTGCTAGTAACGCTAAACGGCTAGTTGGTTTTGCTAAATCTTTTTCAGAGATAGTTAATCGGCTAGTTAGAGTGGTTACTTTTAAGAAAAAAGCCGAGGTAATTTCTCAGGCTCGGGTTGAAAGTTTATTATTTAGAATCAATAAAGATTTTAATGAAATTCGAAGTGATAAAAAAATCTTAATAAAACCATTTATGTGGGCGGTGTTGGATTGTATTTTTGATGTATTTTTAATCTTTATTGCTTTTTGGTCTTTAGGAACGATTGTTCATCCGGCCATTTTATTTATCGTCTATGGAGTTTGTTCAATGATTGGATTAGTCTTTGTCACACCAGGTGGGGTGGGAGCAGTCGAAGCCTTGATGATTTCGCTTTACACTTCGACCGGCATGTCGGTCAGCGAAGCGGTGGCCGGAACGCTACTAGCCAGGGTTACTCTGTTTGCGGGCACAATTATTTTTGGGTATGTTTTTTACCAACTGACAATTCATAAACACGGGCGAGTAACCGCTAATGGTCTATCAAGTAAGTGATCTAATTTTTTATTTAAATCAAACTTTAGAAAACGCTTATCCTTCGGTTGAGGTTGAGGGGGAGGTTTCAGAAATGACTGTTAGTCAGGGTAAGTGGGTCTATTTTTCTTTAAAAGATAAAATATCGACAATTCGTTGCTTTTTGCCAGTTTGGCAGATGAGACAGCCAATTAAAGACGGGATGAAACTATCTATTAAGGCCTTGCCAAAAATAACTGATAAGGGATATTTTAGCCTAACAGTTCAGAGTTTTCGATTGGTAGGCGAGGGGGATTTGAAGAAAAGTTTTGAGATTTTAAAAGATAAATTAACTCAAGAGGGGCTCTTGGATAAATCCCGAAAAAGGCTCTTACCAGCTATCCCAGTAAAAATTGCGGTTATTAGTAGTGTTCAGGCGGCTGGGTATGCTGATTTTATTAAAATCTTAGACGAGCGTTGGTCTGGAGTTCAAGTTAGAGTCGCTCATGTTCAGGTGCAAGGGGAGGTTGCGGCTGACCAAATTATTAGAGCTTTAAATTATTTTAATCAGCAAAAAGACTTGGTTGAAGTGATTGCAGTTATTCGGGGCGGTGGTAGTGCTGATGATTTAGCAACCTTTAATGATGAAAAATTAGCTAGAACTATCGCCAGTAGCCGGGTGCCGGTGGTGGTTGGCGTCGGTCATGAAACTGATGAAACGCTGGCTGGCTTGGTGGCTGATGTTCGTGCATCGACTCCTTCTAATGCGGCCCAGTTGATAGTGCCCGATAAGAAAGAAATTATTAAGTATCAAAAGATAAAGCTAAAGCAGGCTCTAATTTCCTTTGATAAACAATTAGTTGATGGAAAAGAGGTGATTAATTTAAAGTTTGGTAATGTTTTAAGGTATTTAACTAAAAATTTAGACTATAAGCTTGAATCTTTAGCTCAGGTTAAAAAAGTTATTCATCAAATAAATCCAGAAAATATTTTAAGACAAGGATATGGTATCTTGCGAGGTAAAATTGATTTAGGTGAAACAATTCAAGTTGAATTGATTGACAAAATAATTAGAGCGGAGGTTAAAAATGTCACAGCCAAAAAATAAAATAACCGATAAAATGGCGAAGCTAGACGAGCTACTAGCTTGGTTCAGCGGTGATCAGTTTAATATCGATCAAGCGATGAAACAGTACGAGGTAGCTGAATCTTTAGCCCAAGAAATAGAGTTGGATTTGGGGTTGTTAAAAAATGAAGTGGAAGTTTTAAAGAAAAAATTTGATATAGATGATACTTATGTTGGTAATTAAGATTATTCTTTTACTTATTTTTATTTCTTTTGGTCTAGTTGTCTTAATTGGAGCTCCCTATGTGCCGAGTCTTCATAAGAATCTGTTAGAAACCTTAACCAGGTTGTATAAGATAGGCAAAAAAGATATTTTGTTGGATCTAGGTAGTGGAAGTGGGTTAGTTTTAAACCAAGCTAGTCAGTTAGGCGCCAAGGCGATTGGTTACGAAATAAATCCTTTTTTAGTTATTTGGTCAAAGATAAAGTATTTTTCTAATAAAAGTATTAAGACTTATTGGGGTAATTTTTGGGTAAAAGAAATTCCTAGCGATGTGACGGTTGTTTATGCTTTTATAGTAACAAGAGACACCAAGAAGCTAGCAGATAAGTTACAAAAAATAGTTAACTTACGACAGCAACCACTGCATTTAATTAGTTTTGGTAACGCTATTCCTGGTCTCTCCTTGGTATCCGAGAACAGTAGTCATTATTTGTATCTCATTAGACCGCAGAAATAACCATAACAAGTATTCTTTACGGTGGTGTGATGTTACAATTAAGATATGAAGGTTGGAGGGGATGGTTGTGGCGCTCGACAAGATAATACTGGTGATTTGTCAGCAATCCTTTTGGCTGC
This sequence comes from uncultured Saccharimonas sp. (SeqCode), assembly GCA_964516285.1. Lineage (GTDB taxonomy): Bacteria > Patescibacteriota > Saccharimonadia > Saccharimonadales > Saccharimonadaceae > UBA1547. The sequence continues at coordinate 23,851 of CAZEWP010000005.1, forward strand.
TCATGAGTTGAAATCTCCTGTCGCCTTAATTCGTCAATTATCTCTTTTTGCCCAAGAAGCTGGGCAGAAAGACCGGAATAAGGACGACCTTTTACGAAAGATTACTTTAATTAGCGAAAGATCCTTAAGGCTAACAAGCGACCTGACAAAAACAGCTCGACTAGAAGATGCTCTTTTTAGCTTAGAGCCAATCGATCCTAGTCAAGTTTGTTTGGATGTTATTCATGAGCTTTCGCCTTTAGCGAGGGCTTATAATAAAAAAATAGAGCTAAAAGGCTGTCGCAGAACTCCTTTGGTGATTGCTAATCGAGACTTGTTAAGAAGAGTGTTGATAAATTTTATGGATAACGCTCTCAGCTATTGCGGTGGGCATCAACCAATTAAACTTAAGATACAAACTTTCTATAAACAAGGATTTATAAGGGTGTCAGTAAGAGACTATGGTCCAGCGATTACTAATAGTCTAGCTAGAAAAATTAAGACAGAGTTGTTAATCAAAGATTCTAATTTTTATTCTCGTCCACAAAGTAGTGGTTTGGGCGTTTATATTTCATCTCAGTTTGCTAAGGTTATGGGAGGGCTGATTGGAGTAATAAGGCACCATGATGGGGTGACCTTTTATGTTAACTTACAGATATCAAAACAACTTAATTTATTATGAAAATCAGAAAGATAGTAATCGTAGACGATGACAGATGGCTAGCAGAGCAACAAGCTAGTTTTCTAGCAAGCAAGGGTTATCAGGTCCGTTATTGTTTTGATGCTTTGTCAGCTCTTAATTTAGTGGAGGAAGATTTACCAGATTTATTAATATTGGATGTGGTGTTGGCTTCGACGACTATTTTTAATTTAATTCATGAACTCAAATCTTATACAGACACCAATAAAATACCAATAATTCTTTCTACTAATGTGGCAGATCGTCTTAGGAATGTCGACCTGCGACCTTATGGTGTAAAGCTAGTCTTAGACAAAGCCACCACTAGCCCAAAAGATTTATTGCTGGCTGTGGGGGAGATTGTAGGGTGAACCTAAAAACTAAGGGCATAATTTTACGGCGCACTAATTATGGTGAAGCTGATCGGATTATTAACTTTTTGACACCAAAAGGACAAGTTGATGCAATCGCCAGAGGTGTCAGACGCGAGAAGAGTCGTTTGTCTGGGGGGTTAGAGTTATTGTCGGTTTGCGAAATTGTTATTTATAAGCGAGACAATGAACAGTTGGGGATAGTGACATCAGCCAGATTATTGAAATTTTATGAAAATATTTTAAAAAATTATTTACGATTAAATTTTATTTACGAGTCAATGAAGATTATTGGTCGGGCCAGCCAATTCTTAGAAGAAGATGCTTGGTATTGTTTTTTAGAAAAAATTTTAAATTTAACTAACAATTTAACAGTTGACTTGAGAGTAGTAAAGATCTGGTTCTTTTTAGAATATGCTGATTTGATGGGGCATGGTTTAAACTTAACTTTTAGTGTTGACCAAGAAAAACTGGTTGCTGATAAAAAATATTATTATGATAGCAACGAAAAAGGGCTAAGGGCCTCTACTCAGGGGAAGATAAAACCAGAACACATAAAACTATTAAGGTTATTAAAGGGTGGTAATGGTGAGATCCAAGTCGCAGCTAACAGTGCTTGGGTGCTAGATGATTGTTTAGAGTTAGCTAGAGAGCACGCGGCAATTTTTTAACTATTTTTTAAAGAAAGTTTTAGATGCTATAATAAAAAGGTTATGAACGAGAAAAATAAAAGAATGGAAGAAATAGTTAGTCTTTGCAAGAGACGAGGATTTATTTATCAGGGTAGCGAGATTTATGGTGGGTTAAGTGGAACTTGGGATTTTGGGCCTCTTGGTACAAAACTGAAGCAAAACTTGGTTAAGTCTTGGTGGGATTTTTTTGTAGACCAGCGCCAAGACATGTATGGTGTCGATGCCGCTATTCTAATGAATTCCAGTGTCTGGCAAGCCAGCGGTCATGTAGATACTTTTACTGACCCGTTGGTGGAGTGCAGTAATTGTCGAGCGCGGTTCAGATTAGATCAGATTGACTCCATTAAATGTCCTAACTGTCACAACGAAAATACATTCGGAGAACCCCGGCAATTTAACATGATGCTCAAAACAAATGTTGGTCCAGTTGAAGATGAAAGTAGTTTGACTTATCTAAGGCCAGAGACAGCTCAAGGTATCTTTACTAATTATAAAAATATTATGGATAGTTTTTATCCAGATCTTCCTTTTGGGGTGGCTCAACACGGCAAGGCTTTTCGGAATGAAATTAGTCCCAGGGATTTTGTTTTCCGATCGCGTGAATTTGAGCAGATGGAGATTGAGTATTTTGTTGATCCTCGCTTTTGGCAAGAATCTTTTGAGTTGTGGCGTCAACTTATTTGGCAATGGCTGGAAAAGATTGGCCTGAAGAGGGAATCAATCCATGAAATAGAAGTGGCCGAAAAAGATCGAGCTCACTATAGTCAGCGAACAATTGATTTTGAGTTTGATTTTCCAATCGGTCAGAAAGAGCTATTAGGGTTGGCTTATCGAACAGATTTTGATTTAAAAAATATTCAACAGTATTCTGGAAAAAATATGGAATATACCATTAAGGGGTCTCAAGAAAAGTTTATTCCTCATGTTGTGGAGCCAAGTTTTGGGGTTGAACGGCTGGTGATGGCTATTCTAACGGACGCCTTTAAAGAAGACGAAGTAAATGGGGAGAAAAGAACTTTCTTAGAATTCTCGGACGAGATTGCACCAGTTAAATATGCGGTTTCACCACTCTTAAAAAATAAACCAGAATTGGTTGCGAAGGCCAAAGAAGTTTTTGAAATATTAAAAAATAAATACGGGTCGGTTATGTGGGACGATAATGGAAATATTGGTAAGCGTTATCGTCGACAGGACGAAATTGGAACTCCTTATTGTGTGGTGGTAGATTTCGAGACATTAGATAATGGGACGGTGACATTGCGTTATCGTGACACCACTAAGCAAGTAAGAGTTTTACCAAAAGATATTTAAGGCGAGATGAAAAGACAATGATTAATTATTATACTGATGGTAGCTGTAGCCCAAATCCTGGACCAGGAGGGTATGCAGTGGTGAAGGATGGTGAACTGGTGCTTTTAGGATGGTCCGAGATGTCAACCAATATTCGAATGGAAGGAGAGGCTATTATCACTGCACTTAAAGATGCTGGTGGGAAAGCCTGTAATATCCATACAGATAGCGAATTTTGGGTTAATGTCCTAAATAAGTGGAGTCACACCTGGGAGGCTAATGGTTGGCAAAAGAAAACCGGTGAAATTAAGAATCTTGATTTAGTCCGAGAAGCCCATGAGCTATATCACGGCTCTAATGCTCGATTAGTTTGGGTAAAAGGGCATGCTGGGAAGATTGACAATGAGATTGCTGATGATTGGGCTAACCGAGCCAGAGAATATCGATTGTCGGGGTCTTTTTTGTCATCAGAAGCTGACAAGAACTACAAAAAATAAGAAGGAGTATTTGGATGAAAGAAACACAAGATATTTTTCTGTGGGCAAATCAATTAGAAGAGTTTAAAAATGATTTAGAGGTTGAGCTTTTTTTATTTAATAAAAAATACACTCCCTATAAAGTGCGCTACAACCAAGACATAAGAGTCCAGATTCAAGCTCTCTTTTTGTCAGATATTTTGAGCTTTATCACTCTAGGGGCCGGGACTGGGGTTTCGGTGGTTTCAGCTGAAAGGATTGATTCGGTTGAGAATGTTATTTTGCAAACAAGTCTAG
>CAZEWP010000005.1:27644-29104 GCA_964516285.1 uncultured Saccharimonas sp. (SeqCode)
GACAAGATCGAAAATGCCCAAACGGTTTTTAATTTTATAGAGCAACAGTATCAAGAGTTAGAAGAGTTTACTCAGGCTGATCATGAATTTAAGAATATTAAAGGTATTGTCGCTAAATTCAGTTATCAAGAGCAATTTTTTTATTCAGTTAAGCTTTTACCACAGAGCATGTCCGTCTCGGGAGCTCTCGCTTGGGAGCTGTCAAATAGTAAAATTAAGACCTTCCAGCCAGATGTAGGGTTTCGGGTACCAGCAGATAATCAAACGGTAGTGATTGGTCAGGATATTTTTATTTTTAATTTAGCTAAGTTTGAGAGGCTTTTTAAGTATAGTTTTAAAAAGCAACTAATTGCTGACCAAAAGATTAGTGAGATAGAAAGTAAGTTTCGGTTGAGTTTAGCTGAGGGGTTTGACTTAAGGTCTTTGATTAAAGATAACACGAGGTTAATAAACAAGCTACAGAAACTAGAGATAGGTAATATAACCCAAGAGCAGGTAATCGATTATTGTGATGAAATGCAATTAGAGCTAATGACTGATGACTCCGGGGCGATTATTATTATGGATTTAAGAGATCTGAGTATCTTTATTAATTTAATCAATGAAGACTATATGGTTAGTCAGATAACTGGTCAACGCTATGAGGTTAAAAATAAAAAAATCTTAGATGATCCAGAAGGGGAGCCACCAAGAGGTGAGAAGAATTAATGAAGAGCCCATTTTCTAAGACAGATATTAAGATTGCAGTTCTAGGTGGGGGGACTGGTAGTTTTACGATTCTTTCGGCTCTTAAGAGTCAAACTAAACAATTAGTGGCCATTGTTAACATGGTTGATGATGGAGGAAGTACCGGTGTTTTAAGAGACGAATTTGGGACTTTGCCGTCTGGTGATATTCGGCAGTGTTTGGTGGCTTTAAGTAACTCACCTAAGATTCGAGACCTTTTTAATTACCGGTTTGAAGACGGTTTATTTGGGGGACATTCTTTTGGTAATTTATTATTAACGGTTTTAGAAAAAATCAATGGGGATCTTGGGCGAGCAGTGGAAACTGCTTCAGAGATTTTAAGGATAAACGGGGTAGTAATACCAGCTACGCTTGATAATGTTCGGCTAAGGATGACCTGGCCGGGCTCAAGTTTAATTTTGAATGGTGAAAGGGTGATTGATAGCGAATATTTTAAGCAAGATCCAAGACGAGCTAAGCTATCATTAGTTCCGACGGCCAAAGCTAATCCCTTGGCCGTAACAGCGATTAGGCAAGCAGATATTGTAGTGGTGGCTCCAGGTGATTTATACACCTCAGTCGGCCCACTCTTAAGCATTAAAGGAGTGGCTGAAGCTCTTAAGAAAACTGAAGCTACCTGCCTATATGTTTGTAATCTTGTAACTAAGCAAGGGCAAACCAATGGTTTTAGTGTTAGCGATCGGCAGATAATTATCGATAACTTCTTCGATTTG
>CAZEWP010000006.1:0-27580 GCA_964516285.1 uncultured Saccharimonas sp. (SeqCode)
AAAGAAATTGAGCGTTTTGTCGGTGGGCATTTTTTAGATTATGTTATTTACAATCAACAAAAACCAGACAAGAGTATTTCTCGACGCTATAAACAAGAAGGGGCGACCATGGTGAGGACAGACACCAAAGAGTTAGCTAAGGCAAAATTTAAAGCAGTTGGGGTTGATCTCTTGGGCGGGGTAGTGAAAAGAGATAAAAATGACATCTTGCCAGCGAAACGCTCCTTCATCCGCCACGATACCGAAGCTATCGCTAAGATCATAATGGACATTATTTCTTCTAAGAGTAATTAAAGCATCACTAGCTAGTTGTTTTACTTATCCACAAAAATGTGAATAACTCGGACTTTGTGAATCTATTTTTATAAAATAAGGCTTGTTAGTGGGTAGTGGTGGGTAGTATACTGAAGGTAGTGGAAAAAAGTGGGTAACACCACACAAAAACAAACACCACTAACATTAAAAACTATAAAAACGGAGTCGGCGAACAAGCAATGGCAAACTTAGACTACTTTGAAAGAAAGCTTGACGACAAGCGTCGGTTGACAATGCCAACTGAGCTTCGGCAAGAATTTGCTAGCGGGGTAGTGCTAACTCGAGGTTTTGGTCGATATCTACATCTTTATTCCAAAGAGGTTTGGGATAAAGAAGTCGAGCAAGCCTTGGGAAGCGATATTCTCGATGAGAAAATTGCTGATCTTAATATTAAGTTTCGTCATGGTAAAACGGTAGCCAGTCTCGATCAAAAGCAAGGTCGAGTTGTGATCGAACAACACTTACTTGACTACGCTGGCATTACCAAGGGGGTAGTGGCCATCCGAGCAGGCGCTTACTGGCGTATTATTCCGCAATCGACCGAGTTTTAATAGACTGAAGCTCCTTAACAATTTAAAAAACTCTCGAGATTAACCATCTGATAGTTAGGCAGAGGTGCAAAGATTGCCTTATAAAAATCTTCGTTCTTTCTTTAAAACACCTCCAAATAAAAACTCCACCTCACACATAAGTCTCTCAATCGAATAATAACAATGGGGGTTGCCACGCGCAGCCACTTACTTTATTCGAAAACTTATAAAATTAAAACAAAAATATTATAAAACAAACAGCTTAGCTATCAGATGGGTGATCTCGAAGTGTCTATTAGTAAATATGATATTATTAGACGCATGAGTAACAGACATCTACAATCAAAACTACACCAGCCAGTTTTACTGGATGTAGCCTTAAGCTGTCTAAATCCTCAGCCAGGTGAAAATTATTTAGATTTAACAGTTGGTTTTGGTGGGCACGCTACAGCTTTTTTGGAAAAAACTGGTAATTATCAAACTTCCTGTTTGGTTGATCGCGATGAATTAGCAATTAGTAGCCTCCAGTCTTTAATAGACCGTGGGGTGAGAGCGCTTCATTCGGACTTTGTATCAGCTACCCAGCAGTTAGTTATGGAAGGGCAGAAGTTTGATTTAATAATGGTTGATTTGGGGGTGTCGTCACCACAGCTCGATCAGGGCGAACGAGGGTTTTCTTTAACAAAAAAAGGTCAATTGGACATGCGCATGGATCAGCGTCAAGCGCTGAGCGCTATGGAAGTTGTTAATTCTAGTTCTAAACAAGAATTAATCAAGATTATACATAGCTACGGCGAAGAGCCAACGCCTGTTGCTAAGAAGATAGCAGAGGCTATAATTGTCAATCGACCGATTCAAGAAACCACTCAGTTAGCCGAGCTAATTAAACAAAATTATAGTAGCCAGTGGAGTCGTCTCCATCCAGCTACTCGCACTTTTCAAGCTATACGAATCGCTGTTAATAACGAGCTAAAGCAACTTGAACAGTTGCTACCTCTACTGCCAAAACTACTTAAGTCTGGTGGGCGAGTGGGGATTATTAGTTTTCACAGCTTAGAAGACAGGCTAGTCAAGGGTTATTTTAAAAAACAACAATCTTTGGGTCTAGAGTCTGATCTATCTGTTCTGACTAAAAAAGCGATTAAGGGTAGTCTTTATGATGTTTCTAACCCGCGGGCTCGAAGCGCTAAGCTTCGGGTCGCTGTAAAAAAATAAAAACAAAAAGAAAGGGCAAGAAAAAATGCCAATACAAATACCAGTTAAGTGCACCGACGTCACCCAGGAGGTGGTCGTCCGAGTCCTATAGTTTTCTAAAGCTCCTGCTCTAGCTTATAGGGTAGGAGCTTAATTATATAAAAATAAACAAGAACAAAAAAATGTCTTATCAAACTAATCAAGTTTTTTATAGTCGTCGTCAACAAAATTGGTCGCGTAACCAGAACACTGTCGCCTTTAAATCTGACGCTAAAATTGGGCCTATTAGCCACATTATTTTAATGGCTTTGGCTATTGCAATTCTAGGGATGATTTATCTCACGCAAGCTACTAAAACATCCGGTTATGATTATGCGACCCAAAAAATGGATAGCCAAATTGTTGAACTTAACAACCAAAAGAGTGACCTTGAAGTTGAAAACGCCCGGTTGACTTCTCTGGAAAACATTAAAAATAGCACAGTGGCTTCGACAATGTCTCAGCCAGCTTCTGTTAGTTACGCAGACTAGTTTTTATGGGATCTGGTCAACAATCAAGTCAGAGTTCTTTGCGAGCCAACCTATTATTACTAATACTGGTTGTTTTTATGTTTCTGTGGATTAGTAAATTATTTTTTTTACAGATTATTAAGCATGATGATTATTTAAAAAAGGCTGACCAATCTCAGGTTAAAAAATTAACTATTCCGGCTAAACGGGGAGTTATTTATGTTTTAGATAATCAACAACCAGTGCCACTTGTCTTAAACCAAAAGGTTTATTTGGTTTTTGCTGATCCGAAGATAATAAAAAATAAAGAAAAAATTATACAGGTCATGAAACAGGTGGCTGGTGGCGAGTTGCGTCCAGATTTTGAAAAGTTATTAGATAAAAAAGAGACCCGTTACCAGATTATTGCCAGTAAGATAACAAGAGGTCAAGCAGAGATGATAAAAAAAGAGGGGTTGAAGGGAATTGGATTTCAGGAAATGACGCAACGGGTTTATCCAGAGGGGTCAATGGCCTCTCAGGTGTTGGGCTTCGTGGATCTAGATGGAGTTGGGCGCTACGGTGTTGAAGGTCACCTAGATCAACGATTAAAAGGGGAGGATGGCCTACTGCAGTCAGTGACTGATCCGCGTGATGTCCCATTAACGATAGGTAGTAAAAATATTCGCCAAGCGCCAAAAAATGGTGATAATCTTGTTTTGTCGCTTGATCGCAACATCCAAGCTAGAGTTGAAACCGCTTTGTCTGACGCTTTGGTCCGGTCTAGTGCCACTCACGCTAGCGCCGTTGTTATGAATCCCCATAATGGTCAAATCTTGGCGATGGCTAATTTGCCAACCTATAGTCCAGCAGAATACTACAAGACAGAAGATATCAGCTTGTTTAATAATCCGGTGATTTCTCAACCTTATGAACCAGGTTCAGACATTAAAACCCTAACAATGGCAATGGGAATCGATAAGGGGGTAGTTTCTCCAAATGATACTTACTTTAATCGAGATGTCGTTCAAGTTGATGATCGTCGCATCACTAATGCCGATAAGGGCCGAACTGGCGAGATTAGCTATCAGACAGCTTTAAACTATTCATTAAATACTGGTTTTGTAGACATTGCTTTTAAGCTGGGTGATGGAAAATACATTACGCGTGGTGCCCGGAACACTATCTATGATTATTTTTATAATCGTTTTAGGTTGGGGCAAGTCACTGGTGTTGAACTAGCTGGAGAAGTTTCTGGAGTTGTTATCTCACCAGAGAAGACAGAGGGGAATGCTGTGCGGTATTCAAACATGGTTTTTGGGCAGGGTATGGATATTACGATGCTTCAGACAACTTCAGCCTTTGCTTCGATTGTTAATGGGGGAAAATATTACCAACCAACAATTTTAGTTGGAGTTGTAGATGATCAGGGTAAGTATCAACAGGCTCCTTCAGCAAAAGTGGTAAATCAAACAATTAGTTCGGACACAGCTGAAAAAGTGCGTGAGATGATTCATGTCGCTAGAGTAACTTTTCATTCCAACCAAGATAAAGCAGGTTACTATGTTGGTGGTAAAACTGGCACTTCCCAAATAGTAAAAGATGGGGTTTATTCGGACGAAGAGACAGTAGCTACTTATTTAGGGTTTGGAGGTAGCAAAGATAGGACAGAATATGTCATAATGGTACAAGTGTCTGGTGAGGGTCGTATTTTAACGGGTGCTCGTGATGCTTTGCCAATTTTTACTGATATTTCAAATTGGTTATTAGATTATTTAAAAATAAAACCGAAAGGATAAAGATGGAAGATTTAACCAACAAATTAATACATAGTTTTTTATTGAGCGTTGGGGCGTTTATGCTATCAATGCTTATTACGCCTGTTTATACTTTTTTGGCGTATCGCTATAAGTTTTGGAAGCGCCAAAGAACAACCAGCACAACTGGTGAAAAGCTAACAGTTTTTAATAAGTTGCACGCCGAGAAGTTTAAGCGCAATATTCCAACTATGGCCGGAGCAATTTTTGTGATGGCTATTACGGCAGTTACAGTGTTGTTTAACCTCAACCGTGGCCAGACTTGGTTGCCATTATTCGCCTTAATTGGTGGTGGGGTGGTAGGGCTTTTGGATGACATTATTAATATCCGGGGTTACGGTGGTGGTGTGGCTGGCTTGCGTTCAAGTGTGAAGTTTATCCTAATCGTTCTATTGGGGCTTTTCTTAGGCTGGTTCTTTTATTATAAACTTGGCGTTTCGTCGGTGCATATTCCTTTTATTGGAGATGTTAATCTTTCTTGGTTAATGGTGCCAATCTTTGCTTTTGTAGTGGTGTCAACAGGTAACGCTGTCAATATTAGTGATGGACTAGACGGTTTAGCCGGTGGATTAGTAGCAATCAGTTATGGTGCTTTTGGAGTGATTGCAGTTTTCCAAGGACAGTTTTTGTTAGCTAGTTTTTGCTTTACCGTTTTAGGTTCATTACTTAGTTACTTATGGTTTAATATCTATCCGGCTAGATTTTTTATGGGTGACATCGGTAGTTTTTCACTTGGGGCTTCTTTAGGGGTGGTGGCGATGTTGACGAACGCACTTTTCTTGTTGCCAATTATTGGTGTTTTGTTTGTAGTTGAAGCTGGCTCAAGTGTTATTCAAATTTTCAGCAAAAAAGTATTTAAGAAAAAAGTTTTTATTTCAGCTCCCATTCACCAGCATCTACAAGCGACTGGCTGGCCAGAAACTAAAGTTACGATGCGTTTTTGGGTGATTGCTAGTATTGCCGCCTTTGTAGGTGTTTTATTAGCTATGGCAGGGGGTAACATTCGTGTCTAGGCTAGGCTTAGCCAAAGAAAAGCCTTTTACGCGCAAGCATCGTCCAAATTATTCATTGGTGGTTTGCTTGGGGTTATTAATCTTATTAGGGGTGGTAGTCATCTTCGCAATTGGACCTCAAAGAGCCTATACTTTAAATTTTGCTTATGGTAGTAGTTACTCAGAATCATATTTTGTTGGCAAGCAGGTTATTAGCACAGCTTTGTCGTTGTTGGCTTTTTTTGTTGCAGTTTTTTTACCTTACCAAAAACTTTTTAAACATGCCAGTAAAATATTAGGACTCGGCCTCTTAGCTTGCTTGGTATTAATTATAGCTAATAAGCTTGGACTTGCTTTTGCCCGAGAAACATTAGGGGCGGTGCGTTGGTTTAGTTTTCCGTTTGGGAGCTTTCAGCCAGCTGAGTTCTTAAAATTAGGGTTGTTATTATTTTTTGCAGTTTTTATAGGTGATCGTTATAAAAAGGGGTTGATTAATGATTTTCATCAAACAATCTTACCGGTGATGGTAGTGTTGGCGGTGGCCTTATTCTTCGTGGTAGTTCTACAAAAAGATTTGGGAACAGGCTCTGTAATAATTAGTATTTTAGCGGCTATTCTGTTTATGGGTGGGCTAAGTTGGCGTCACATGGGCCTCTTAGCATTAGTGATGACGCTTGTTTTGGGGGTGTTTATAATTAGCGCCCCTCATCGAATTGAACGGGTTAAAACTTATCTAAAAAGAGGTGAGAGTAGTCAAGAAGCGTCTACTGGCAAAAGTTATCACATAGAACAAGCTAAGATTGCAATTGGAACAGGCGGTTGGCTGGGGGTAGGCATTGGAAATAGTGTTCAGGCGACTGGTTATTTACCAGAGTCTATCAACGATTCTATTTTTGCTATCTTAGCTGAAACTTTTGGTTTCGTTGGGGCTGTTACCACTCTCTTTATCTTTGCTTTTTTATTAAAAACCCTAATTAGTATTATGAAGCAACTCTTAGATAAGCAACAACAATTAGTGGTTGCTGGCCTGTTTGGTTGGTTGGGGGCTCATGTTATTTTAAATATTTCTTCTATGTTAGAGTTGCTTCCTTTGACAGGTATCACTTTACCGTTTCTGAGTTTTGGTGGGACAAGCATGGTCTTTTTAGCAACTGGTTTGGGGCTAGTTTTTCAATTAAGTCGCTATACCAGTTATAATATAAATAGAAAGGAGCACCGAAATGAGGATTTTGGCAGTAGGAGGGGGATCGGGCGGTCATGTCACTCCAGTAGTAGCCGTCTTAGCTAAAATTAGAGAATTAGAACCAAAAGCAGAGATTAGGTTTTGGTGTGATTTTGGTTTTTTTATTCAAGCGACAAAAATTATACAGAATTTTGAGCAAACCATTAAAACTCAGCCAGTAGTGGCCGGTAAATTTAGGCGTTACCACAAGATTTCGTGGTGGCGACAACTAATAACTCCATCAATTATTTTCCCCAACATTTTAGACGCTTTTAAGACTGTCTTTGGCTTTTTCCAAAGTTTAGGTTTATTAATTCTCTGGCGACCGGATGTTATTTTTTCTAAAGGTGGCTTTGTCTGTTTGCCAGTCGGTTTAGCGGCATTCTTTTTGGGTATTCCTTTAGTGACTCACGATTCAGACGCCCACCCCGGGTTAACTAACCGTGTTTTATCTCATTGGGCCAAAGTGATTGCAACAGGAGCTCCGTTGGAATATTACAATTACCCTAAAGACCGAACCAGATATGTAGGTGTGCCAATTTCAGCTGATTTTTATAAATTCTCCAGTCAGGAAAAACAGCAAGCTCGTCAACAATGGAATATTACGGGAAACAAGCCATTGGTGGTGGTTACAGGGGGAGGTTTGGGGGCAAAGCGTCTAAATGATGCGACTGTAGCACTTGCCAGTAAGCTAACAAAAAAAGCAGTGGTTGTTTTGATTTCAGGTAAGGATCAATACCAAGAATTAAAAGCTAGTGGCCTAGAAGAGTCTCTGGCTGACTTTCATTTACTATCTTTTGTTTCTAAAGATATAGCAAAGCTTTTGGGGTCGGCCGATGTGGTGGTGGCAAGAGCAGGAGCAACTACAATACTAGAGTTGGCTTCCTTAGCTAAACCTACTATCTTAGTTCCAAACGATAACTTAACGGGTGGACATCAATTAAAGAATGCTAAGGTTTATGCAGACCAAGAGGCCGTAATAGTTTTTAATGAAGGCGATTTATCTACTGGTCCAGAAAAGTTATTAATAGAGATTGAAAAGCTATTATTTGACTCAGCTCTGCAGAAAAAACTAGCTAATAATTTTTATAAATTTGCCAAACCAGAAGCAGCTCTAGAGATGGCTAAAATTATTATAAAGGTAGCCAAGAGCTGATGGTTTTTAAATTAAAGCGTCAGAAATACCAAGACCGCCAAAGGCGATCCTCTTTAAGGCAAATACCCCAGCAAACCGAGCTTTTTAAGCGCAACAAGACAGTCAAGACCACCAAGAAGGCGATCTCTCCTGTCGGATCAGATCGCCAAAGAGTTCATTTTTTATCGCAAAAAAGACGAAAAATATCAACCATTTTTGGTCTAACTATCTTAGTTCTCGGTCTATTATTGTTCTTAATTTTTAATTTTACATTTAAAGTGGCGGTTTCTCCGATAGGTAATCTTCGGCAAGCAGTTCAAGAAGACCGCTACACCAAAGTTATAACTGATTTTTTAGACAACCACTTTACTCAACGGTTTATTTTCTTACTTGATGACCAGCAACTAGAGAAGTATTTCTTAGAAAATAGTCCAGAAGTTAAATCAGCCAAATTAGCTACCGGTGATAAGATTGGTCAAACCAAGTTTTTGCTGAAAATGCGCCAACCAATTGCCAGTTGGCTGGTTAATGGGCAACAATATTATGTTGATGGACAAGGTGTTACTTTTAAGAGTAATTACTACCCAGAGCCGTCATTAAAAATTTTTGATGAAACTGGCGCACCATTAGAGGTGGGGGAGGTTATTGTCACTCAAAAAGTGCTAAGTTTTATTGGCAAGGTAATTAAAAGATTGGAAACAAAGGGTTTGAAGGTCATAAAGGTTATCCTACCAAGTGGTGAGATGAGACGAATAGATTTAGTTGTAGATAGGGCAGAAACAATTTTTAAGCTGTCAGTTGATCGACCAATAGGGGAGCAGGTAGAGGATTTGGAACGCACGGTGAATTACTTTACTGAGCGCAATTTATTACCAAGCTATGCTGATCTAAGGCTGAAGAATAAAGCTTACTACAGGTAGAGGCACTACACTACACTACTCTAGTCTGGTTAGTGTTCTGTTTTTGTTTCATTTTTTAACAAAAACGAAGTTGGGAAAAAACTATATAATAATATATTTTTTAGAAAAAGCAAACAGTGGATAAGTAGGTGAGTAGAACGGAGTGATGTAAATAACAAAAGACAATCAAAACAGCAAATTGTCAAACTAACGACAAACAGCCACTTAAGCGCCGAATTAACGCGAGATCATTAATGATAGTAGCGAGTTGTTTGATTAAGTTTCAGTGATTAGAGCAAGACAGCCTTTTAGCAGAAGCGTCTAATGGAGAGAGGCTTAATACTCCACTTTTCGCGGTGGAAGGAGTTTTTAAAGATATAGACCATGACCTATAAGTCGACTTTGCCTTTATTTTGTAATGTCGCAAAAGGTATATTGTGCGACACATAAACAATCTTTGTTTTTGGGTGCTCTTCTGCTTGGTGTTTGTTTTATTTTTAATCTTTCTATCCCATTATCTTTTATTTTGATCGCTCTTTCGCCCACTAACTGGCCGGCTGGTTTTTTATTTTTTTAGGTATCATTTAGTTATGGCCTATTGCTAAAATTGTTTTAAAATTTAAATAATAGCTTGTTGCTAATTAACCGCTAAATATCTAGTTCTAGTTTTGTTCTATAATCTTTAATTTAGTGACGAAAGTCAAGGCTGTTTATTTCTAGAAGCTTTTATTTCTGGTTGTGATTAATTGTAAAGGTCTCAGTTTGTTTCTGAGGTTTTTTGTTAGCTTGTTGGTTATTATTGCTTTTATCTTTCCATTGGTTTCGTTGGCGAGGTTTGCGGGGCTTGTTTGGGGTATTTGGCGACTTATTGGCGCTAGTGGTAGCAGGAAAATTACTGTTTGACTGAGGGGTTTCGTTTTTCGAAAAGCTATTAATCTTCTTAGCGTCTTGTTGCTGAAAACTGTTAATAATTAATCGATTGTTTGTTTGACTGTTTACTTTTGTAGGATCCCAGTTTTTAAGAATTGATTTTTTGGGTATCAACTCTTCTGGTGGTAAAATTGTGACTGAAATTTCCTTCTCAACATCGCTACGCAATCGGCTGTAGTTGCGTCGAGTGTTTTCGACTATTCGGCCAGTATTATCAGCTTGGGGTTTCGGTAAAGTTAAGGTTTGGGCGTTAAAGGCAGGAGCCTTCTCGCCGTTGATGGTCATATTAATAATGAAGTTGCGATTATGCATTTGGATCAAATCATTAGGCTCAAAGAAAGGTTCAAATTGCTTGGCTAGAATCGGAGCATCATCTGGTGAAGATCGAAAAGAGATAACTGTTCCCACATTACCAAAGACAGCATCACGAACAGTTTCGGTCATCTGGCCAATATACTGATTAGCAACTGTTAGATTTAAGGCATACTTTCGAGCCTCCGATAGAATGGTAGCGAAAGAATCAGTTGCAAAGTTTTGGAATTCATCCACATACAGATAGAAAGGTCGACGGTCTTCTATTCTTTCAATATCGCTACGGCTCATCGCTGCTAGCTGAATTTTAGTGACAATGAATGATCCCAAGATTGCCGCATTGTCCTCCCCTATTAGCCCCTTAGAGAGATTAACAATTAAGATTTTACCTTGGTCCATAATCTGTCGGACATTAAAAGTCGACTTAGGCTGGCCAATGATGTTACGAATAATTGGGTTGGCAGTAAAAGCTCCAATCTTATTAAGTACCGGGGCAATGGCTTCAGTGGCAAATTTCTCACTCCAGGCGCCAAATTCGTTACGCCAAAAGGTCAAGACGACTGTGTCTTGACAGTATCCGAGAGTCTCCTGTCGGAACTTTTTATCTGTTAGCATTCGGTTAATATCAAGCATGGTGGTTGATGGTCTATCTAAAAGTGCCAAGATAGTGTAACGCAAGATATACTCTAAACGAGGCCCCCATGATTCACCAAACATGCGCTTTAAAACGCCAATAACTTCTGAGCTAATATTTGGTTTTTGGTTAGGGTCGTGGACTTCCAAGGGGTTGAAACCAATCGGAAAAGCTGTGTCGGCCGGATTAAAAAAGACAACATCATCTAGTCGGCTACCTGGTATAAAACGCATATTATCAATTGCAAAATCACCGTGGGGATCAATAATAGCGTAGCCATGACCATGAAAGATATCACTTAAAGCAAAGAGAGATAATAGGCCACTTTTTCCTGAACCAGTTTGCCCAATAATATAGACATGTCTTGATCTGTCACCTCGATACATCCCAAATTGGTGCTTGATCCCTCGAAAATTGGTCATACCAAAAGCACTGATGTTTTCATCATGAGCGTTATTTCCAGTTATAATAGGTAGCTTGTTGGGTGGTTCAGCTGATTTTTGACTAGCCCAAATAACATTTGGTGTTTCAACATTGGTATGCGGGAGATGAAAGACGCTAGCTAGTTCTTCAATATTTAAGATAAAACCATCGTCATCAAAAGAGCGTTGGCGGTAAGCTTCTAGGCTATCCTTGCGAAAATTAGTTTCGGATATCTTAAAGCCATTCAAGTTAGTGCTGTTAAATTGCTTAAAAGTTCCAACTAAAGCTTGCATTTGGAGCTTGGCGCTAGTAGTGCTGTTACCAAGGTAGGCTAACCTAATTTTGACGCGATAGCCAAGTTTAGTCGCTTTCTTCTCGGCTTCGGCAATACGAGTTTTATCTCTATCAGATAACTCGGTTGCTATATCTTTACTATCACCAGCTTCTGGTGGCTTCCAGAGAGCGCTCAATAACCCGGCAAACCAAGTGAAACTACTGCTAATCGTTAGGGTTTTTTCGCCTTTTCTGATTTTCTTTATCCATTCTTCTGAGTCTTTATGCCAACCATCGGCAATGGGTTTGGTTAGGATTTGAATCCAAAGTTCTTCCCCAGTTGATTCTAGTTTTGATAGAGCACCAGTAATTCCAGCTAAAGGATCAACTTCAAAATTTTGGAAGGTTTTGATAGGCAGAACTTCATTATCAGTTAACTCTATCTCACCTGTATAAAAAATATTATGTTCTCGTTCATGTAAAACATAATCCTCTTCGGCCACATGAATCTGGACAGTTGGATATTGTGAATAAATCTGCCCTTCCACAAAACCCCTTAAAGCTTTTGGCACCCAAACATAGAAACGGATTTGTCCTTTGACAGAAGCAATCTCAAAGCTAAGATGCTCTTGGATATTGTCGTTCAAGTCTAGCTCTGTTTTATCTCGCAAGATGCCATGTAAACTGGCAAACAGTTGTTCCGCCGTCAACTCACCTTTATCGTTAGTTTTGGGAATCTCTAAGACCAGCAACTCCCCTTCTAATTTGGCTTGAATAAGTTTTTCCTTCCGGTTATTAAGCCAGGTTAAAAACAAAAGAATAGCGACGGTTGGAATCCAAAAATACCATTGAGTAATAAAATTGAGAATAGCTACAAATACACCCATAGACTGTTTCTATTATCTCATTGATAGCTTAACTTAGCAAATCTTTTTTGGGGGTGGTTTCAGTTGTTTTTGCTAATGTATAAGTGGCTTTGGCTACCCTTTTAAACTGTGGTCGGCTTTGAAGATTAAGAAGCACGGTCGTTTCCTTGACTTGCCTTTTAACTAAAACTCGTCTAACAATTTCATCACGATGTAGTGGCACGGGCGATTCTTTTAAAACCTCTTCTATCACATCGGAAACTGTGCCACGGCTAAAACCCCATTCGGCTAAAGCGTAAATACCCCGACCAATCAAAACAAAACGGTCATCTTTTATCAATTCGTTATGAATAGCTTGGGTGGTAACATTCTTGCGTTTAAAAGAGCTTTGTTTAATAGCCTTAGCAATTTCGCTAAAATGCATCGGTTTTTCATTATTATTTAGAATGACAAAAATTTTATCACGAATATTTTTTGGATTAACACTTGGCCACTTTTGTAGACCCCAAAACCCATTAAGGCTAGCTAATAACTTAGAGAGATTAGCGTAGGCTTGAATATGGTCGGGATGTTCAAGATCAAGCTTTTGGTGGAGCTCTTCAAGATTAAGTGGTTGGCCGTGTTCTTTAATCACTCCAACAATTGAGTTTATTATTTCTTTAATTTTTTTATTGTCGCCATAATCTCTAATACCTACCCCAAGAAAATAATTGTCATTTTCTTCAATTAACATTAAGCTAGGAAGCAGAGAAATTATAAAAGCTAGTTTAGATTTTTCCTGGTCAGTGCTTTTTTTATCCAAGAGATTATCGGCTAAAGTTTGGATTTTGATAGCTCTACCTGATTCCGAGATAAGTCTAACCATCTCTTTCTCTAACAAAGAAAGAGATCCAGGTTGTTGGTTTTTAATGGCTAGTTTTAGTCTAGTTAGAATTGCTTTTTCGAGTTGACGGACGCGTTCACGAGTTACACCGAGCAACTCCCCTATTTGCTCAAGGGTCTCTTTGTGGTTATTAAGCCCAAACCGACGGATAATAATTTCTTTTTCTCTTTCTTGTCCGATTAATAAAAAAATGTCATCAATAGCAACATCAAGCATTTTTTTAATATTTTTATCCGGTAGTTTATCTATAGCCACATCAGATAGCCTTTCTGCCCACAGTATTAATTAAATTATTCTGGTGAGTTTTAATAATAAAATATTATTGTTAATATGTCAAGTTAACTCATCGGCTAAACTAATTATATCATTAAATAGACAAAACAAACAAAAAATGTTTTTATGCCTTGAATTTTATGTAAAATGGTTATGGTTTATTTTTTCTTTCGACGAGCTGGTCTTTTCTTTTTTGGCGGATTTTTAAAATAATTTCTAGCTTCTTCATCTGACATTTTTGTGGGGTCAAGATCTTTGGTAATTTTAATATTCTTTTTTCCGTCAGTTAAATAGGGTCCAAAGTGGCCTTTAATAATTTTTAAGTCTCCAAAATCGGCAATAGTTCTAGCTTTTTCAGCTTGAAGCTTTTCTTGGTAAAGACGAATAGCCTCCTCTTCGCTGATAGTGTAGGGGTCGGATTCTTTAAGGTTTACAAATTTATTATTAATTTGAATATATGGTCCAAACCGTCCGACATTAGCTTTAATAGTATCTCCTTCCGGCGTTTTTCCAACAATTCTAGGTAACTCAAAAGCTTTAAGGGCTATTTCCAGGGAAACGGTTTCTATCTTATAGCCTGATGGTATTGGCGCAAATTGTGGCTTGTCTTTTTCTGTTTCATTCCCTTTCTGTAAAACTGGGCCAAACCGTCCAAAGCGGGCAATGATCATTTTACCAGTTTTAGGGTCAGTTCCAATTTCACGGCTTTTACTAACAGTGCTTCGTTCAATTTTGTCGGAATCGGTTATTAATTGGTGGAAAGGAGTATAGATTTCATTAAGAATCTGGTTGCGTTCCGCTGTCCCGGAGGCGATCTGATCTAACCCTTGTTCGGCTTGAGCTGTAAAGTTATAATCAACAACCAAATTAAAATAGTCTATCAAAAAACTTGTCAAAACTTCTCCAGTTGAAGTCGGAATTAATTTCCCTTTTTCGCTACCAGTTTTTTCAATTGAGACAGTTGTTTCTGGTTGTGGTTTATTGAGAGAAACTTTAAGAATAGTAATCTCTCGTTCTCTTCCGTCGGTTTCGCCTTTTTGGACATAGTTGCGTTCTAGAATAGTGTTAATAATCGTGGCATAAGTTGAAGGTCGGCCAATACCAAGCTCTTCTAATTTTTTAACTAAACTACCCTCAGTAAAGCGGGCTGGTCCCCGGCTATAAGTTTGTTCAGCTTCGGCGTTAGTAATCTGCCAAGTTTCATTTTCTTTAACAGTAGGTAGAGTAATCTGGTCTTTAGTTGGATAAATCTTTAAAAAGCCGGGAAAGATAATTGCTTCACCTTTTGCTTCTAAAATAATCTTGTCACGAACAGCTTGAAAAGTAATTTTAGTTTTTTCTAGCTTAGCTTCGGCCATCTGACTAGCTAAGGTTCTTTGTCGAATTAAATTATAAAGTTTCTGTTCAAAATCATTTTTACTTACAATTTCTTTATGAATATCAGTTGGTCGGATGGCTTCATGAGCTTCTTGGGCGGTAGTATTTTTAGTTTTATAGTGTCGAATTTGAAGATAATCTTTTCCAAAAGTTTTAGTAATATAATCAGCAATTTGCTTGCTCGCTTGGGCGCTAAGATTAGTCGAGTCAGTTCGCATATAGGTTATCTTTCCGGTTTGGTAAAGTTTCTGGGCGGTCGCCATGGTTGTCTTGGCGCTATAACCTAGTTTTCGATTAGCTTCTTGTTGAAGAGTGCTGGTTGTGAAAGGAGCGCTTGGTTGACGCGAACTAGGCGTCTTTGAAATATCGGTCGCAACAAATGAATCAGTAATCAGTTGTTTTAATATTTTTTCAGCTTCGGTTTTATCTTTAGCCCGATCAATTAATTCAGCAATTATTTGTTGCTTAGCTTTAGTCAGTATAGCCCTAATTTTAAAATCGCTACTGGTTCGGAATTTTTCAATTTCTGTTTCTTTTTCAACTAGCAGGCGCACAGCTGGAGACTGGACTCGTCCAGCCGATTTTCCCCCAGGCACTTTTTTCCAAACTACAGGTGACAACTCAAAACCAACTAACCAGTCCAAAGCTTGTCTGGCTTGTTGCGCAAGGACTAAGTCCATATCAATAGTTCTAGGACTAGCAACCGCTTTTTGAATAGCTTCTTTAGTAATTTCATGGAAAGTAATTCGTTTGGTAGTTTTAGGGTTAAGCTTTAATACTTCACATAAATGCCAAGCAATAGCCTCCCCTTCTCGGTCTTCATCAGTGGCCAGCCAAACTTCGTTAGCTTCTTTTACAGCTTTTTTAAGTTCGGCAATGGTTTTTTTCTTAGTGCTATCAACCTCATAAATAATTTTAAAATCTGCTTCTGGATCAACTGGATGAGGTAGGGTTTTAGATTTTTTAGCAATATTTCTAATATGCCCTACACTTGATAGGACTGTAAAATCTTTTCCAAGATAGCTACTAATAGTTTTAGCTTTAGCTGGTGACTCAACGATAACTAGGTTTTTCATAAACAGTTTTTAATATTACTAATTAGCTTTAAAAAAGTAAAGACTTATCACCTTGACATCCATCCCCCTTATGCTTACACTTAAAGATATAAGAACAAAGTAAACATAAAACCAATAACAATCAAGGAGAACCTAATGGCCACCAAGAAGCCCATTAAGAAAACCACCAAATCAACCACAACTCGCCGTCCAGTTAAAGCAACTACTAAAACTAGACGCACCACCAAAACAACTACCAAAAGAACTACACCTACCAAGTCAGCCACTAAAAGAACCACTAAACCAGTCTCACGACGTACCACTAAACCAGTTACTAAGCGCACTATCAGACCAACTCCTAAAAGAGTCGCTACTAGAAGAGTCTCCACTTCCAAAAAAGCCACCCCAAAACTTAATCGTCAAGGTATCCTAATCACAATCCTAGGTGTTACCATGGCTATCTTTTTAGGCATCTTTATTTTACCTAATGTCTTAAAAACCTTTACTAAAGATAAGCCAGTCTTAGGTTACCGAGTCTCTATCCCAAGTAATGCTACCATCCCACACTCCTCCTTCAAAGACAAAAACTTCTATGCTTGTGTGGTTGGTAACCTCAACAATTCTAAGATCAATAATAAAACTAATCGCACTTTCAGTCACAAAGCGACTGACGCAGAGCTAAAAGCCCTAACATTGTTAACCTGCCATAATAGCTATAATACTCCAGAATCATTAAAAATTAACAGCACAGTTGGTTTAGAAAAGATACCTAATCTACGTCAGCTAAATTTAATATACAACAACCTTTCTTCAATCGACCTAACTAATCAAAAGAAATTAATTAGCCTTGATTTGCATTTAAACAATCTTTCTTCAATTAATTTATCTAATCAAAAGGAATTAAGAAATCTTTCGTTGGGCAGTAATAAACTTTCTTCGATTAACTTAACTAATCAAAAAGAGTTGGCTTGGCTTTATTTAGATAGTAATAATTTATCTTCAATTAACTTAGCTAATCAGACTAAATTAACTAGTCTTAGTTTAAGTTCCAATAACCTCTCTTCAATTAATTTAACAAGTCTGGGGAGTCTTTCTTCGGCATTTTTAAACAACAACCCTTTTGCTCCCTCTAAAGTCAGAATGCTAACTTCTAACTACGCCTATTCAGGTGATTATATTAATGTCAACACTCTCAACCGAGAGACAATTCTTAACAACATTTACCCCTTCGCCTCTAAAATAAAGATTAACAAATATATAGTGACTGCCTCTGGCTCTAAGGTCACCAGTGGCACCTACAAGAATGGCGACAAGGTGATAGTTGAAGCACTAGGCATTAAAGAAGAACGTCCTATTGCCGTAACTTCTAACTCAGGTAAAATAACCTCTGTTAAATGGGTGGATCATACTGATGGCCGTGCTGTAAAGGCAAGACTTAAGTTTAAATCTGATCAAAATCAAGATTGGTACAACTTAGTTTGCTACACAACTGATGGTAAAACAGTTTTAGAAAATATTAACTTAGCTAACACCTTAAAAAGTGATGGTTATCGCTATTCTAATTCAACCTATATAATAAACAATCGTAAATGTTATCTTGCTGGAGTTGTCTGGAGTAATGGCAAAAATGTCTGGGGAGCATCTACTTTAATTAAATAACTAACTGTTCAGTCACATCTCTTACCAGCACCCTCACTAAGAGGGTGCTTTGTTGTTTTTAATTAAAACTACTAGCTTTATTTCCGGCTAGTAGTTTTAAGTTTTTATCTAAAGTGTTATTATATAGTGGTAATGGTAAAACTAATTTGTGAGGGTAAACATGAGTGTTAAATCAGTTTTTTCTAATAAACCAAAACTTAATACCTTAAGCTATGCTTTAATTTCTCTTTTTTCAATCCTTTTTTTAGCTATACTCATTTTCACTATTTTCTCTTTTCTAAAACAACCTAAGAAAGCTGTTTTAGGCGTTAGAGTATCAGTCTCTGAGCAAGATGCTATCCCCCATCCAGACTTTAAAGACAAAAACTTTTATGCTTGTGTAATTGGTAATCTTAATGAAGAAAAAATAAACAACAAAACTGATCGAACTTTTAATCATTTAGCCACTACTGAAGAATTAACATCTCTAAAAGAACTAGATTGTGGTTTATCTGTCTCCGCTCCTCAATCTCAGAAAATAACTGATGCTACCGGTTTAGATAAATTACCAAACCTGACTTACTTAGACCTATTTAACAACAAACTGACCGCCATCGATGTTTCTAAGAATGTGGCCCTGAGGGGCTTAGATTTATCCGGTAATCAATTAGCGATTATTGATATTTCAAAAAATATAGTATTAGAGGGCTTGAACGCACCTGACAACAAACTGACCGCCATCGATGTTTCTAAGAATATAGCTTTGGAGTTTTTGGGTTTATTTGAGAACCAACTCACTACCATTGATATCTCTGGGAACATGAACTTAACAGGATTAGACTTAAATTTCAACCAACTAAATACTATTAAGGGATTGAATAAAACGGATAAGATTAATTATCTAGATATATCCTACAATGCTACTAAAATATTCTTCACAACCACTAATCCTAGAAACAAAGAAGATAAATTAGCCATGACAGATAAATATATCTTTTTAAATGCGGGTTATAAGTTTAATTCTATAGGGTTGCCTTTAAGTAAGATAAGGTACGCCTTGCATTATCTTTTGTATGATACTAATATTGCTAAGTTGACCACTATATTTACAGATATTAATAATAACCAGCTTTCTAGTGATAGCTTAATTAAAAATGGCGATCGAATACAAGTGGATAAGGACAACAAACCTTATGGCGCTCAATTTATCGTCCTTGGTGACACCACCGGTGATGGTAAAGTCCAGTCCAATGATGTGATTAAAGCTTATCGCTACTACAAACAAAGCCAACAAGACCCTAACTCCTTAGATTTCCTATCCGCTGATGTTACTCATGATGGTAAAGTCCAATCTAATGATGTGATTAAAATCTACCGCTACTATAAAGGAACTCTAGATAGTTTGTGGTAGAGATAAATGCTTATGGTATAATTTTAATATGTTAAGTTATCTAAAAAATAAGGGGAAAAGATAAAAAATGAAAAAAATATTATTGAAAATTACAAGTTTCTTGGTGCTAGCGCTAGTTCTTGTATTGGGGCAAAGTTTACCTGTTCAAGCAGTTCAGCCGGAAGTCTCTCTTGATTGCCCAGCGAACCTGACAGTTGGTGACATTGGTACTTGTAGTTTAACAGCTCATTACCAGGGGAAGGATTTTTCTGGGGCAGATTATGGAGAAATTACTACTAGTGGTGGCGTTAGTCGAGAGGGTGATCTGACGCCTTTATCAGGTTTTGAATTTATAGTAGGAACAGTGCTTTACAAAGATGATGTTCCAAATAATCAAGTGACTTTTGCGTCTTTTAGGATTAAAGCTAATTCTGCAGGAAAAGCCACAGTTACTATTACGGGCATACAAGCAAATGATGGTAGTAAACCAGACCCTATTTCATATGATTTAAATAGTTTATCTAAGACTATTGATATTAAAGCGCCAGTTTCTAACCCTACCCCATCTAACCCTACCCCATCTAACCCTACTTCATCTAACCCTACTCCATCTAACCCAACTTCGCCAAGCCCAAGTAATAATACCAATGGTAACACCAGCACGACTAATAAAGGGACTGAGACACCAACATCAACTTCGGAAGATAAAGATAAGGTGCCAGAAGATAAGTTAATAGATAATCCTAGTATCTCTTTACGGGATAGTGATACTAAACCAATAGTGGAAAAGGAAACGAGGCCAACAGCTAATTTAATAATTATTATTCTTGGCATTTTAGCGGTTTTAATTATTCTAGGGTTAACAATCTTTTTCTTAAAAAAGCAAAAAAAACAGAAAGAAATTTCTACAATTGATAGTTTTGCAGTCAGTGAACCAACCTATCCAGGCGCGGAAAATTACCAAGAAGAATCTCTTGTTAATCCTGAGATGGAGATATCTAATACGCCTATAGATAATTTAGAGACGGGTTATAACGCACCAGAAGAAGCTGTTAGCCAGCCAGCCCCAGTTCAAGAGCCAGTAGTAACTCCTCAGCCAGAGACAAATACAATCTCAACACAAGACACAGGTGAGGCAGTTCTTTCTCAAGATGAAACTTTAGCTAATTTTCAATCTGAAATGATGGCAACACTGGGCGATGCGCAGAACCTAAGCCAACCACAGCTAGTAACAGAAACACCAGTACCAGAACCTGTTGTTCAACCTCAACAAGTTCAATATCCAACCCCCCCTTCTCAACCTCAATTTCAACCCCAACCTCACTCTCAACCTGTAAATCCTATTAATCAGCCAGTCGCTCCAACACCAGATAATGAATTACCAAATAATTTTTCAGATACGGGAGTAAATTAGATTAAATATCTTAGGCAAAGAAAGGATATAAATATGGGGCCGACTGATCATAAAACAAATTTTCATCAAAAACCTAAAACTAATCTTTCGGTTCGTATTTTATTATCTTTTCTATTAGTGCTTATTTGTGGCGTGGTTACTTTTACGGTTATTTTTATGACTAAAAATAACCAAGAAGTCAAAAACAACCAAGAGGCACAAAAAACAGCTGTCTTAGGGGCGCGAGTAAAAATTACAGGCTCCATCCCAATTATAAACAGAAAAAAATTTAATGATAAAAATTTTTACGCTTGTATAATCGGTAACCTCAACGAATATAAAATAAATAATTTTAGTGGTCGTCTTTTTTTTTGGGAAGCTACTGCTCAAGAATTGAAAGCCTTGAAAAAATTAGAATGTCAAAGTTATGTTGAAGAAGAAGAAATAATAGATCTGACTGGATTAGGTGAAATGCCTAACCTGGAATCGTTATATTTATCAAGGAATAGTTTTACAGATTTAGATCTATCTAATCAAAAATCTTTAAAATTATTGGAACTCGATGGTGTTCAAATTAATAAATTAGATTTATCAACCAATACAGCCCTAGAGAGGCTTGCAGTGGGAAGTCCTTTTTTGACTTCTTTAGATTTATCAGCTAATACAGCCCTAGAGAGGCTTATAATAGACAAATCCTTGTTGACTTCTTTAGATATATCTAATAATACGTCATTAAAAAATTTAAATATAAATAGAACAGATATCACTATTTTAGATGTTTCTAATAATACTAATCTAGTTGAGCTACTACTGTCAGATAATAAGATTGTTTTACTTAAGGGCTTGGATAAATTAAAACAATTAAATCGTTTAAGTTTATATAACAATTCAGATAAAGTTTCTTTTGAGATTATGAAAGGTAATAAACCTGATAAGGCAATAGCCACAGAAAAAAATATTTTTATCACACCAGGACACACTATTGGCTCTTTAGAGTTGCAATTAGGAGGACTTAGTTTTGCACCTGAGATGAGTATAAATTCAGATAACGGTGAAGAAAACCAATCATCTTTAAGTCAGGTGTCTTTAGGAAGTGATTATTTAATAAAGACTGGTGATTCTCTTAAAAAACTTTATGGCTCTCAATTTTATGGTGGTAAATTCATCGTCCTTGGTGATGCCACGGGTGATGGTAAAGTCCAATCTAATGATGTGATTAAAGCTTATCGCTACTATAAACAAAACCAACAAGACCCTAATTCTTTAGATTTCCTATCCGCTGATGTCACTCATGATGGTAAAGTTCAATCTAATGATGTGATTAAAATCTACCGTTACTATAAAGGAACTGTAGATAGTTTGTGGTAAAGATTTTATTTTAAAGTCCACTGATTACCACCGAGAGCTTTGATTGAACCATTAATTTCTAAAGTAGTCATAGTGATAGAAAAAAGTGTGATATCTAGTTTAGATTTCGCTTGGAGTTCATTGCCATCTCTAACACCAGCTTGGAGTAGTTTTAAGATACTAGTTTCAGCCGGAGTTTCTCCTAGGGGAAGTTTAGTTTGGGTTTGGATTAGTTGAGGGTAGATGATTTCTAAAACATCTTCAGCCGAGGTGATTGGGAAGGCACCCTGTTTGATTAAATTATTACAACCAACAGACAACAAGCTGGTGATATTACCGGGAACTGCCAAGACTTCTCTCCCCTGTTCTAGAGCGTGAGAAGCGGTTGACATAGTGCCACTTTGTTTAGTAGCTTCGGTAATAATAACAGCGTCAGCTAAACCACTAATCAGTCGGTTGCGTTCTAAAAATTGGAAGCTTTTAACTTCGGTGCTAGGAGGATATTCACTAAGCAAAGCACCACCCTGCTGAATGATTTTTTGGGCGAGATGCTTATGGCTGGCTGGGTAAAGATGATTTAAGCCATGGGCTAAAACAGCAATAGTTTGGCCATTAGCATCAAGCGTGGCTTGGTGGGCAATTTTATCAATACCATAAGCTAGACCACTAATAATTAAAACGCCTTTTTTAGCTAAATCATAAGCTAATCGGTAAGTTACTTCTTCGCCATAACTAGTGGGTTTTCTGGAACCAACAATTGCCACGGTTGGTGGGCGATTTATTGGTAATTTTCCAATAAAATATAACTTTTTAGGTTGTTTAGCAATAGTGGTCAGTATCTGTAAGAAATTATTGTCTTGGGGTGATATTTTATTGATTTTCATATAATTTATTATAAAAAGTATTGACTTAGTATATATAAAGTGCTACAATAACGAATGATTGGTTAACCACTGTTAACCAAAAGCACCTTATACCCCCTATTTTAATCGCTTAGTTTGTTTTTGCAAGCTAAGAGATTAGGTTGTATATAATGGATTGGTTAGATCGATACCCTCCACCTAATTAATCGGATATTTAGTTATCAGCATTATATACATACTAATCCCTTTAACCAGCAGGTGTCTGCGTATGACGAGATAGCCTAGCTTGCCCTCGAGGTGGGTTAAAGGGGGAAATAGTGCCCTTAGTGATGCCCACCCTTGCTAAGGGCACTATTTGCGTTGAAGCGTGATATAATAAGATAGCGCTTGAGCGTAATTATTTCAAAGGAGGGGTGGTTTTTGTGGCGGTTTTAGCCACTATTTTGGTCTCCGTGCTACTGTTCTACGGCTATGTCTTAGCTGGATGTTATAAAGAATAGTGGTATGCAAAGCATATTTGAGAGATATGCTAGTTTTAAAGAGGAGGTGTTCTTGTTGTGGAATGGTTTTTAGTTTTAATAGGAGTGTTAGCACTTCTCGTTATTGTTCTCTTTTTTTTCACCATTATTTATGGAGGAAGCGAGGAGAGAGATCGAGAAAGGGCAAAAAAAAGAGCTACTTTTCTTCAAAATCAAGACCCTGATTCTAACTCCAATCCTAATAAAAAATAATTGTCTGTTAATCGATCGCTAACAGACAATGCCTAGCAGGTGCTCTCAACACCTGCTATTTTCTATTTAGGGTATAGCTAGTATGATTAAGTTGGTTTTGATAGAAAGATTGAACCAGTTCTATCGTTTTAGGTAGAATTTGTGTTTTTAGAGTTTCTTGTTCTGTTTTTGAGAATTTACTTAAAACAAAGTTACTTTCATCTTGAACGAGGCGGAGTTCGTTGTTAGTGCCAATTCGTAGGCGCCAAAAAGAAGGACCTAGTTGGCTAATAATAGATTTTAGACCCTTGTTGCCACCATCACTCCCCTCTTGTCTAACTCTAACTGTGCCAAATGGCAAATCTAAATCATCATGAATCACTAAAAGATCTTGAGTGGCATCAAGTTTATAATAATCAATAATTTTTTTAGCAGTTTTCCCGGTTAAGTTGTAAAAAGTTTGTGGTTTAATAAGCATGACTTGTTCTTCGCCTAGAGTAGCATGAGCAATTTTAGCTGTAAATTTTTGGCTATAACACCAAGTTAAATCTAAGTTTTTAGCTAAATTATTAAGCACTTCAAAGCCAATATTATGTCGAGTTTGATTGTATTCTGCTTGGTGGTTACCTTGGGCTAAAATGATTTTCATTTTAATTTATCTTTACTGTCGTTAATAAAGCTGAATTTGATTGGTGTGCCAGAGTAGTTGTAGGTTTCTCGCAGGTTCTTTTCTAGATAGCGTTTATAGCTCCAGTGCAGGAATTCAACCTGGCTACCATAGATTGTGAACCAAGGTGGATTGGTGTCGTTTTGGACAATGTAGCGTAGTTTAGGGTGCTTGTTCTTGAGACCAGCTGGTGGATGGGCCTGAATGCTGGCTTGAAGTGTTTTGTTTAAAACACTAGTTTTAGTCGTTTGCTGTCGGTTTTGGTGAACTTCTAAAATTAAGTCAAATAGTTTAGTAACATTTTGCCCCGTGACGCTACTGGTAAAGATTAAAGGGGCCCAAGCGATAAAATCAAAAATTCGACTAATAGTCGGGGCGATTTGATCACGAGTAAAGGCAGTCTTATCTTCAAGAGCGTCCCATTTAGTCATAACGACAATTAGACCTTTTCCAGCCTCTTTAATAATACCAGCGATTCTTTGGTCAAGTTGGGTGTTATATTCTGTGGCGTCCATTAAAAAAAGACAAATATCTGATTCTTCAATAGCTAGTAATGTGCGGGCGACGCTGAATTTCTCCACACCGATTTCTTGTTTACCGGGTTGACGAAGCCCAGCCGTATCCAATAGTTCAATTGGTTGTTGGTGGTAGCGGATTATCTGGCGGTTAACATCTCTGGTGGTGCCAGCTAGGTTAGCTACTAAAGCCTGTTGTTTGCCAATTAAACTATTAAATAAATGGCTTTTACCGACATTTGGTCGGCCAATCAACGAAACCTTTATTACCGGCTCGTCTTTTGAGGCGGATTTTTTAGCTGGCAGATTTTTAACAGCTTCAGACAGTAGGTCGGTTATGCCAATATTATGTTCAGCGCTGGTATAAAACATTGGTTTAATGCCAAGGTTACGAAAGTCATCTAGGGGTAAGACGCCTTTTTGGTCGCATTTATTGATGACTAAAAAGACCGGTTTTTTTGTGCGAAGTGCTTTTTTGGCAATTAACTTATCTTTATGGTCGGTGGGTTTACAAGCATCAACTACCACGAAGATAAGATCGGCAATCAAACTAGCTTCAGTAATTTGCTCTTGAATTAAAGCTTCAAAATCATCTTCAGGGGTTTTTAGCCCAGCTGTATCAATCAGCCAAAAACAGTGGTCTTGATAGCAACTTTGTCGAACCACATTATCTCGAGTGGTCCCCTCTTCCCGGGCGACAATAGCCTGTCGGCTCTGAGTAATACGGTTAAAAAGCGAACTCTTGCCAACATTAGTTTGGCCAATAATAGCAATTTTAGGGAGTTGTTGTTTCATAATACTGTTATCACTATAACACAAAAAGAAAAAGCCGGGCATTACGGATAATGCACGGCTTAGGCTTAGACAGGGTCGCTAGGCGTCAGCGACCCATGCCTATTCTGATTAGCTGGTTTATTTCTTCTCTGGACTTCAGCCCTTGGGGGGCTTTTGTCCTAAGCAGGTAAAGTCTTATTGGGCTAGGCCCAATTAGGTAGGCCTGATCAATCAATAGTTGATCAATTTCTTTTAAAACTTTAACTGTTTGGTCCCAGGTTTTTTGGTAATCTGAGGTTCCTGGTTGGAGTCTTGCCAGTTCGTCAATTTTTTCAAAAAATTGACACCGAAGTCCTTTTTCTAATTTTTTAATTTTTTTGAGCTCTTTTTGTTCATTTACAGTAAACATTTTATCTATCTCCCTTGTTTTGGAGATAAAAAGCTCGGGCTTTACCGGCTAAGCCGACAAGTTTTTCATCCTTTTGGGTTGGTATTAGTCCTGCGACCAAATACCAATCCCTCTGGGGTATTATCCTTAGTTGCCTAAGGATAACTTCATCAAGATCGATGAAGCGCTTGACGAGGACTTCTTCCTCGGCTTGCCATTTCTCGATCTCTCTCTCGATAATTTGATCGAGAGGTTCGTCTAACCAGGACTCAGGGTAGACAACAAGAAGGTCTTCTGTCGCCGTTTTAATCCTGGTTTCGATGGCTTCTGGAGCACTCTCCAGAAGGTTTTTTTGGCTCGTGAAGAGCCACCAAGCTTTTTCCGGGGAAAGAGCTTTTTGGTTGGGATAATTAACTGTTGTGTTTGTATCAGTCAATACAAACACCTCCTTATTAAAATACTTGCTAGGGGGACGCCTCCGCTAGCAGTTTTGGTATTATAACATGAAAAGGCTAAAAAAGCTAGTGTTTTCCTACATCCCAACCCCAATTTTATCTTTTTTCGGTCAGATAGTATTTTCCACTCGGGGTGTCATTTAGACTGTAGTTTCCAAAATTAGTGCGGTGTAATTTAGTAACAGTATAACCCAGCGCTTTGAAAGTGCGACGGATTTGTCGGTTTCGGCCTTGATGCATAATGATTTCCCAGCTTAAGTCATCGTTATCAGTTAAACGATTGATAGTAAATTTACTAGGCCCATCAGTTAAAATAACTCCAAATTGACTAATCATTTGGCGATGAAGTGGGGCTAATCTTTGGTTAAGTTGAACTTGATAAATTTTAGTTTTAATAAATTTTGGGTGAGTCATTTGGTAGGCAAAATCACCATCATTAGTCAATAAGATTAAGCCACTGCTGTCGCTATCAAGCCGGCCAACTGGTTTTAAGTGATGGTATTGCTTAGGTAAAAGTTGGTAAATAGTTGGGGTTTCGCCTTGTTGTTTTCGAGAGCAAACATACCCGATAGGTTTATGGAGAGCTAGATAAAGTAGTTTCATGGATTTAGCGATTGGTTTATGGTCAACCAA
Organism: uncultured Saccharimonas sp. (SeqCode); assembly: GCA_964516285.1. Taxonomy (GTDB): domain Bacteria; phylum Patescibacteriota; class Saccharimonadia; order Saccharimonadales; family Saccharimonadaceae; genus UBA1547. Next base: position 26,392 of record CAZEWP010000006.1, read on the forward strand.
AAGTAAGTCTTCTTTTTTTACTCTAGCACCAAGCTCGGCAAATTGCTGGTTAATCATGACGCGATGGTTAGTGATCATTTCATCGGCTTCTCGGCGAGAAATTCCTAGCAATAAAGCTAAGTGTTTGTTTAATCTCACCGGAGAATCATCGAGATGGTTGGTCATGTTAAATTAAAGATTAGAATCAAGTGAGTCCGGAGAACGAAAAGTCCCAGTTGGCTGGGTAGAATCTTGAGGGGTTGTTGGGGCAGTCTGACTGAAAGTCGTGGTTTCTGGAGTAATATCTGTTTTACCAGCTAAAACATCCTTAATTGCTTGGACAACATCTTCAATTCCAACTTGTGATTTAACCAAATATTTATTAGCGCCTAAAGCTTCTCCTCTTAGGCGTTGCTCTTCACTGCTTAGAGCAGTCATCATAATAACTTTAATATCTTTAGTTTCAGGGGTGGTGCGCAAGATGTCGAGCATATCAAAACCACTAATCTTTGGCATCATAATATCGCTGAGAATGAGATCTGGCTTTTCTTTAATGGTTAAAGCTAAGGCTTCTTCTCCGTCGCCAGCTGAAACTATTTCGTAACCTTCGGCAGTTAGACGGATTCCGTAGATTTCGCGAAGACTTTTATCATCTTCAACAAGCATTATTTTTGTCATATTAGCTATATTTTAGCTAAAAAATAATAAAAAAGCTAGTGCTTTTAAAGTTTTCTTTGAGGGATGTGGAGTTGCTGGCTTTCTCTTGACCGGTAGACAGGTGTGGCTGGTTGGGTTGATGGGGCTATGCCTGGCGATTGTTTTTGCTCAAGGCTTATTGGTTTTGGTTGGGGTTTAATAATATCAATCGACTGGACTGGTCGAGGGGCTAAGTTTTTTAAAGGCACTGGTTGGCTTAAGAATTGGTGAGCCTTTTGTTCGCTAATTTTTGGAAAACGAACAAAGAAAGTCGTTCCATCCCCCAAGACGCTTTCGACCCAAATTTGCCCACCAAGTATTTCAACTAAGCGTCGGGTGAGATAAAGACCTAAGCCGGTGCCACTAATTTCGTTAGTATCTTGATTATTGACTCGATAGAATTTTTGGAAGAGATTTTTGCCGGATTTGATTCAGAAATGACAAATAATGTTTACAAAGGTTTTGTTAAGATGGAACAAAATATAAGGGCAATGGATAAAAAGAAGAGGAGTTT
>CAZEWP010000007.1:0-25621 GCA_964516285.1 uncultured Saccharimonas sp. (SeqCode)
TAGTTCAATAATAGTAAAGGCGGAAGAGGATTTAGAAAAGAGAGATTGTTTATCTTTAGTTAACATAGTTTTAGTATAGATAAAATATTATAAAATAACAAAAGACTATCCTTTATTCTCTAGATCCTTAAATTTTTGGGCCATGGTGGGGTTCTTGCGAGTTAGGCGCTTGATAGTTAAATCATCCATCTTGTTTTCCGCAGTTAAAAGATGCTTATCGGACATCATCAAAACATCACGAGCTTTTTCAAGATCTCTAATAGCTTTATTGATTTGCTCAATTCCCTCTAGATGTTTTTTATAAGCATTACCCACACTTCTAATTAAATTAGTTTTAAAGTTATTAACATCATTTTCAAAAGTGGTAATATCAATATTCTGACTTTGAGCAACCATTAATTGTCGTTTGGCATCAGAAGCTTTAGCGTTAGCTCCTTTTAGCAGAGTGATAAGTGGCAAAAAGAATTGTGGACGAATAACATACATTTTGTTGTATTTATAAGATAAATCAACAATTCCTCGATTATAAAATTCATTATCAGCCTCTAAAAGAGTTACTAAAACAGCATACTCTAGACCTTTTTTGCGCCTGTCTTTATCTAATTTTTCTAAATGACTATCAATTGTTCGCTTATTGGTAGAAGCATCTTGCTCATCTTTCATCTCAAACATAATTGAGATAATCTCAGCTCCACCTTCAGATTCATAATCTTTATAGATAAAATCACCCTTAGTGCCTTTAGTTTCATCGTCTTCTTTAATAGCTTCGTTATCCTTTTCAAAATAGGCGTAAGGGAAAAGACTAGCTCGGACACTGTTAAATTCATTTTGACAGTGCTGTTCAAGATTCTCGCCAACTAATTTAACCGATAATTTAGCCTTCATATCCTTTAGTCGTTCAATGGTGTCCTCGCGATCACGCAACTGTATTTCATAGCGCTCTTTTAATGAAAATTCACTAGCTTTCATGGTGGCTTCCTGACTACTTAGTTTAACCGCTAGTTGGTCTCGTTCTTTCTCAATTTGACTAACTGCTTCAGTGACCGCTAGTTTAGTTTCGGTTGCCATTTTATCTAGTGAGGCCTGTAATTTTGTAATTTCAGCTTCTTTTTGGTTAACCTGAGCTTGAAGATCTAGCTTCACTTTAGCTTCGGTAGCTTTAATTTCACTGTCTAAACGAGCTTGGATTTCTTTTTCAAATTCTCCATCACGAACCTGTTTTAAGATAGCGGCAAAACTAGCTTCATCAATTTTGAAAGCTTTACCACAATGCGGACATTTAATTTCATTCATAATACTGACTCCTTATTGCTTAACTCTAGTATAGCTAAAAAAGTAAATTAATGCTTCTAATCTAACCAATAGGGTTGAAGCCAAGCTTTGTCGCCATTAGGAGCCGTGATAACAGCCCAAATGAAAGTATCTTTGTCTTTAATCTGATAGTCACCGGTATCAACTAAACCATTGGGATTGTAAATCTTCTGGCAACGCTTCTGATTAGTGTAAAAATTAATCTGCTTAACTGGATCAGTTTTAAGCTTTAAGACTCCGGCTTCTAACCGATAGTCATAAATCCTTGGGCCAGTTGAGGTATAGAATTGACCAGTTTTAACAGCTTCTAAAATAGCCGTCGGGTTATTAGCGCATTGGGTAGCAATAAAAGCTTGACGGTAAAGTGGGTCAATCTCTAGGTCATATTTACCGTGATAATCATCAGTGGCGGTCACAAAAAAACGATGACCTTGCCGGAGGGCTGATAAAACTAAATTATCTAAAGAGTCTAAGCCTGAACCATCAATAAAATCCTTAGTGTTGCGGACCTCGATTAGCTGATAATCTTTAAGATTAACAACCAACTGCTCTGGATGCTTGGAGATTAGTGGATGATTGAATTGCAAGACACCATTTGTTTGGTTAAGTTTATGAATAATCGCTTGTAACTCATCAATAGTCTGATACCGATAACTCGTAAACTGCTGTTTAGTTAGTTGATCAAACAAAAGATTAAAATGAACATAAGGTGGGTTTTTCAACTCTTTGTCTTTTTGGTAATAACAATGAATCTCAATCCCGGGGATAATTGTTAAATCTTTATAGTTTAAGGGGCCATCAAAAAAGATACCATGATCGGTTATAGCTAAAAAATCATAGTTATCATTAAGATATTTTTCAGCTACCTCTTCAAAACTATATCTTCCATCAGAAGCAGTAGTATGAGCGTGAAGATTACCTTTTAATTGCGGTTTGGTTTGATCGATAAAAATTTTATCTGTCATTAGTTTTACTCCGATTGATTAAGATAAATACTAATCGTGGCGTTGCCATAAGTCCGGTTAGATTGTATTTTGTAACCAGCGACTACTGGCGCTTCTAATGAAGTAGGATGAGAAAAAACTAACATTCCCGCTGGTTTTAAGAGGGCTAAAAACTGCTCCACGATTTTTGGTTTAACTAGCTGATAAGGTGGATCAAGAAAAATTAAATCATAGTTTTGAGCTTGATTTTGCTCGAGCCAAGCGTGAGCGCTTCTTTTGTCAACTATCGTCTCTGTTTTAACATCCAGTTTTAAAATATTCTGCTGAAGAACTCGGTTAGTTTTAAGATTATTCTCAATAAAAGTAACTTGCCGAGCACCTCGACTTAAAGCTTCTAGCCCTAGCGCTCCCGTGCCAGCAAAAACATCTAAAACTTCAGCTTGAGGGAGCTTATCGGCTAAGCTATTAAAAATAGCGTTACGGATGCGTTGACTCATCGGATGAGTCGCTGAACTATGAGGCGAATCTAAATAGAGCCCCCCAAACCTACCAGCAATTACTCTAAGCTTCATCTTCTAGCTCCTCAGTTAATAAAATGGCATAGGACCAAGCTAGACTGACAGCCTTAACGATCTCAGGAATAAGCATTTTGCGAGTTTTATTAGCCAATTTCCAATCCCAACCGTTTAAACAAAAATATTTATACATTTCATGTTGGTGAATTTTATTTAATATTTGTAAGTATTTTTCTTCAAAACCAATGGTGGTGAGTTCAGTAAAGTCTTTTTTGCTAGGAGCCATTTTATTCATTTTTAAAGCACTCATGGCTGAAACCACACCAGCCTCAAATAATAAATGGCTAGTCAAAAACCCTTCAATGCCAATATATTGCCAATTTTTAGAAATGGTTTCTTTTAGAGTAGCCCCCTTGCCAAAAATTTTACTAGCCACTGAAGAGCGCTGGTCGTATTTCTTGCCCCATAGTTCTTCGATCTTATCTCCTAAGGGATAATGGTGGGCCGGTGTTAATCCATCAACCACCGCATGGGCTAACCAAGCGGCTTCAAAAGCTGACTTAACTTGATCTTGTTGGCGCAAGGCTTGGGCTAGATTATAAAGATGATCATTGATAACCATAATCAACTGACGATCTTTTGGATTCTGGGGATTAATAAAGTGCCACGGTTCGTCCTGAGAGGGGTGCTTACGCTTTAAACCATCTGGACCGTTCTTTCCTTCAAAATGTAAAATCTCTTTAATCGTCGGAAATTTAATTTTTTTTGGGTCATAGCTAATTAAGTGCTTGCGCGCCGCTCGATCTACTCGTTGATGAACTCCGGTAATAATACCGGAACTTTTTCTTAATGTGGTGCCTGAATACATATGTTTAGTTTAATGTTGTTAATCGTTGGTAGTATGTTACTGCTTTAGATAACTCTTTATATTGTAGCAAATTATAATTGTTTTTAACGAAAAATAGCGCACCGGCTTGAGCTTGTTTTAGTAATTTAAGATCAGCGAAAGAAGCCACTTTAAGATTAATATCACCGTGTTGAGCTATACCATAGATTTCGCCTGGACCACGCAACTTTAAGTCGACTTCGGCTAAATAAAAACCATCATTACTAGTTTCTAGTTGTCTTAATCTTTCAGTCGGTTTCAAGCTACTACTGTTAACTAAATAACAGTAACTTTGATGTTGACCTCGACCAACTCGACCTCTTAGTTGATGGAGCTGGGACAAACCAAATTGATCAGCTTCTTCAATCACAATAACGGTGGCGTTTGGAACATCAATCCCAACCTCAATCACAGTGGTAGAGACCAGAATATCATATTTATGAGCCAAAAAGTCCTTCATAATAGCATCTTTTTCGGCTGGTTTCATCCGACCATGTAACATTGCCACTCGGTAATCTTTAAAATAAAGATTTTTTAATTTTTTAAACTCCTGAAGAACATTTTTTTGCCCGCTAAGACCTTGATCGATTAAACGATAGATAAAATAGGCTTGCCGACCTTGTTTTAATTCGGCCTCAACTAACTTGTGTAGTTGCTGACGGCTATTAGGGGAAAAGATTTTGGTTTGAATTGGCAAGCGGTGCTTAGGTAACTCTTTAATGACACTAACATCCAGCTCTCCAAAGAAAGTTAATTGCAAGCTCCGCGGAATTGGTGTAGCTGTCATTGTTAAAAGATGGGGCATTTGTTTGGTTTTGGTTAAAAGTTTTTGTCGTTGCTCAACCCCAAAACGATGCTGTTCATCAATCACCACTAAAGCTAGGTTGGCGGACTCTAAATCATTTTGAATCAGAGAATGGGTGCCGATAATAATTTTAACTTCACCTCGTTTAACTTGCCGATACAACAACCGGCGAGCTTCACCTCGAACACTACTAGTTAATAGCCCCACTTGGATATTAAACGGCTTCATTAAACGACTAATTGTTTCTGCGTGCTGTTTAGCTAGAATTTCAGTTGGCGCCATTAGAGCAGTCTGAAAGCCAGCCTGAGCTACGCAGTAGGCTACCAAACCAGCTACCACAGTTTTACCAGAGCCGACATCACCCTGTAATAAGCGGTTCATCGGTGTGGCCCGACCAAGATCTAAGATAATCTGCCAAGCAGACCGACGCTGGTCGTCAGTTAATTGGAAAGGTAAATTCTCAACAAATTTTTTTAAAGTAGTTTCATCTGGGGTGATTGCTATTCCTTTTAGCTGTTGATGTTGTTGCTTATTAAGATAGCTAGCCAAAATAATCTGAAAAACTTCTTCAAAGGCTAAACGCTGACGAGCCAAGGCAACTTCTTGTTCGGATCGTGGAAAATGAACCTGAAAAATAGCTTGACGGCGAGAAAGCAACTTTTGTTGGTCAACAAGTTCTACTGGCAAGGTTTCTGGCAAATTTAAAATTAAGATTTGTAAACTAGCAATTATTTTTCTAACCAGACTACTTTTTAAACCTTGAATAGCTTTATAGACTGGTAAGAGACGGCCCGTTTGAATCGTCATTTGACTAACCTGCTCGACACTAGGGTTCATTAACTGATACTGTTGGTAACTAAAGCCATATTCTCCCGAAAAGTAAAAATCAGTTTTTTTAGTTAGTTGCGTTTGACGATAGGGCTGGTTAAACCAAACGGCCTGTAAACGATCTGTTCCGTCACTTAAAATCGCCGTTGTGACCGATAACCCCCGACGGACAATCCGAGTGTTAATTTTTTCACAGTGAGCTTTAATGGTCACCTTGCCCGGCTTGATATCTTCAATTTTTATTAGCTGAGAATAATCCTCGTAGCGTCTCGGAAAAAAGTTAATTAAATCATGAATAGTTGAAATTTGTGCCTGCTTAAATTGCTGGAAAGTTTTTTCACCAACACCACTAACCGTGTTAAGTGGCTTATGGAGTAGGGTTTTGTTATCCATGAATCATTAACCCTAAGTTTATTGCGCTAAGATAAAACTATTTTTACCTTTTTTAATTAAACAAACTTGATTAAACACCCTATCTTCAGTAACTTTTTGACCATTAATAGCAACAGCTGAAGCTTTCAATAAACGCTTGGCCTCACCGGCACTTTTGGCAACTCCCGTCTGGACTAGAGCTTCAATCAAGCTGAGTGATTTTGAGACTGTCGGAATTTCCTTAGCTAGAACCGCAAGATCAGTAGAGTTTAAAGCTTCAAAGCTAGCTCCACCAAAGAGAACATCTGTTACACGCCTAACACTCTCGAAACGCTCTACGCCATGAACCATCTTAGTCACTTCCTGAGCTAAAGCTTTTTGAGCTAATCTTTGTTCAGGGGCTTCAAGTGTAGCTTGCTCTAATTTATCAATAGCTGGCTTATCTAACAATGTAAAAATCTTTAAGTAGTCAACGACACCTAGATCGTCAACATTTAACCAAAATTGGTAAAAGCGGTAAGCACTGGTTGAATCGGCGTTTAGCCAAACGGCACCATCTTCAGATTTACCAAATTTTTTACCAGTAGTTTTGTTTAAGATTAACGGACAAGCATAAACATGGGCTTCTTGTCTCTCAATCCGACGGATTAAGTCAACGCCAGCCACCGAATTCCCCCACTGATCAGCCCCACATAGTTGTAAGGTCACACCATGTTGCTGATAAAGATGTAAAAAATCATAAGCTTGAATTAGGGCATAACTAAACTCGGCATAACTTAAACCAGCCCCAGTCTCGCTAATGCGACTCTGGACAAATTCTCGGCCCAACATCTGGTTGAGAGGAACATTAAACCCAACTGTTCTCAAAAAGTCTAAATAACCAAAATCCTTAAACCAGTCATAATTATCAACAATTGTGAACTTTTCTCCCCCAAAAATTTGCCGATACTGACGAGCAATCTCTTGCTTGTTAGTGTTAATTGTTTCAAAAGATTTTTGCTCTCGAGCTTTGTCTTTACCATCAGGATCGCCAATTAAACCAGTTGCTCCGCCAACTAATAGATAGGCCTTATGTCCGTAGTTAATAAAGTGACGAACCATCATGGCGGCCGCCAAGTTACCAATCTGCATCCCAAAAGCACTTGGGTCAACCCCAAAGTAAAAAGAAAGCTTAGGTCCATCTAATTCTTTAATATCTTTTAGGGTTGTTTGGTTAAAAAAACCGCGCCAAATAAGTTCTTCTGATAGTGTCATGCCATTCATTATAGCAAAAATTAAGTTCTTTGGATAAAATCTTATCTTTTTGTTTTAAAAATGCTAAAATAAGGCTATATTTAAATTTGAAAGTGAGTGAAGTTGTGGCAAAAAAAAGTCAACCCAAGAAGAAACTTGGTAAAAATATTAAGCTAAAAGTTTATGCTAACTTACCAAAGTTATCTATTTCTAAAAAAACAAACACGAGTGCTAAAGACGCTAAAAAATTAAAATACCTCAATTCCCTCCCCAAGCACTCCTACAAAAGATGGCTCTTTTGTTTAAACCCTGCCAACTTTAAGGTTTGTTGGTTTAACAAAAAAGGTGGCTTAATGCTTCTCCGATTTTTAGGTATCTGCCTAATTATTGTCACTCTGCTAATTGGCGGAATGTTCGCTTATTTCCGGAAAGATCTGGATTCTATTCGCCCCAGTGAATTGGCAAAAAATGTTAAGACTAGTGTCAACACCTACCTTGACCGAAATGGGGAACTTCTTTGGGAAGATAAAGGTAGTGGTAACTATAAACTAGTCATTAAAGATAGCGAAATTAGCGACCTAGTTAAAAAAGCAACCGTAGCTATTGAAGATAAAAACTTCTATAAACACCGTGGAGTTAGTATTACTGGTTTAATCAGGGCTTTTCTCAATAACCTTTTTGGGGGCAAAGTTCAGGGGGGCTCGACTCTTACCCAGCAATTAATTAAACAAGTCTTTTTCTCACAAGAAGCTGGTAAGCGCAACCTGAGCGGAATTCCACGCAAAATTAAAGAAGTTATTCTGGCCGTTGAAGTTGAAAGAATGTACAACAAAGACCAAATTATAGCTCTTTATCTTAACGAGTCACCTTATGGCGGACCACGTAACGGTGTCGAATCCGGGGCTCAAACCTATTTTGGCAAACACACAAAAGACTTAACACTTCCTGAGGCCGCTCTTTTGGCCGCTATTCCACAGAACCCTCCTCTCTATAATCCCTATAATGTGACTGGCAACGAATATTTAATTAACCGACAACACGCTGTCTTAGATAATATGGTTTCATTAAAGTTTATCTCTAAAGAAGAAGCTAAAACCGCCAAAGAATATCCTATTTTAGATCATCTCATTCCAGTCGCTGAACAATATACCAACATTAAAGCTCCTCATTTTGTTCAAATGGCCAGGTCAGCCGCCGAAGCTGAGCTTGGTACTAAACTAGTCGGAAAAGGCGGACTAACAATTACAACAACTTTAGACCTAAGAGTCCAAAACAAAGTTGAAGAAGCCTTAAATGATATGTTTAACTCTAACACCCCAGTTATATCTGGTTTCTCTAATGGAGCTGTGACTGTTGAAGATGTTAAAACTGGCCAGATTATCGCCTTAGCCGGCAGTCGAGATTTTAAATATCCCGGCTTTGGACAAGACAACGCCACCACAGCCAGTATCCAACCAGGATCTTCGATCAAACCATTTGTTTACACCGAGTTATTTGAAAAAAAACCAGCTGACCAACTGAACTTCGGTAGTGGAACTATCCTAAAAGACGAAAATATTGATAGCCTCTATGGTACCCGGGTATATAACGCAGACCGCACTTTCAGGGGTGACATTACCATTCGTTCCGGGCTAGCGACCTCTCGTAATATCCCAGCCATTAAAGCCATGTACATCTCTGGTATACAAAACACTTTAAAGACCATTCGTGAGATGGGAGTTAAAAGTTATTGCACCGTCGGACAAGAAGTTAATGCTGGCTTGTCATCAGCTATTGGTAGCTGTGGCGCAAAACAAATTGACATGGTTAACGGCTATGCTACTCTCGCCCGAGGAGGTGTTTATAAACCACAATCACTTATTTTAGAAGCTAAAGATAGCAATAATAAATTCTTGAAGAAATGGTCAGACCCAGTTGGCAAACAAGTGGTCAGTAATCAAGCCACTTATATTGTCAGTGATATTTTAACCGACCGATCAGCTCGCGCCCCCTTAAGTGGCTGGAATACCCCTGGTATGAATATCCCTGATGTCAAAACTGCTACTAAGACCGGAACTTCTGACATTGGTGGCTACGCCAAAGATATTTGGATGTTTAGTTACAGTCCAGCAATCGCCATGGGTGTCTGGCTTGGTAACTCTGACGCGACCATTCTTAAACAAGGCACCTCTTCCATCCCTGGACCGATTATTGAAAAAGTTATGAGTTATATCCATAAGGATATTTACGCTCCAGCTGGTTTATGGAGTGCTAATGATTGGTTCAGCGTGCCAAATGGTATCCAAAAAGTCGGAAACGAATTATTCCCAGCCTGGTGGGATAAAAAACAAAAACAAACTGAAGAAAAAATGATCTTTGATAAACTTTCTCGACGCAAGGCTACCGATTTAACCCCCGAACTAGCTAAAATTGAGATTGATGTTGTTAAAACAATTGACCCCATTACTAAAAAAGAGATTTATATTGCGCCAGACGGTTATGACGCCAATAAAGAAGATAATAAACATTTAGCTGGTGACACTAAACCTTCTATCGAAATCTCTGCAAAAGAACCCTCTTTATTAACACCTTCTAAAGTGGAGATTACCATCAACGCCATTAGTGGGCAACCTTATAGCCTGTCAGAAATCCAGCTCTACATCAACGGCAACCTCGAAAAAACTTTAGCACCAGGTGAAACCACTTATACTTATTTTGCGACCCGAGATGAAGAAAAGAAAACTATTAAGATTCACGCTATAGCACTTGACACTGGCTACTACGCCAGTCAGTCAAGAACAGTTGAAGTTGAGATACCAGCAAAGATTAGTCTTCCTGTTCCTATCTGGACTCCTTAAGATAATCAAGACTAGTGGTAATTAATCTTGGTGTCACTTACGAGGCCTGCTTGTTAATTTAGCAAAAATCATCTTGCCGGCCACCGTTTGAAGATTTTTTTGAAGCTCAACTTCAACAACCTTCCCAATTAAATTACTAGCTTTTTCTACCACCACCATAGTGCCGTCATCCAAATGACCCACCGCTTGACTGGTGTTGCTACCTTTGCCAGTTAGTTTTAATCTAACTTTATCACCTAATAAATATGGTGAGCGAACAGCAAGAGCTAAATCGTTAATATTTAGAACCTCTATCCCTTCTACTTTAGCCACCTTGTTAAGATTATAATCAACTGTGCAAAGCGCCCCCTGATATCTTTTTGTCAACCTAAGTAGCTGTTCATCAACTGGAATACGGTGGCGATATTTATCTTTAAAAATCTTAATCTGTTGCTTTTTATCAATCGCTTGCAATTCTTGAATAATATCTAATCCATAGCGAGCTTTATCTCTCTTTTCACCGTCGGCCTTATCAGCCATCATCTGTAATTCACCCAATACACTCTGAGGAATCAATAATTGACGATCAATAAAGCCTGTTTGAAAGATATCTAAAATGCGACCATCAATTAAAACTGAGGTGTCAACAAAAACTCCTCGCCTAGCGTCTAATAAATTTGCTAAAACCTTTTCTGAAATTAACAAGAAAGTCATTTCTAAAAAAATTAGAACCACCACTATAAATATAACAATTTCCATTTTTCTCCTTTAATTATTTTTTAAATATTTTATCAGAGCCGACCTTAAGTCGCCAACGCCCTTAATAAAAGTATTTTTAGTGTAATATTTTGGACCAATAGCTTGCTTAAAGCCAAGCTTCTTAGCCTCGGCGACTCGACGATCACTAGCTGTTACCGATCTAATTTCGCCACCTAGACCGACTTCACCAAAAACAACAGTTCGATCATCTAATTTAAGGCCAACCGAGGCACTTGCAATTGCCATACAGACAGCCAAATCAGCTGCTTGGTCATCAAGCTTTAGACCACCAACAACATTAATAAAGATATCTTTGTCAGCTAATTTCAATTTGGTCCGACGCTCTAAAATGGCCACTAAAAGATTGAGTCGATTTAAGTCAAAGCCACTAGCAGTTCTCTTTGGGTAGCCAAAAGAAGTAGTGTTAACTAAAGCTTGAATCTCTACAAGTAATGGGCGGTTCCCTTCAATAGTAGCCAGGATAACAGAGCCATCAAGGTTTTGTCTTTCTGACAATAAACTAGCCGATGGGTTATCAATCGCCACCAACCCCTTGTCGGTCATTTCCATAATTGCCACTTCATTAGTCGAACCGAAACGATTCTTGGAAGCCCTAGCTATCTTAAACCCACCATAACGATCACCTTCTAGTTGCAAAACCACATCAACTAAATGCTCTAAGATCTTAGGCCCAGCAATATAGCCCTCTTTCGTAACATGTCCCACTAAAATAATAGCGGTGCCAGAGCGTTTGGCTGCCTGAATGATTAAATTAGCACTGTTAGTAATTTGTGAAACCGTGCCAGGTGAGGAAGAAATGTCTGGGGTCATCATAGTTTGAATTGAATCAATAATCACCAAAGCATACTGTCCAGTACTAATAGTTTGGCTAATATCGTTGGCCACAACACTGGCGCTAAAATCGAGCTGGTCAGCGCCTAAAACGCCTAACCGCTCCGCTCTTAACTTGACTTGCCCAGCTGACTCTTCACCACTAACATAAAGCACCTTATTTTTTTTAGCAATCTGAGAAGAGACCTGTAAGAGTAAAGTGCTTTTGCCAATCCCCGGCTGGCCAGCCAAGAGAATACTGCTCCCTGGCACAATGCCACCACCTAGGACTAGATTTAAATCAGCATCATCTAAGCGAAGCCGAGCAATCTTTTGGTCATTCATAATTTGGCCAATAGGCTGAACTTGTAATTTCTCGCCAGCTGAACGCCCTAAACTTGGACTAGCGCTAAGCTTTTGCTCCACCAAAGAGTTCCACTCGCCACAGTTAACACACTTGCCACTCCATTTGGCATAATTTGACCCACAATTTTGACAAATAAATTGAGTTGTTGGTTTAGCCACACTAGTCTCCTTGGATTTCTGGCATAGGAGCTAAGGAACTATCCAGATGACTAAAAAGCTCTTTTAGCTCAACATTGATTTCATTATATTTTATTAAGAGCTGGTTGTATTGATCGATTGCTTTGTTAATCTCTTCCCTAGTAGTTTCTAAGAGGCGAATATCTTTTATAAGCTTGGCTCTCTCCCCTAAAAATTCTGCCTGTGAAGCAAAGCGCCCTTGGTCAGCTTGTTCATTAAAAGTTCCGATTTTAATATTTAGATAATTAACGCTAAAATTATACAAAGCTGAATCTTCTTTAATTTGCTCTTCTAGCTGATTAATCTCCTCAAGTAACTTTTTGGACTCTTCTTGACGACTCTCAAAAGCAAGAAGCCAGCTTCGATTTAATTCTACTATTTTTTGGCGATCAGTGAAATAACGCTGGTAATATTTTTCTAGGCCATCACTAACTTTGGCTATTTCTGTGCCGATAATCGAATGGAGTTCATTGTTTAATTGGGCTGGTGGCAAACCAGCGTAAGCACTTAATCGTTCGGCAAACTTTTTGTGATTAATCAACTTAAGATACTCTTGAGTTAATAACTCATTGATAGTTTTACGCTCAGATTCACTTAAACGAGCATAGACGGCGTGAAGCATTTCGTGAGCAGCTGTCACAACCTTTACCTGATTAATCTCAGGATCTTGGACATCAAAAATATAAATTTGTCTGTCTTTATAGCAACCTAAAACCGAAACCGTGTCTTCTACGCCATGACATTCTTGGTGTAGGTTATAAGTTGGATCAAGAACTGGTTGGCTAGCCAAAAAAACGAACTCAGCCTTGGGGCTCATAAAAGAAGCTTTTGATAAATTTAAAACTGCCTCTGAAGGCTGGTATTGCCAATAACTAATTAAATCGATTAAGGATTGACGGTAGGCGCTAAAAGCAATTACCAGAATCACCCCCAACCAAGCAACCGCCACAAGCAACCAATCCTTAACTTTTAGTCGCTTTTGGTTTAAGTTTCTAAACATTACTTAATAAGTATAACATTTATGTCTAAAAATGTGATGTCAGGAGTTGTTAATCTTCCTGGGCGGATGAATCTAAAGCTGCCATCAAGTCGTCTTCAATATTCTTAGCTGGAGCCTTAGGAGTTTTAGTTTTAGCCTTGGTAGCTACCACTGGCTTAATGTCTAATTCGTAGCCAGTCAACCGGCTAGCTAAGCGAACATTTTGCCCAGAGCGACCAATCGCAATTGATTGTTGGTCCTCGGCCACAAAAACAGTCGCTTGATGATTCTTTTCGTCTATTTCTAGGCTGTCAACTTCGGCTGGGCTTAAAGCATTTTTAATAAACTGAGTAATGTCTTGACTGAAAGCAATAATATCAATTTTTTCTTGATCACCAATCTCATTCATAACCGATTGAACTCTGGTTCCGTGCCCGCCCACAAATGTTCCGACTGGATCGACACTTGGGATAGTGCTCTCTACTGCCAACTTAGTTCGACGACCGGCCTCACGAGCAATAGCCTTAATGCTAACTGCGCCTGTTTCAATTTCTGGAACCTCTTGTTCAAAAAGATATTCCACAAATTTCTCATCGGATCGACTTAAGATTAGTTGTGGTCCGCGATTATCTTTCTCGATTGATTTAACTAAAACTCTAATCCGAGCTCCTGGAGTGTAAAACTCCCCCTGAGGTTGCTCTTCACCCAAAAGGACACCAACCGTTTTACCAACATCTACTCGCACCACTCTTGGCTCTACTCTTAAGACTGTGCCGGAGATAACTGTTCCAATCTTATCTTCAAATTCAGCCAAAACAACTTCGCGTTCAGCTTCTCTTAGCCTTTGGACAATAACCTGCTTAGCTGTTTGAGCGGCAACTCGGCCAAAACTTGTAACTTCAAATTTTTCTTCTACAACATCACCCAACTCAGCTTTTTTATTTTGTTGCCTGGCTTCTTTTAAGTCAATCTCAGTGGCAGGGTTTAAAACTTCTTCAACCACCTCTCTGGCCACAAAAACTTCGGCCTCGCCAGTATTTAGATCAAGTTTACTTCGGACCTCTTGGCTCTTTTCACCGTGATCCCGACGCCAAGCCACGGCGATAGCTTGTTCAATAACATCCAAAACCACTTCTTCTGGCAAATTTTTTTCTTCTGAAATTGTCTTAACTGCTAAAGCTAGTTGTTTTAAATCTAATTCTTCCATTTTTTTCTCCTTGTTTGGTCTATTTTATTTAAAAAGTCGACCTGACGGCCGACACTACAAACTCTATTCTTATTATACTCACAAAAATTATTCTGGCAAGGCTTGCTCCGGACATTTTTCCAAAACTCGTTGCATAGCCTCTCGTTCAGCTAATGTTACCCAAAGTTTATATTTTTTCTTGACGGCGATTTGTCGAGCCACATATTGACAACGAAAGGCTTTATTAGGAGGTAGCCAAGAAGCAACATCACTCGCCCCTTTTTGGATATTTAAAGAGCTATCCACTGCCAAAAGCTCTAAGGGGTCATTAGCTAGTTGGACTCTAGTGGCTTGATCTAGTTGTTGCGCCCCTTTCTGCCAGGCATCAGCTAAAGCCACCACATGATCAATATCAATCCTATCGCTATTCTTCCCATCTCTCCAATAATTTAAAGTTTTGCCAGAATACGGATCTTTTAAAACTCCCGTCAAAACATTGCAGTTATTGTCTAATGTCACCTGGTCTAAGTCTCGATTCAAGATAATATTTCTTAAGGTGCAACCTTTGATTTTTCCCCAACCAGCTCCAAAAAACTTCCGATCATAGTTATTCTTAGGAGCACGACCCTTGACTTCTAGTTTTAGTAGGGCTGTCTGAGCCAAAATGCCACTCTGACTCTGATTAGTAAGTGGTTGATTTAGGTTTGGGCGGTGGCTAAAATGATTAGAAATTACTTGGATAAAAAAATAGATGACAGCCAAGAGAATTGTTAAGAAAAGCCGAAGACGCCGTTTTTTAGATATTTTAGAATTATCCATTAATTAAATGATACAATAGATAAGAGTTAATTTCTAATTATATGAACCAGATTGACCATAATTTTCGGCCACAAGATGATTTTTTTAAACACATCAATAATCACTGGCTAACCAACAACCCCATCCCAAGAGACTACACAAGCTGGGGAACTTTTTATGAAATTAATAATGAAGTCCTAAACAAACTCCACCAAATTACTGCAGAAGTTCTCGCCAACCACAACCTAAACGACGAGCTGGTTGAGCTTAAAAAATTTATTAAATCATCCCAGTCGTATTCTCGCTTTGAAGAGAATCATATTGCCACCCTCCAACAAGAGATAATAAAAATTTTAGAGGCCAAAACTCTTGATGATTTAGCCAGTTACCTCGGCTATGCTCACGCCTTAGATATCCCGGCGTTTTGGGAATATTATGTTGATGTTGACGATAAGAACCACACCACCCAAATCCTTCGGCTCTCACAAGCTGGTCTGACTTTGCCGAGCCGTGATTATTATCTTGAAAAACAAAATAAATCTTATCTGGAAGCCTTTCAAGGTTATTTTCAGAAAACCATGGCTAATTTTTCTCTAACACCAGCTATTAAATGGACAACAATTATATCTATTGAGAAAACCTTAGCCAAGGCTTCTTGCCCTCAAGAAGATTTACGAGACCCCCAAAAAAATTACCACCGATTTAGCCTCAAAGAACTCCAGCGTCGCTGGCCACACTTTAACTGGCTAAAATACTTCCAGGCTCTTGGTTGGTCAGCTAAAACCGATTTAATTGTTAATCAACCAAGCTTCATCACCAACTGCTTAGAACTCTGGAAGCCAACCAACCTTCTCGCCATTAAGGATTATTTAATTTGGCAACTAATCGACAACACCCAAAAACTAATTAGCTCTCGTTTTAATTATTTATATTTTAGCTTTCACGAACAAGCTATTACTGGAAAAACCCAACCGGTTCCCGTTTGGAAAAAAACTATTTTCTTAATTAGAGACTGTGGGTTGGGTAATATTTTAGGCAAACTGTTCGTTAGAAAACATTTTCCCGAAGAGACTAAACGACAAGTTGAATCACTAACTGAAGATATTAGACAGGCTTTCCATAAACGAATCGACAATCTAGCTTGGTTGGGAAAAAATACTAAAAAAATAGCCCACCAGAAACTAGATAACATCAAAGTCTTAATTGGTTACCCAGATGACTGGCGCGACTTCACAGGACTTCAATTAGTTGAAGATAACCTCATCGAAAACTACAAACGAACGATGTTATTTGAGACACAACGCCTCATTAAAAAGATCAACACCAAAACCGACCCAAACGAATGGCAAATGGAGCCTTTTGAAGTCAACGCTTATCATGATCCTAATCGTCTGACTATTTGCTTCTTAGCTGGTATCATCCAACCACCATTCTTTGATCCAAAAGCTGACTATGCCACCAACCTCGGTGGAATTGGCACTGTGATTGGCCATGAACTAACTCACGGTTTTGATGATATGGGCTCACAATTTGATGCTTTGGGTAATTTTAAATCCTGGCAACAACCTCAAGAACGAGCCACCTTTCAAAAATTAGTTAATCAACTAATTAATGAAGCTAACCAACATGAAGTTCTGCCTGGCTTAAAACAAAACGGAAAACTAATTATTGGTGAAATCATCGCTGATATTGGAGGTCTTGAACTAGCCCTTGAAGCCCTTAAAATTAAACCACACCAGCCAACCGACCTAAAAAAACTAATCACTAATTTTGCTATCTGCGAGAGAGGTAAGACTCGCAAAAAAAATATTTATCGATTAGCTAAGGTTGATCCTCATCCCATCAGCTCTTTTCGCGTCAACTTTAGTCTAAGTTTTGTAGATGATTTTTATCAAGCCTACCAATTACAACCAACTGATAAGCTCTTTTTGCCAACCGCTAGAAGAACTAAGATTTGGTAGTTAATCTAGGAAAACAACCGACTGCACTCTTATTGGGTTACCAGTTGTAGCTACAACAACTAGTTGCACCTTATCCCAGCTAAGCTGTGGTTTAGTTTGAAAATAAAATTCCACGGCTCGGCGCATTCGCTTTAGCTTTTGGTCAGTGATAGCATCTAAGCCATCACTTAGAAAATTTTTTTGGCGGTGTTTTACTTCAACAAAATAAACAGCCTGGTTTTTTTGAATAATCACATCAATCTCCCCGCCAGGAAAAAACCAATTACGCTCCAAGATTTCATAACCTTGCTTTAAAAAATAATCAGCTACTATTTTCTCAGCCACACAACCACTTAATAAAGGAGCCTGGATCTTTTTAACCGGCTGAAAAGATTGCCGATGAAGGATTGTTGCCCCATGCTGAGCCAAAGCTTTTTGGTGCTTAGCTGTTCCGTAGCCAACATTATGCTTAAAATCAAAAGACGGATATAAAAAAGCTTGTTCTATCATGTAATTATCTCTTGCCACCTTAGCAATAATCGAAGCCGCCGAAACTGATGGAATAAGATCATCAGCCTTTTTTAAAAGAGTAACTTGCTTACTAAAAGGCGTGTCTTTCAAGAAGTTAACAGTTCCGTCAATAATAATCTCATTAAAAATAAGCGGGATAGCTTCTAGCGCTCTCCTGGTAGCTAACCTTAAAGCTTCCGCTAAGCCACACTGATCAAGCTCTTTATTATCAACCCAACCTAGTCCCCACGCCAGAGCTTGCTCACGAATTTGCTTATCTAAAAGCTCTCGCTTTACTCGAGTTAGTTTCTTGCTATCGCACAAGCCAGCAATTTGCCGACCACCCAAGACGACAGCCCCAACTACTAACGGGCCAGCCCAAGCCCCGCGACCAACTTCATCAATACCAACTATCATATAGTCAGTATACTATAGTTAAACTAAGGCTTTATGAAGCTTGTTGATGTCGGGCTTCAACTTCGGCTTGCTTAGCTTTTAGCTCTTCTTCGGCTTTAGCCTTTTCTTCAGCTTTAGCTTGAGCCACCAACTTTGCTTCTTCTTTTAATCGCAAGGCTTCTTGTTCAGCCTCTTCGTCGTGAACACTGTTAACATTCTCTTTGTCAAAGACAATTCCCTTTAGGCGAGTTGCCTTACCACTTCGTTCTCTTAAATAGCTAAGATAGTTGCGTCGAACCTTTGCTCGCTTCACAATTTCTATTTTTTCAACTAGCGGACTATGGAGTAAGAAACTTTTTTCTACGCCAACTCCACTGGCAATCTTCCGAACGGTGACTCGGGAGGTGTGTGAATTTTTACGGTCAGTTCTAATGACTACCCCTTCAAAAATTTGAATACGCTCTTTACCACCTTCTTTAATTTTCTGATAAACCTTAACTGTATCGCCACTTTTAGCGTCGACTACTGCACTTTTTTTCTGTGCGTCATTAACTTTTTTAATTAAATTAAAACTCATACTTGTCTCACTTTTACTTTTGCTAATAATTCAGATACTGAATATAGCACATCTTTATTATTTTGTATAGCTTTAAACAACCTTATTAACTTCATCGAGCGTCGTTTCACCCCTCAGGGCAGTCAAAACGCCATTCTCTAATAGGGTTACCATCCCGGCTCGACGCGCCGCTCTTTCTATTGTGTTAGAGTCAACTTCTTTCTCATCACCTCTGATAAACCGTTGAATCTCCTCTGTCACCACCATTTGCTCCATAATACACATTCGACCACTAAAACCAAAGGGTGATTCTTGACTAGGAACTGGTCGCCACAACTTAAAATTATCTAAATCAGGTTTTTCAACATGCGCTGGTAGATCCTTTAGAGCTTCTTTAACCCAGTTCTTGGTAGCTTCGTCAGGCAGATATTCTTCTTTGCTTCGATCATCTAATCGCCTGACCAACCTTTGAGCGACAACTAGACGAATAGCTGTGCTAAAAATAGGGTTAATGCCAATTAAATCAATCATTCGACTAAAAGCTGTTGAGGCTGAGCTAGCATGAAAGCTAGATAAAACTAAATGTCCCGTTACTGAAGCTTGAATAGCCGTCCGAGCTGTATCAGCATCTCGAATCTCACCAATCATTAAGACATCTGGATCTAATCTTAAGATAGACCTAAGCTCATCACCAAATCGTTGATCGTTAGAGGTATCAACTGGTACCTGTGTTATACCTCTAATGCTGTATTCAATTGGATCCTCTAAGGTGATAATCTTTCGTTGGGTGGTATTTAAAGCGTTAATCATGCTATAGAGTGTGGTGGATTTTCCGCTACCAGTTGGCCCAACAACAAGAACCATACCTCTTGGGTGACTTATGATACTATTAATCTCAGCTCGTTCGGTCTCACCTATTCCTAGGCGATCTAGACTCAACATCTCTTCCTCAAAATTAAATAATCTTAAAACAGCATCTTGACCATACATAGTAGGAATAACCTCGACCCTAATATTTAGACTCCGAGTTTTATTGTCTCTTATTATGTCTTGGTGCATATGTCCAGATTGGGGCTTGTTAGAAGCTGTCGAAATATTCGCTCGAGAAGCTAAAGTTCCAAGAATAATTCGGTAGCGTTCACTATCTAAATCAGCCACTGGGTGTAATACACCGTCAACCCGCATCCTGATTCTCATATGAGTCCTCTGGTTTTCAATATGAATATCACTAGCCTCCAAGCGCTCAGCTTGATCAATTAAATAATTAAAAAGGTCATCAGTTCCCACTGAGTTTAAGGTCCGGCTAACTTCCTCAAGAGTGTTGCTGTCGCCTTCCTTGGCAATTTCAATATTATCATAAACAACTTTAACAACTGGGTCTAAGCGACTAATTAGAACTTTATACCCGCCCTGGCTAATTAAATATAACTGGATATCTCTTCCTAGACCATGGTATTCACCAACTAATTGGTTTAAGTAAGATTGTGGCGTCTGAGTCGTAAAACCAAACTGCCAAGGCACGCCCTCGCTACCAATCACTAAAGGAACGATATAGTTCTGACGCATTATCGGGATTTCAAGAACCCCCTCAGCTAAAGTGATAGTTTGATCAATTCGACGCGTATCTAAATAACTGACTCCTAAAATACTGGCTCGCCTCTGAGTAGCCTGTTCGTCTTGATCGCGACGCTGTTGTTGAATTTTATCTTCATTCATTATTATTAATAATAACAAAAAACATGAGCATTTTGTAGTGGTACAATAAAACTATGCCAAAAATTATTATTATTGCCCACAACATCAGATCAACACACAATATTGGTTCTATCTTTAGGACCAGTGAAGGTTTTGGGGTTGAAAAAATTATTCTTAGTGGCTATAGCCCTTATCCAGAGATTACTGGTCACGACTCGCGACTTCCGCATCTACGCCAGAAAATTACAGAGCAAATTCACAAAACAGCCCTTGGGGCTGAAACCATGGTGGACTTTGAGTATCAAGAAACACCAGACCTTCAAAGACTTCGCCAACAAGGATACAGTATTGTTGGCTTAGAACAAACTAGAAAAAGCATTAACCTATCCGCCTTTCAACCACCAGATAAAATAGTTATTATCCTAGGAGAAGAGGTGCATGGCATCAACCAAGCTTTAATTAACCAGTGCGACACTCTTGTGGAGATACCTATGAAAGGTCAAAAAGAATCTTTTAATGTTAGTGTTGCCTGCGGGATATTACTTTATGCTATTATCTCGCAATAACATTCTCGTCACCTAAAGACTGTTTTAGTTTAACTAATAAATCATCAACGATTTCAACTCGAAAAGGTAGTTTTACGGCCGATTCTTTATTATCACCTATTACCATAATAACCTCGGAGATACCCGGGTAAAGACTACAGGTCTGTTTTAGGCCTAAAAGTTTCTCTTGATCATCAACTTCTTGAATTTTAATATATAGTCGGTCAAAAGACGGAGAAACCATGGCTATTTTTGGCTCTTCAACCGTAGAGTCTGTCGACTTAATCTTAAGCTGTTTCGGTTTTTTAGTCCTTAATTTTTCTTTTAGTTTATTAATTTTTTCAACAGGTGTCTTTTTTTTGGAACCAACTCCATATTTCTGATAGTACTGTAGTTCTGTTTCAGTGATCACTTTTATATCTTCAGCCACTAATTTAATTTCACTAGTCTCATTACCGTTTTTATCTCGGCAACTAACCTTTCCTTCTATCCTAATAATAGTATCTTGAACCAACTGGTCACCAATTCTTTCAAAAGTTTTTGGAAAAATAATTACTTCAGCTTCACCCGTTTTGTCTTCTATCGCCATAAAAGACATTTTAGACCCAGCTTTAGTTATGATGGTTTTTAAGCTTGAGACAAGCCCACCCACTACAATTTTTTGGCCATCCAATTCGGTAGTAATCTCTCGAATCGGTAAGACTTGATTACTAAAATATTCCGTGTAATTATCCAAGGGATGAGCACTGATATATAGCCCCATTAATTCCCGTTCCCAAGCTAACTTTTCTCGATCAGCAGTTCTAGTTGGTGGGTCTAATAAGTCAATCTTGGGTTGGACATCAGCAGAAGACAGCTGTCCAAAAAGATCGGTCTGACCACTAGAAATATCCTTCTGAGTTTTACTGGCAAAAGATTGTAAAGCTTCTAAATTAAATAAAATTTTAGAACGATCACCCAGACTATCAAAACCGCCAGCCTTTGTTAGTGACTCCCAAGCCTTCTTATTAAACTTACTAGTTGAAACTCGGCGAGCAAAGTCTTCAATGCTCTTAAACTTATCCTCTTTACGAGCCCGTAAGACTTCTTCGATAGCACTAGAGCCAACACCCTTGACAGCTGCCATCCCAAAACGAATCTGATTCTTACCAGGCACCACTGCAAACTCTAAAAAGCCTTCGTTAATATCTGGCGGAAGAACGGTTAGCCCCATGCGCTGACATTCAGCAATTTCAATTGCCAACCGATCAATATCTTTTTGATCACTGGTCATCAAGGCCGCCATAAAAGCATCAGGATAATGAGCCTTTAGGTAAGCTGTCCAGTAGGCAACTAAACCATAACAGGCAGCATGAGATTTATTAAAACAATAATTAGCAAATTCTTCCAATTGTCCCCAAAACTTTTCAGCCAAAGACCGGTCAGCTTGACTATGCCGAACAGCTCCGTCAATAAAATCTTGTTTAATTTGTTTCATGAGATCAATTTTCTTTTTACCAACAGCCTTGCGTAAAGTATCGGCCTGACCACCAGTAAAACCAGCAAAATCTTTGGAAATCTGCATAAACTGCTCTTGGTAAACCAGGATACCATAAGTTTCAGCTAAGGACGCTTCAAATTTAGGATGTAGGTAGGAAATTTTTTCTTGGCCCATTTTACGCTTAATAAAACTATCAATAAACTGCATTGGACCTGGTCGGTACAAGGCCACCATGGCGATAATATCATCAAAACGACTCGGCTTTAATTCTTTTAAGTAACGTTTCATGCCAGCTGACTCTAACTGAAAGACACCAGTTGTCTCACCTTTCTGAAGCAACCCATAAGTAGCCTTATCGTCTAAAGCCAGTTCATTCAAATCAATTACTCGGCCGTGAACTTTTTTAATAATCCGCAAGGCGTTATTAATTGTGGTAAGGTTGGATAAGCCTAGAAAATCCATCTTTAATAGACCCAGCTCTTCCACGGGTCCCATCGGATATTGCGTCGCAATCACCCCCTTTTGAGCCATCTCCAAAGGAATAAACTTAACTATGTCATCTGGCGCAATGACGACACCTGCAGCGTGCACTCCATGCGAACGAATTGTCCCTTCTAGTCGCATCGCGTAATCAATCACCATCTTGGCGGTGGGATTGGTTTCATATTCTTTTTTCAGATCAGAGTCGTCTTTGATACCATCTTTTAAACTAATATTCCGCCCTTGAACTGGCGGAGGCACCATCTTAGAAAGACGGTCGGCTTCCGTGTAAGGAACTTCTAGGACTCGAGCCACATCCCGAATAGCAGCCCGCGCTGCCATTTTACCGAAAGTCACAATATTAGCTACCCGATTGTTGCCATATTTTTTAGTACAATACTCAATAACTTCATCACGACGAGTATCCTGAATATCAATATCAAAATCAGGCATCGAAATGCGGTCTGGATTTAAAAAGCGCTCAAAAAGCAGATTGTATTTCATAGGATCAAGCTCAGTGATTCGCATCGCATAAGCTAAGATTGAGCCTGCTCCACTACCCCGACCAGGACCAAAAATAATCCCCTGATTCTTGCCCCAATTAATAAAATCTTGCACTAAAAGGTAATAACCATTAAAGCCCATACTATCCACAACGCCTAGCTCATAGTCTGCTCTCTCTTGAATCTTTGGTTCTAGTTTTTGTCTAGCTTCGGCGATTGACAGCTTCCCTGCCTCCTCTCGACTTATTCCACCATAGCGCCAAGCAAGACCCTGAAAAACCAATTTATCTAAATAGCTTTTTTCAGTTTCACCATCAGGCACTGGAAAATGAGGGATCAAGATATCGCCTAGTTTAATGTCAACTTGACACCGCTCTGCAATCTTCTTAGTGTTCAAGACTGCCTCTGGGAAGTCTTTACCCCATCTTTTAATAACATCTTTTGGATCAGCCACATAAAGCTCTAAATCTTTAAAACTCATCCGTTCTGGATCACTCAAAAAAGCTCCTGTGCCAACCGCTAGTAAAATTTCATGGGCGTCCTGGTCTTCCTTTAGTAAATAATGTCCGTCGTTACTAACAACAAGGGGGATACCTAATTCTTTAGACATCTTTACTAGAGCTTTGTTAACCTTGGTTTGAACATCCCACCTAGTTGGGTGATCTTTATGGCCATGATCTTGCATTTCTAGGTAGTAGCGATCGCCAAAAACCGACTGATACCATTTAGCTATTTCCACCGCTTTTTGGTAGTCGTCATTCTGAATATGTTTACCTAGTTCTCCCCCTGCACAACCAGAAAGAACAATCAGTCCGTCCCCATATTTTTCTAAGGTTTGATGATCAACTCTTGGTTTGTAATACATCCCTTCAATGTTGGCTATTGAACTAAGTCGCATCAAATTCTGGTAGCCTTGGTTATTCATAGCTAGTAGTGTCAAGTGATAGCGTAACTTATCCTTAGCTGGATCACGATCCTCTAGGCGACGAGCAGCAATATAGATCTCTAAACCAATAACTGGCTTAATCCCGGCTTCATTAGCTACTTTATAAAACTCAATCGACCCCGACATAGTGCCATGGTCAGTTACGGCGACAGCCGTCATTCCCATCTCTTTCACTCGATCAACCAAATCAGGCACTTTTGTCAATCCATCAAGTAAACTGTAATGGGTGTGGTTGTGTAAATGCACAAAATCTGCGGGTTGAAGTTTAGTCGTCATAAGCTATAAAAAACTGAACGCACCTTTAATAATTACTGGAAATCCTCTGTTTTAATCTAACCTTTTATTTTTTACTGAAAAAACCTTTTTTAGCCCCGTCCACCGCTCGCTTAGTGCGTTTTTTTAAGTCGGTCGCCGTTTTTCCGGCTTCACCAACCACTTGATGAACTTTTGTTTGGGCCTTCTTGGTCAGCTTGTTGGCTTCTTTAACATACTGGTCAGTTCTTTGACCTAATTCTTTTTTAGTTTCTTTAGCCTTTTTCTTTAAATCTTCCCTGGTTTCTTTACCACTTTTAGGAGCTGTTAAGATACCCGTTACAACTCCCACTGCAGCTCCAAGTAAAGCCCCCAACGCAAATTTGCTACTCTTCTTCATCTTGCTCTTCCTCCTTTTTATTGTTTTGTCTAATCTTACTTACTAAGCGACTAACCATTTCTGTAATCACCACCGGGGTAGCCACCTTGCGAACACTCCCCAGCACCGATTCAAGACTGCTAATGGTTTTTTGAGTCGAATTAGTAATCTTTCTAATTTGCCTAGTTAAAGCAATTAAATAAATAAAGAGAACCACCGCCACCACTAAAAAAATAATTAAAAATGACGATAGTATAATAACCAAAATCTCCATCGCTAAATTCATATTCCCCCTTATGTAAGTTACTATAATTCTATATCTAGTATATAGAACCACCAGCAAAAAGGCAAAATAAAATTACAAGCGTTCTTTTAGGAACTTTGTTAGATCATCACGAAAACGATCATCT
This sequence comes from uncultured Saccharimonas sp. (SeqCode), assembly GCA_964516285.1. Classification (GTDB taxonomy): domain Bacteria; phylum Patescibacteriota; class Saccharimonadia; order Saccharimonadales; family Saccharimonadaceae; genus UBA1547. The sequence continues at coordinate 24,899 of CAZEWP010000007.1, forward strand.
TTTAAGGCAATGTCTATGATGGCTTGGATATATAGTAATTTATCTCCCGTGTCATAGCGAGTTCCTTCAATAAAACAGCCATAGATTTTGTCCTTTTTAGCTAGCTCATTTAACCCATCGGCTAGATAAATTTCACCTGACTTTGAAACCGGCACTTTCTCTAAAATAGGAATAATATCAGGAGTTAACAAAAAACCACTAATTGAAGCAAAGTTAGATTTAGCCTGCTCAGCGCCTGGTTTTTCAATTAATTCTTTAATCTGGAAGAGTCTTGGGTTTATCTTTTCACCAAACTCGGCAATAGCATATTTGTCAGCATCTTTTTTATCGATTTTCATCATTGAAATAACACTCTTGCCAGTTTGCTGATGAGCTTCTAATAACTGAGCTGGCCAAGGCTGACCCTCGGTTACATAGAAGTCATCGGCGAAGAAAACAAAAAAAGGTTCATCTTTAGCAATTAAATGAGCACAATTTAAGATTGGCCGAGCCGTTCCCTTTGGTATCCCCTTTTGACGGATATAAATAAAATTAGCTAAGTGGGCAATGTTTTTTATTTCTTCAGCCAGTGGGGCCTTACCGGTTTCCTGAAGTAGTCTTTCTAGATTGTCGTCCTGGTCAAAATAATCTTCAATCGCTTTTTTACCCCCACTGGTCACAATAATAATATCCTTTACACCGGAGGCCACCGCCTGTTCAACAATATATTGAATGACTGGTTTA